>NZ_JAQDVB010000034.1:0-36048 GCF_027674365.1 Coprococcus sp. AM11-30B | reverse complement strand
CTTAAATAGAATTCAGAATTAGAATCCTCAAAATACTTTTCTAATTTTTCATTAATTATTCTTATCAGCATATCAAACGAAGGTTTATTATTTTTAAATTTTCGTGTTTTATCATGGCTTTCTTTTCTACCGTCAAGAGTAATTTGTAATGTCCTGCAATGATGTTTTATTAGTGAATCAACAATATTTTCTGTAATCAAAGAACCATTTGTTACAATTGAAGTAGAATAGTCAAAACCATATTGCCCTGATAGTTTCTTTGTATATTCTAGCATATCATTAAATTGACTATATAACAAAAGAGGTTCTCCTCCAAACAAACTTAATTCTACATGACGGTAATTTTTAAAATTTTTGTATGCATATTTTTTTAAAACATCAAAATAATTTTTTGAAGTTTTAGTTTTTCTTTGAGGAGCTTCAAAACAATATGGACATGAAAAGTTGCATTCAAAAGTCGGTGTTAAAATAAGTGTTAACTCCGACGAATCAAAAAAATTCTTTTTGTAAATATATTCAAGTGATTTAAGTTCATCAAAATCATCCTCTATAATAAAACCATTATTTTGAAGGGATAGACATTGTTTTTTGTTAAATAAATTTTCAACATCACATAAATTATCATCCTCAAAATCAATCTCACATCCTATTTGTAATTGCAAAACTGATTTTGATATAGAATTATAAACATATCGCTTATTATCAATATTACATACCATATTATAACTACTAAATCTCATAATTAATCCCTCTCATTATATCTTTACTGAAATTCGTAATTTACAAGATAGGTGTCTTTACTTGCACTAAATATCTACATTTTAATACGCTTTATATTTGCATAATTTACATAGCACCACAATTTCCAGTGCATTTGCAAGCATCTAGTGGAGAAATATGTTCTGTTTTATGCAGTTCACTGGCCATAGTTTCTATTTGTTGAATCGGGTTCGTTCGTGCATCTTTAATAACTTCAAAAATATCATTTTTTTTATCATTTTTCATTTCATTCACCTCTCCAATAAAGACACCTATTATCTTTACTATATCACAGATGGGATAATTATCAATATATTACTTGATACAAGGAATAATATTCAGTCTTTTTTGTTGTTTTATTATTTTTTTGACAAATCAATTTAAAATATATCATTGAACATTTGTGATAGAAAACGGTTTTTATTTTATATAATGTAAGCGTATCGTTTTGTAAAGAGCAATATTGTAGTTTTATGCAAAAAATGTTAAAAACAGTAATTCAAGCAACTTTATTATAGTTTTACGCCTCATTTATATAATATCACTAAAAAATGACAGAAAAATCTGTTTTACAACTGTCTTTTATAATATCATACAATTTCTTTTGTCCATTCTTCATCCACTCTGCTCACAGTAATATAATCTTATTTTTTTCGACTTAGGTAAGTGAGATGCTGGAGATGAAAATTATTGGTTTGACGGGACTTTTGTTTAGAGGGGACGCCAAACTGGCGCAGGAGCGCGATTTGGCTGGGTGTGTTTGTGGAAGGACAGGACTTTTGTTTTGAGGGGACGCGGAATTGGCGCGGAAGCGCGATTCCGCTGGTTGTGTTTTTAGAGTTTGTGGGTCGAATGATTTACGATACAAGCCGGTCAGAGTCTCACAAGCAGAGCTTGTTCGACCGTTGGCGGCGCCAACTAACTAATCAGAAATAGAAGGAGTCCGGGAAAAGCATGCGAACATGTTTTTCCCGGACTCCTTCTATTTCCGCTTAGCTGACCGGCTTGTTGCCTATCGCTTAGTTATTGATCAATTTATCCTCACCGTTCCAGCTATAAAGTTTTCTAATCTCTTCTCCAACCACTTCTGATGGATGTTCTGCGGCTTTCTTTCTCATTGCTTTGAAGTGTACCTGACGTCCTGCCGGTGACATGTCGAGAAGGAATTCTTTTGCGAATGTTCCGTCCTGGATGTCTGAGAGGATCTTCTTCATTGCTTTCTTTGTATCTTCTGTGATGATCTTTGGTCCTGTGATGTAATCACCGTATTCTGCTGTGTTGGAGATTGAGTATCTCATTCCAGCGAATCCGCTCTGGTAGATCAGGTCTACGATAAGTTTCATTTCATGGATGCATTCGAAGTATGCGTTTCTTGGATCGTATCCTGCTTCGCAAAGTGTTTCGAAACCTGTCTGCATAAGGGCACATACACCACCGCAAAGTACAGCCTGTTCTCCGAAGAGGTCTGTTTCTGTCTCTACTCTGTATGTTGTTTCAAGAAGTCCTGCTCTTGCTCCACCGATTGCAAGACCGTAAGCAAGTGCTCTGTCCCAGGCTTTTCCTGTGTAATCCTGTTCTACTGCGATCAGACATGGTGTTCCTTTTCCTGCCTGATATTCGCTTCTTACTGTATGTCCCGGTGCTTTTGGAGCGATCATTGTTACATCTACGTATGCCGGAGGTGTGATGCATCCGAAGTGGATGTTGAATCCGTGTGCGAACATCAGCATGTTACCTTCCTCAAGGTTTGGTTCGATGTCTTTCTTATACATATCAGCCTGAAGTTCATCGTTGATAAGGATCATGATGATATCAGCTTTCTTTGCAGCTTCTGCTGCTGTATATACTTCAAATCCCTGAGCTTCTGCTTTTGCCCATGATTTGCTTCCTTCGTAGAGACCGATAATGACATTGCATCCCGAATCTTTCAGGTTCAGTGCATGTGCATGTCCCTGGCTACCATATCCGATGATAGCGATTGTCTGTCCTTCTAATACTGATAAATTACAGTCTTCCTGATAAAAAATTCTTGCTGCCATTTTTAATTTCCTCCTATGACTTATTGAATTCTATAGAGTTAAAGGCTCCATGCCCCTAGCTTTCTTATGTAACTACTGCTGCATCCCTGAAGGTGCCACTTTCGAGCTCGTCGCTCTTTTCAAAACGTCTCTCTGCTTTAATCAAACATGATCACATCATCGCTTCCGCGCTTCAGTCCGGTAATACCGGTTCTTGCCAGCTCCAGGATCTCATATCCGTCCAGAAGCTCCATAAACGCTTTCAGCTTTGATTCGGTTCCCGTCAGTTCAATCATCAGACAGTCTTTTTCAACATCAACGATCTTCGCACGGAAAATATCTGCCAGTGAAATAAGGTCTGCTCTTTCAGATGCATTTGCACGAACCTTGATCATAACCAGTTCTCTGCATACTGAATTGCTGTCATTTAACGGCTTCACCTCAATCACATCTTCCATCTTGCGAACCTGCTTCTCGATCTGTGAAAGAATCTGTTCATCTCCACTTGCTACGATCGTGATCCTTGTAAATCTCGGATCTGCAGTTGTACCTGCGGTAATACTTTCAATATTGTACCCCCGTCTGCTGAACAATCCTGCCATACGGCTTAATAGTCCCGGATTGTTATAAACCAAAATTGAATAAGCTTGTTTTCTCATAACATACTCCTTTACTTTACAAAACAGAGTGCGTTCTGTTTTTTTATTGTAGCAATTGACACCACCTTTGTCAAGTAGCTTTCTAAAATTTTATCACTTTAATTCGATTTTATCAATTACAGGAACCTCTAATTATCGTTTTCACACTGATTTTTCCGGATTTTGTCAAAATATATCCTTTTATTATCTGCACATATAATTCTTCGATTGCCTGCCGGACTAATCGTTTTTTGTCAAACTCTACTGTTGTCAGCTGTGGGCGGCAAATAAGTGCTGTTTCTTCTTTTCCGACCGCTATCACTTCAATTTCCTTCGGCACCTTGATTTCCAGATCATGCAGATAACCGACAGCCTCTACTCCCTGTACGGCAGATGCAAATACGAGCATATCTGCGGATAAAGCAAGCCCTGCCAGCCGGATTTTATAGAACATTCTCCGCAGATCCCTGTCTTTTGGAATTTCCAGATATTGTTCTTCTTCAAGACAGCAGCCTTTTTTTGAAAATATTTTCTGCATTCCCTGCCATACCGCTTTTCCGTACTCTTCCGTTCCATCCAGAAACCAGATTCTCCGTTCCTCTCTTTTAAACAGAAACCTTGCGACTTCCTCACCGGCTTTTCCGTAAATCCGGTCTGTTCTGTATATCGCAGCCACCGGAACTGCACACATCTGCCGGATTCTTGTACACTCCTCTTCATTGAGCCAGATACAGATAACCCCATCCAGTTTCCATACCGCCGCATATCGTACAAATTCTTCTGCTGTTTTTACAAAATGCAGCAGCATATAGTATTCTCTCTCATCCAGACTCTTCTCGATCTCACGCAGTATTTCTTCTAATTTTTCACTCTCCTGCTCCCATTCCTGCCTTTTTCCAACAACTACAGCAATCATCCCGGAAGATTTTCCAGAAAGGATACGTGCTCCCATGCTTGGGGCATATTCCTGTTCATCCAGGATCTCCTCTATCCTTTTTCTCGTCTTTCTTGATACCTTTTCCGTTCTTCCATGGATCACATTCGATACAGTTGTTGCACTCACTCCGGCTATTTTTGCAATATCTTTGATCCTGATTTTCCCCTCAGCCATTTCTTTTCCCCCACTTATTTCTTTTGTTTTCTCTGTTTCTACTATCTTACACTTCTTTTCTTCTATCTTACTAATTCGCATTTTTTCGACAGCACCTGTAACTTTTCGATAAAATATTTTGCAGATCATTGCCCGGATACTCGCCTTGTGCTATCCTTAACCTGTTAAATATTTTTTTCAGATACAGGAGATTGAATTATGGATGGTATTATATTTGACGTAGACGGCACACTCTGGGACTCAACCGAAGCAGTTGCCAGATCCTGGAATCAGGCGATAGATGAGAATACGGATTTTTCCCTCTCACTTACAGCTGATGGGCTTAAGTCACTTTTCGGAAAAACTATGGATGAGATCACGCTTGCACTCTTTCCTTCCTGCCCAAAAGAAGAACGTGACCGGATCGGCTATCTTTGCTTTGACTATGAAAACCGGCTGCTTGAAACCGATCATGGTATTCTTTACCCGGATGTTGCACGGACACTGGAAAGCCTTTCTCAGAAAATCGATCTTTATATCGTCAGCAACTGCCAGTGTGGATATATCGAAGTTTTTCTAAAAACGATGGGACTCGGAAAATATATCAAAGATTTTTTATGCTTTGGTCAGACACAGGTTCCAAAAAATGAATCCATCCGTCTTCTGATGGAGCGCAATCATCTGCAGGATGTGGTTTATGTCGGAGATACTTCAGGTGATTTTGATGCCTGCCAGAAAGCAGACGTTCCTTTTATTTATGCTTCGTATGGATTTGGTGATATTCCGGATCCACCAAGACAGATTGGCGCAATCAGGGAACTTCCTGCTCTTCTTGGACTGTAGATTTTCTCTGTTTATGTTCCTGGTTCAGGATTATATAGCAGTTTTTTCCATCATTCAGCATCTGCAGAGTCTGCCACCGGTAGTTTCCTTCCATACACATGACAATATAAAAAGATCAGAGTCTGATAATCACATTTTTTATCATTCTCTGATCTTTTTATATTGAATTCTTTCCAGTGGATTTTTCCTTTTCTTTATTCCACATCCTCTTCATCAAATTCACACACCACATAATATCCCTGCGGTGTCTGCTTTACGTCAATCACCTTTCCCTGTCCTGACTTAAGTCTCTGCCATGAACGATAATTGGCGCTCATTGCCACAGCCGGCTCAATCGTATAATAAAAATACGCAGCTACAACGCCCTCTGTCACATCAACAATCTGTCCGGGTTCAACCAGTCCCGGACGCTCCATTTTAAATTCCATCTGTCTCATTTCCGCTTGATACCTGCCTCTTTTTCTATATTGTATTCGTTTTTTCTTGTAATTGCAAGTATTTACACAGTCTGTTTTGTGACGAAGCTTTGAAGTAGAACGCCGCTGTCAGGTGGTCTTTTTAGCCACCTGATCTAAAACAACTGAAATCACATTATCCTTCGTTCTATTCGGATTTCTTACACTGTTTTTCATGCAGAACTTCCGGAACGATCATATAATGCTCCTCAATCAATTTTGCTGTCTTTTCAACAGGCAATTCTTTTATTCCTTTTAAAAGGATCTCATGATTGTAGCGAAGTACATCAAAGGGGATGATGGATTCAACACCCATTGTATAATATCCGCACAAATTGCTTTCCCGGAGCATTGCCCATATTTTATATAAGGTTTCGCACTTTGCTGCTCGAACAATGCATGAATGAAACTGTTCATCATAACACATAATGTGGTACACATCTTTTTCTTTCGCAGCTTTTTCCATCTGGTCCAGACACTCATCCATTTCCCGTTCGATTTCTTCCGGAAGTTTTCCGGCAATGATCCTGATTGCCAGAACTTCCAGGGTAGAGCGGACAAGATATTTTTCCTGCATTTCTTCATAGGAAATCGTCTTTACTGTACTGCCTTTATGAGACTCATAAACAACAAATCCTTCCTCCCCGATATGACGCAGGGCTTCTCTGACCGGTCCCCGGCTTACATGAAACTTCTCCGCAATATCTTCTTCTACAATTCGTTCCCCCGGTTTGATCTTCCCCCGAATGATGTCTTCTCTTAACACATCAGCGATTTGCTGCCAAAGAGTTTTTCTTTGTATTGATGCCTTCCTGGTATAATCCATTCATTCTTCCTTTCAGATTTTTGCAGTTTTTTTATAAAAAGAACAGGCTGATCCCCACAATTACTGCCAGTGTAATTGCCAGAGCCGGCCAGAGTGCCCAGAATGCCCCCAAAACCATTGCCAGATAATCTCCCTTTTCAAAAACAATGTTCTGGTCACTCATCTGCTTTTTAAATTCCAGGAACTTTTTATCCTGTTCTTCCAACTGTCTTCCTCGTTTGCTGTATCCTCCAAAAAAGCTCATGCTAATTCCTTTCTGATTTTATGAATCCTTTTCTACTCCGAGTGGATTATGACAGGCTACAAAATGTCCAGGTCTCATTTCCACAAGTTCCGGTGTAATATGCTTACAGATTTCTGTACAGTATTTACATCTTGTATGGAACTTACATCCTTTCGGCGGATGAACCGGACTTGGGATATCTCCTTCAAGCGGGATCATCTCTCTGTTAGAATCTACGTCTGTCGTCGGAATTGCTGATAGCAGCGCTTCTGTATATGGATGTGTAGGATGATCAAACATTTCCTGTGACTCTGCAAGCTCTACGATGTTTCCAAGGTACATAACACCAATTCGGTCACTGATATATTTTACAACACTCAAACCATGTGAAATAAATAAGTATGCAAGATTGTCTTCGCTTCCGAGATCTTTCAGAAGGTTGACGATCTGCGACTGAATGGAAACGTCAAGTGCGGAAACCGCCTCATCGCAGACTACAAATCTTGGTTTCAATGCAAGTGCACGTGCAATACCGATTCTCTGTCTCTGTCCACCAGAGAACTGATGTGGATAACGATGGATCATATATGGTGCAAGTCCACATTTTTCCATGACTTCCATAACATACGCCTGCATTTTTTCATCATTTTTCTTAAAAATGCCATGTGCAAGAAGACCTTCTCCGATGATCTGTCCAACTGTCATACGCGGATTCAGTGATGAGTATGGATCCTGGAAGATCATCTGCATATCTTTACGTAGGAAACGCATTTCTTGTGTTTTCAGTCTCGCAAGATCTACTCCATTATCACGGTATGCTTCGTATTTTGTAAAAGCTTCATCGTTTTTATATTTACTGCGGAGTTCTTCTAACTTCTTCTCCGCTTTTTCAAGTTCCACTTTCTTCTCTGCGATTTCTTTTGTCTTATCGACACCTTCCATCTGGTTTTCTTCATTTAAACCACTGATCACTCTGGCAACTTTGAATTTTTCAAGCAGTAACTGTTCTGCTTCTTTTGTGTCATCTAAGCTATAGAATCCACCAATGATCTGAACAAGATTCAGGAATTCCATATTACATTTCTTCTGGATATTTTCACATTCAGCCTGTTTCTGGAATTTTTCCGCAGAATCTTCCATTTTTTCATATTCCGCTTTTAATGCTTCTGCCTTCGCTTCTAATTCGGCAATTTTCTTTTTACCAGAAGAAATATTTTTGATTGTTTCGTCTACATAAAGCGGTGCCATATCGGTAAGAGTTCTGCCGTAATACATTGTCTTACCTTCTGTCTGTTTGTAGATCTGAAGTAAAGTTCTTCCAAATGTTGATTTTCCACATCCGGATTCTCCAACAAGACCAACTGTTTCTCCTTCGTAAATATTCAAAGTAATTCCGTCATTGGCTCTTACATACTCCTGCTCTTTCTGGAATAACTTTGTTTTCTTAAGTGGAAACCACTGTTTCAGATCCGTGACCTTCAAAAGCACTTTCTTTTCATCATTATTTGGCATGGCGTGCCTCCTTATCCGGGTAGAAACAACGAATCAAGTGATTGTCTTCTGCCAACTCTAATTTTGGTTCTTCATTCATACATTTCTCTGTTGCATATTTACAACGCGGAGCAAATTTACATCCCTTCGGAAGATTGAGCGGATGAGGTACTGCTCCCGGAATTGCCTCAAGTCTTGCTCCGACCGGTGTATCCAGACGTGGAATTGAAGTCATAAGTCCTTCCGTATATGGATGTGAACAGGTTGTCTCTTTTGCAAAGATAGTTCTTGCTTTACACATTTCCACAACCTGACCGCAATACATAACTGCCACTTCATCTGCCATCTGGTTGATAACTCCAAGGTCATGTGTAATGAACAGAATAGAGGTCCCTTTTTCCTTTTTCAGTTCATTCATCAGCTTTAAGATCTGTGCCTGAATGGTAACGTCCAAAGCAGTAGTCGGTTCGTCAGCGATCAGAAGACTTGGTTCGCAGGCAAGAGCCATGGCGATCATAACTCTCTGACGCATTCCACCTGACAGCTGATGCGGGAACTGTTTCATAACAGATTCCGGATTCGGGATCTTAACAGCTTTTAACATTTCAAGTGATTTCTCACTTGCTTCTTTTTTTGTGATTTTCTGATGGGTTAAATAAACTTCATTTAACTGTTTTTCGATCGTATATACCGGGTTCAAACTTGTCATCGGTTCTTGGAAAATAACGGAAATCTCATTTCCACGAATCTGGTACATATCATTGATTGTACACTCCGCAAGATTTCTTCCCTTGAAAGTAATTGTACCGCTGTCGATATATCCGTTTCCATCCAAAAGTTTTAAGATACTCATTGCCGATACACTCTTTCCACTTCCGGATTCTCCTACGATACCCAATGTTTTCCCAGGCTCTACTCGATAGGAAACACCGTTGACCGCTTTTACAATTCCTTTTTTTGTCTTAAAAAATGTATGTAGATCATCTACTTCCAATAAATATGCCATCGTTATTCCTACCTTTCATTTGCTTTCGGGTCAACTGCTCTACGAAGTCCGTCACCAAACAAGTTGATACTTACAGTACAAAGTCCTAATACAACTGACGGGAATACCCATCTCCACCAGTACTGTGAGATAACTTCTGAAGAACGACAGTTGTTCAGCATATTTCCCCATGAAGGAATTGGCTCTGCAACACCGAATCCTAAGAATGATAATCCGGATTCTGTCAGCATACAGGTTGCAAATGAGATTGTTGCCTGTACGATAATGATCGTCATTACGTTCGGTACGATATGACGGAAAATAATATTCTTTTCTCTTACACCCAGTGCTTTTGCAGCGACAACGAATTCTTTGTTACGTTCTGCAAGCACCTGTGCACGGACAAGACCTGCGATACCGGTCCATCCGAGGAAACCGAGGATCAACATGATCATGATGATTCTTCCGACATCAGATACTTTATTTCCGATCAAAGCTGAAAGAATCAGTGCTAGCGGGATAAACGGAAGGGATCCGACAACCTCTGCCAGACGCATAAGAAGGATATCCACAGTTCCACCGTAGTATCCGGAAATACCCCCTACTAAGATACCGATCGCGAACTGGATGATAACAGCGATGAATCCGACTGTCATAGTCATCTGTCCACCCTTTAAGATACGGTAGAATACGTTTCTTCCAAGATTATCTGTTCCAAGTAAGTAACCTTTCAGTCCCCATGTCACAACAGAGCCGTCTTCTTTGATAATACAGTTCTGATAATAGCCGGAGGCTAATTTTGCAATATTGGTTGCCTTAGCAGGAACCTTTGCCTGATTGTTTTCATTTCCGCCCCAGGCTACTGCGTTTCCATCTTCTGTCACAACAACAAGATGGTTACGTCCACCTGAAATATCCACTGCTTTGCCCTGCACTTCTTCCGGTACGGAGAAAATATGGTCGTGATTGTTTCCCCAGACTTTTACAGTACCATCTTTTAATACAGCTGCTGCTGCTTTATCTGTTAAAGCGATTTTTTCTACTTTTCCCTGAATCTCTTCCGGTACATTATCTAAAGCAGTTTCTTTCTTTGCAAGCGAGATGACTTTTCCATCCTTTGTAAGGGCAATGGCTGTCTGAATATTTGCTTTTACTTCTTTGACTTTTTCGTCCTTTACATTAGCTGTAGAAATATCAACTGCACTTGTATTTCCCCATGAAACAACTTTTCCGTCTTCTGTTACAACAACGGATACCTGATATCCTGCTTCAATGTCGGCAATTTTTTTGCCTTTCAGTTCCGGCGGAATCACATTAAGACCCATTCGGTTGAAGCCCCAGGTGTATAAGTTACCTTTATCGTTGATTGCCAGCACGTGGTCCTGACCAACTGCGATATCAACAACTTTTCCCATATCAGCCGGAATTTTTTTCAGGTTTTTCGTTAATTGTCCCCACTCATAAACGTAACCGTCTTTGTCTACTCCTACACCATATGTCGGACCAAATTCAATCACTTCGGCATTGTCTTTTAAATCTGACGGAACCGAAAGGAATGAAAATCCCGGTGCGATATTTTTTTGTGTTGGATCCTGATAGTTTAAATCCTGGTGAAACCAGATCGGAAGAATGAAGCACATTGCAAAAATTGATACAAATACGATCAATCCTCCCATAGCCAGTTTGTTCTCCAGCAGATTTTTTATAATCGTACGAAAAGGACTTTGCATCTGTTCTTCTTCAAGAACGGAACGCTGCTCTTTTTCTTTCTTCTTTCCAAATAACATTTGTCTTCCTCCTAATCGAGTTTAATTCTTGGATCAACGATACAGTAACATAAGTCTGTGATCAGGTTTGCAGCAAGTCCTAACAAAATGTAAAACATCTGCATGGACAGTGCGACTGTATAGTCATGCTGGTTCAAGGAATCGATCAGAAGTTTTCCGACACCTTTCCATGAGAACAGAGTCTCAATGATAACCGCTCCACCAAAGATACCTACGATAGAGCCTACGATCCAGCCTGTGATCGGGATCATCGCGTTACGGAACGCATGTTTGTAAATAACAGTTTTTTCTTTCAGACCTTTGGCACGGGCTGTTCTTACATAATCCATAGATAATGCATCAAGAAGAGCTCCTCTGACATAACGGATCAGACCACCGATACCTGTCAGACATACAATAATAGGAAGTGCCATATGATATAAATAATCTAAGAATGCACGGAAGCCTGTAAAATTTGCACCCGTTGTGACCATTCCACTGATTGGAAAGATCGGAATTTTAATTGCAAACAGGTAGATAAAGATCAGCGCCGAAATAAATGAAGGAATACTGATACCGATCATAGTTGCTACCTGGAGTGATGTATCAAACACCGTGTCTTTTTTTACCGCACATTTGATTCCCAGCGGAATTCCGATTGCGAAAAGGAAAATATAATATACAACGTTCAAGGCGATTGTATTTTTCATCGGAGGTCCGATCAGTTCTTTAACCGGAATACGATATACGGTAGAGTAACCGAAATCTCCCTGTAAGATATTTCCCATCCAGCTTAAATACTGAACCGGAATCGGTTTATCAAGTCCGAGACGTACTCTTGCCTGTTGATAAAGCATCTCATACTGTTCCGGTGAAACACTCTGCTTTTGTCCCTCGACCATAAGTCTGGCAGGGTCACCAGGTACCATTTTGAAAATACCAAACAGTAAGATGGAAAGCAGGAAGAATACTATAATAATATAACCAAGTCTTTTCAATATGTATTTTGCCATAATGTAGTTTTCTCCTTCTGGATGAAATAGTTATTCCTGAATTATTCATGACATGTGATTCTGTCCGAACCATTACCATAATTTTGTTTTCGTATAAAGAAAAGATACGGGAAGACAGAACATTTCCCTTTGTTCTGTCCTCCCTGTTTTGTCATGCATATCAAAAGTTAATAGAATTGATCTATTCTGATGAATCCTTTATGCTTATTCTTCAAAGTATGCATCTAATACCATTGCTCCCCATCCCACATGAGCTCTAGGAACGAAATTCTTAAGCTTCGGATTGAAGAACATATAAGAAACTCCTGATCCCATTGGAAGACTTGGAAGTTTTTTGTTGTATGCCAGCTGGAATTCTCCATATAATTTTCTGAATCCGTCAATGTCTTCAGAATCAACTTTCTGCATCTCTTTACCGATTGCTTTTAATTCCGGATCGGAAATGTAGTTAACATTCCAGCTTCCCATTAAACTCGGATCGTCATCGAAACAGTTCCAGTAGAAGAGAATTTCCGGAATTCCGATACTACTGTAGAAAATGTTATATTCTGGTTCATCGATACCCTGGCGATTCAAATGGTTGATCATAAGTGCAAAGTCCATAGATGTGTATTTGTATTCCATACCGATCTTTTCTGCTTCCGGTGGGATTACTGTGTTGTAAAGTTTTGAGTAGTCATCTTCGCAGCATGCTACTTCAACTTTTAATTTCATCAATTCACCATCTACTTCTTTATAACGGTATTTGTCTGTACCTTCTTTGTACTCTTCACCTTTTTCGTTCAGTGTCCAACCACCATCGATGAGTTCCTGTTTTGCTTTATCAAGGTCATATGAGTAGTGAATCAGTTCAGATTCAATATCATCTTTGATTGCTGCAAAATCTGTTGTAGCATCTGTTGCATAACAATCTACCACTGTACCGTATCCGCCTGTTAACTGTTTGTTGATTTCATCACGGTCTACGATATAAGCGATTGCACGTCTTACTTCTTCAAACTGTGTCGGTCCAAAGTCACACATATAACGCATCTCGTTGATACGTGTTCCCGGTACAAGACCATAGTTTGCATCTAATTTTCCTTCTTCTACTTTTGTTAAAGCAGCTTCGATCTTTTCTCCTGTACCTGCTGAGTAGAAATCAATTGTTCCTTTTTCAAATTCGTCACGGATTGTTTCATCTGCAACCGGTTTGGAAATAATTGTCTGGATATGTGGTTTTGTTCCATCATATGTTCCAAGGTATTCTTCGTTGATTTCAAGTTCAACAGTTTCAGTTGTAAGGTCAACACTCTTTAATTTGTAAGGTCCACATACAACCGGTGCTTTGTAACGGAATCCTTTATCCGGATCAAGTAAGGTTTCTCTGATGAGATCTTCTGTAAATCCGTCTGTGAGGTATGCTCCGTTTCCATCATCCTTCACGTCGCATCCCGGAGCGATTGCTGCAAGCGGTTCCGGTCCATAGGCAACATTTGCCATCTCATAGTAGTTCGGAAGCTGATCTGCACTGATTGTCATAGAAAATTCGTAATCCCCAAGAAGGTTAACACCTGCGAATTCTTTTGTTGTTCCCTGTACATGATCGTTGTATCCAACTAAAGCCCATCCGTATGTTGCATCACCTTCACAGGCTGCAAATTCCGGAGAAGAATGAAGCAGAAGACTGAATACATAATCTTTTGCTGTGATCGGAGAACCGTCACTCCATTTCAGGTTATCATTGATTTCAAAACGGTATGTCTTGCTTCCGTCATCGTTTTCGATTACTTCGTGATCTTTAACAACAACCGGGTCCCAATCAAGAACATAATCACGATTGTAATCAGCGAGGGCGTAACCACTCATCAGTCCGATAAATCCAGAGTTCGTTGCACTATTTGTCCATCCGCCGTACATATCCGGTGATAAGGTACCTGGTGAAATTGCAACTACAACCTGTCCTCCTACAGGTGCATCTTCCGGCGGTGCACTCTGCATATCTTCGGTTACCTCAACTCCAACCTGTTTGCTTTCACCATCATCCTGATTATTCTGGTTCTTGCTGGAAGCTCCTCCACCGCCACAGGCTGTGGCTGAGAATACCATGATACCAGCCAGCATGAGGGCTATCATTCTCTTTTTCATTTTGCATTCCTCCATAAATGTAAACTTTGTGTTAAGACAATTATAACATTTTACCAATTAAACATCTATTGTCGTTTTCGTTTTTGTGCATTTTTGTTAAATACGACGTATTTTTATTGTATACAAAAAAGCAAGTCTTTCATGGACGGATTTTACTACATATATGGACGATATCTGTTTTTCGTTCACACACATTCAGATTGTTAACAGTCTACAATTTGTGCATTTTTAACAAATTGTTAAATGTTGACATTTGACTAAAAACAAAAAAGCAGAACGCTTATTCTGCTTTTTTTCATCAATCTTTTTGTTATCGCGATAAGAGTACGACGGTTTCAACGTGCTCCGTAAACGCAAACATTTCCACCGGCTGTATCTTTTTTACCTGATATCCTTTTTTTGTCAGATACTTCAGATCTCTTGCCAGTGTCTCCGGATTGCAGGAAATGTACACGATCTTCTCCGGTCCCATCTTCACTGCAGATGCCATAAATTTTTCATCACTTCCGGCTCTCGGCGGATCCATAAACAGCACATCCATACTATTTCCCTCTGCTGCCATCGCCTCCATAAACTCCCCGGCATCTCCCTGGAAAAATCTCACATTCCGGATCTGATTCTCTTTTGCATTTAATATTGCATCCTTCACGGCATCCTTATTAAGTTCCACACCGACTACTTCTTTTGCATGTCCCGATGCGATCAGACCGATCGTTCCGATTCCGCAATATGCATCGATCACGCTTTCTTTCCCTGTCAGATGTGCAAATTCAATCGCTTTCTGATAAAGGATCTCCGTCTGCACCGGATTTACTTGATAGAAGGACTTTGGTGAAATCCGGAAAGTACACCCGCAGAGTTCATCCCGGATAAATCCTTTCCCATATAACACTTTTTCTCTCTCCCCAAGGATCATACTGGTCTTTCTGTCGTTAATATTAAGGACAACCGTTGTAATCTCCGGATGCTCTTTTCTGAGTGCTTTTACGAAATTATTAGACGATGGAAGGATTGGTGATCCAAGCACCAGAACCACCATAATCTCTCCGCTTTTAAACCCTCTTCTGATCAGCACATGACGGAACAAGCCATATCCTGTATCTTCATCGTAGGTTTTGATCTTAAAAGATTTCAAAAGTCCCCGGATCGTCCGGATGATCTCCTGACTCTTTTTGTCTTCGATCAGACAGTTTTCAACAGGAACGACCCGGTGTGTCTTCGCTTCATAGGTTCCGGATACGATATTTCCCTTTCGGTCTCTGTCGAATACGGCGTGTACTTTATTTCTGTAATAATACGGATTCTCCATTCCGATGATCGGTTCTACTTTTCCGTATTTTGACAACAGAGCGTTCACCATTTTCTGCTTCTTTTTCAGCTGCTCCTTATATGGCACTCCCTGATACTGGCATCCTCCGCATTTTTTTGCCACTTTACAGGCTTCCGGTTCTGTCTGTTTTTTCTTTTCTTCCATTTTTTACCTCTCTTCTTTTTTTATTCTTTTCTCAAAAGAGATCCGGCATATTATCCAGATACAACTCTTCTCTGACCTGGAGATGGTAATATGCTTTTTTTGTATCTGATGTATTCATTCTTATTATAATCCTTTTAATCATTCAGATCCGTCTGGAATCTTGATAAATGTTCATACGGCAGGATCAGTCTCCCCCTGTATAATCCGCATCCGTCATTGATGAGACTATTATTTGCCGCAGCAAACATATTGACTTCCAGATCCTTCAGTTCCAACCCCAGAAGCCGCATTCCTCTTTCGTATGCCTCATCAAAATAAATGCATTCTCCTTCCGGAATAGCTTCTCTTCTTGCCCTGACTCTTTCCTGTTCCTTCTCGTAGGCCTGGTGATTTGCCGCTCCAATCTCCGCTATATCATCCATCTTCTTTGTCCGCAGTTGTACTTCCATGTAACTTCTCGAACAGTTATCATAAAACGTGATGTGGAGTGATTGATAGCTGCCTCCGCTTCCATTGGAAATATAATCCCGATAATAAGGTTTCACCGCCTCATCCATAAAAGGAGATGTACTTTCAAGCACCCCTTTTGCAGATTCTGCCGTAAATCCTCTTTCCTCCAGAAACCCCGGAAGAACATTCGCGATCCTGTATAAATACTTGATTTCCTCTTCTTCTCGCAGTTTGTCATCCCTGATATGGCATTTTGGAAGAGAAATTACCAGACGGTATGCGATAATATCCCGAAAGCAGCTCAGTTTTTCCCTTAGATCAGGCACCGGCGGATAGGTATGATGTTTTTCATAATAATCATAAATATATTCTACAATATACCCGTTGAATTTTTCCTCTGCGCGGATCAGGGACTTGATCCTTCCTTTAAAAGTAAAAGCAAGCAGAGGATATTCCTGTACCATGTATTTATAAAAATCCCTGATTTTCTGCGACTGTGCAGTAAGGAAATCATTGTGTTCAAGCAGTTCCCTGAACTGGATCAGGAAATTGGAATGGATGAGATCTATTTCATTGTGATTCTTCTTTGCTTCTTTCTTCAGATCCACTGTATAATTTCTTAAAATCCGAAAAATCGTATCACCTGAATATAAATAGTCATTTAATGTGATCATACGTTCCATCCTTTCTATTTGATTTTCTTATACAGTATAGCAGAATCTGGCTGGATTGGATACCGTTTTGTTAAATAGAAGCAGGGATTGATCTGCTGCATATAATCCAGCAAGGTCAATCCCTGATTTATCATATTTCTAAAATAAAAGCTGAAGCCCCATAGCAATGATCCACATATACGCACATGTCTTCAGAATCATCAGTAATCTACTTTTGGTTTTGTTTTACTGAATAGTGTTACCGGAGTGTAACATCCAAAGGAGATAATGATAGCGGCAATCAAATCAAAAATCAAATATCCGACATCAAATGCTCCTTTCGGATCTGCTTACGAAGAACATGCTGCCATCAAGGATACTGCAGCAGAGGTAAGAGCGCTTCGCAAAAACGGAATTCATGTATCCGCCGTCTTTATGGGAAACGATGGCGAAGTGACAAATGCTAAACAGATTTACGGAAAAGAATTTACCAGGATCCGCCAGATTGATCAGCTTTCAAAAGCAGCTGGACGTCTGATTCAAAAAGAGATCCGGGAGTTATATAGTTAGTTACTTGTGGTTTTCCAGCTCCAGAACAACCACTTCACAGCTCCGTAAATTCAATGAATCCTTTTCACAATCTACCGTTCCATCTATACGGTTCGATAACCATACTTTTTCGATTTCGCTCTTCAGTTTGATTGTTGCAGCATCCTTTCCGAAATTAGCAGCCACAAGAATGCACTTGGATTCATCTTTACGGTAAAATGCCATGACTCCGTCCACATTTTCATATTCCGGAAGAAATTTTCCATAGGTAAATACTTCTTTCAGTTCATCCGATTTACGCAGTGCAACCAGTTTGCGATAATAATTCAAAACTGAATCCGGATCCTGTTCCTGAGCTTCCACATTCACGTCTTTAAATAAAGGATTTACCTTTAACCATGGAGTTCCTTTTGTAAAACCGCCATTTTCCCCGTTCGTCCATTGCATTGGTGTTCTTGCATTGTCACGGCTCATACGGCTGCATACTTCCAATGCTTCCTGATCAGATAATCCCGCTTCACGGGCAGTATGATACTGGTCTTTTGTACTGATATCATCAAATTCCTCCATGCTGTTCCATTTGGCATTTCTCATACCGATTTCCTGCCCCTGGTAAATGAAAGGAATTCCTCTGAGGAGAAGGCTTATGGTACCAAGCATCTTGATTCCGTCCGGTGTCTGAGCATAAGATGGCAAAAATCTGGATGCCCCTCTTGGCTCATCGTGATTTTCAATGATATTCGCCTTAAAGCCATACTTCTGTGTTTCTAATTGTGCCTGAATGATCGCAGCTCTCCATTTCGCAAATTCCAGCTTCGGAGCATCATACCATCCATGTTCTCCATCAGTGAGCGTATGGGCGCTAAAATCAAATATCGTTGAAAAATGACCGGTTTCTCCAATAAATTCCGGTAATTCATCCGGTTTCATGTTAAATACTTCTCCGACTGTAAAGGCATCATACTTTTCAAAAGTTGATTTTTTCAGATCTTCCAACAGCTCCCCTACTCCGTCTACACTTTCAACCATCTTCCAGCAGCTTGCCAGACCATCTTTCCCATCCGGTGCAAAATCAGGAAAGTTCAGATCCTTCTTAATGTTTATGATCGCATCGATTCGAAAACCGGAGAGACCTTTTTCCAGCCACCAGTTGATCATTTTGTACAGTTCCTGCCGTAACTTCGGATTTTCCCAATTCAGATCCGGCTGTTCCTTTGCAAACATGTGAAAATAATATTTGTCCGTTCCCGGTACCTTTTCCCAACAGCTTCCTCCAAAATAGGAACGGTAATTGCTCGGTGGATTGCCGTTTTTTCCCTTGCGGAAATAAAAATAATCCGCAAACGCTCCATCTGGATCAGCAAGTGCTTTCTGAAACCACTCATGTTTATCGGAGCAATGATTAATAACCAGATCCATAATAATATGCATGTCTCGTTTTTTTGCTTCTGCCAGCAGTTCATCAAATTCTTCCATTGTTCCGAATTCTTCTGCAATTGCATAGTAATCCGCAATATCATATCCCTGGTCTACAAATGGTGATTTATAAATAGGTGATAACCAAATAATATCGATTCCTAATTTTTTCAGATAATCCAGTTTAGAAATAATTCCTCTCAGATCTCCGATTCCGTCTCCATTTGTATCCAGAAAACTCTTTGGGTAAATCTGATACGCTACTTTGTCATGCCACCACTTTTTTCCCATTTTTATCAACCTCTTTCATCTATAATCTTAGTATTTGTTCGCCATTGCGTTATTGCTTTGGCTGTATTATACTGCTATTATAAGATCTTATTTTTGACAAATCTTGCATTATTTTTTCATTATATAACACAATACTGCTATTATGGAGAGGACAAAAAATGAAAACGCCACATTCACTTATACCGGAGCAAAAAGAAAATATCAAACATGGAGAAGTTTATTTTCCAATCCAGAAGTATATTACAAAGCTGACAAAAGAAGCACCTGTCATAACAATGCACTGGCACGAGGAAGCAGAGCTTACCCTTATAACAAAAGGTTCCTGTGTCTACCAGATCGATTTAGTTGAATATGAAGCAAGTACCGGGGATATCCTGTTTATTCCTCCCCTGCTGCTGCATTCCATTATCCTGAAAAGCAGTCAGGACTTCTGTTCGGAAACCTATGTATTCCATATGAATCTTTTGGGAGGAAATACTGCAGACATCTGTTCTACCCGCTACCTTACGCCCATGGTAAACCACGAATTATCTTTACCCTGTCTCATTACCGCGGATCATCCTGCATATGATTCTCTTTGCAAGTCTTTTGCACAGCTTGCCTCCCTTTACGATACCCGGATGTTTGGATATGAACTCGCCATAAAATCTTATCTGCTGCAGACACTTTTTCTTCTGCTCCAGTACAGTAGCACAAGATTCTCCACGGAATCAGACTCTTCCGACAAATTAAAAATTGTACTTGATCATATTGATCTGCATTATGCAGAAGCTCTGTCGGTTTCTGAACTTGCAAAGCTATGTTATTTCAGCGAGTATCATTTTATGCGCTTTTTCAAAAAACACATGAATATGACCTGCATTCAGTATATTAACAATATCAGACTGGAAAAAGCGGTAGAGTTATTTGAACACGGTAACACCTCCATATTAGAGGTATCTTTATCTGTTGGCTTTCATAATCTTTCTTATTTTTACAGAGCATTCAAAGCAAAATACCATATGACACCGCTGGCTTTTATAAAAAGATTAGAACTGGATTCTGTATAAGCTCATTCCCTGAGCGATTTTATATTTTCTTTAAATCCTGTTATTTTTTACGATAAATCCGAATCATCAAAGGCGTTTCTACCAAAAGCATGGCAACCCAGCCTGCCAGATAGGAATATGGCAACGCTTCAATTCCAAAGTTCCACAACAAAATCATAGGTGCTGCTGCAATGACTCGGACTGCCATATTGGTAAAACTGCTCATCAGTGTCACCTTCAGGTCTCCGATTCCACGGAAGAACCCTTGAATTGCATTCGTAACGGCCGGAAGAATATACATCACAGCAATCAGATGCAGATAAATGACACCATGTCCTATTACTTCCTCATCTTTTACGAAAAGTGCCATTAGTTCTCCGGCAAATACCTGGCAGATCACCATAACAGCTGCTCCATAAACAATTTCCAGAATCATCCCACAACGAAATCCCTCCCGCATGCGGTCATTTTTTCCGGCTCCCTTATTCTGCGCCATAAGTGCCGTCATGGCATGGGCAATATTCTGTTCCGGTGTAATTGCAAAGTCATCAATCCGATTGACCACCGCAAAAGCTGCAGCCACGGAAACTCCCATCGTATTAACCAGCGCCTGGATCGCAATTTTTCCCATTTGCACGGTGGCCTGCTGCATGGCGGATGCCCATCCGTAAGCAATTGTTTTCTTCAGCAAACGTGAATCGAATACCAGCCATTTCTTACCCAGACGAAGAATCGGTACTTTTTTCTGTATATAAATAATACAGAACAGGCAGCACAGTGCCTCACTAAGCACTGTGGAAATGGCGCATCCATTGCTTCCTGCCTTTAGTACAATGACAAAAAACAGATCTCCGAATATATTCAGGACTGCACTGATAATTAAGAAATACAAAGGCGATGCACTGTCTCCCAAAGCTCTTAAGGTACTGGAAAAAAAGTTATACAAAAAGGTAAACATTAATCCCAGAAAAATAATCCGTAAATACTGCCGCGTCATCTCCATAATCGATGCATCTACCTGCAACAGATGCAGGATCGGTACAGCAAATACCACGCAAAATAAAGTCAGAAAAAAAGAAAAAACTACTCCCGACAACATGGTTGTACTGATCTGCCTGTGCAAAGTCTTATAATCCTTTGCCCCATACTGAATTCCCATGAGGATACTTGCCCCCATACATAATCCATTTAAAAACAGTATCATAAGCGTACTGATCGGATTACAGATACCAACTGCCGCCAGCGCTTCTTTCCCCACAAAATGCCCTACGATGATGCTGTCCACCGCATTATAAGTCAGCTGAAACAAATTTCCCAAAACAAGCGGCACAGTGAAATTCACAAGAATCGGCATGATTTTCCCGGTTGTCAGATCTTTTGTCATCTCATTCCTCTCCTTCGGTAAAATTTAAAATTAATTCTCTTCCGTTTTCTTTCTTTTCCTTTCAGAAACCCTTGGCACTGACTGAAGAGTAATAGATGGAATTTTTAAACCCATTATTCCCTTCAGAATCCAGGTAAATGATAACATGACCAGAACCGGAATGGCACAGGTTGTCACAAGCAGCACTGCCACGCCCTCTATAATTCTGTTTAATCCATCCTCAAAAGCAGAGAGTTTTTCTGTAGCGACTTCACCTACCGCATCAATCGCATCATCAACCTTATTCTTCGCATTATTAAGAAATTCACTGAGAGAAAACTTTTTATCTTTCGTTTCTTGTGCTTCATCCTTCTTGTCTGCGTTTGCAGAGGTATCTCCCTCATCTAATAATTCTTCCGTATCTTCCAGTGTAAAATCAGCTTCATAGGACTTTGCATAGGTTTCATTTACCATATTCGTCACCCATGCACTGGTAGGAACCAGTCCCCACAAAAGAACACCCAGAATGATACTCTTGATTCCGATTCTGTAGATAAATTCTTTCCATCCGTTTTTCAAAAAGTTGCCTGCTGCCAGAAGCACGCATCCGATAGGAAATAAGATTTTAAATGCAATATACCCGGTGATAGTCAGTAAATATTTTTCAACAATGATCACTGCATAAACGATCACCATATAGCCTGCGACATCTGCCAGCTTATTGGCGATCGGAGTTGCGGCTTCTCCCGGTATTGCTGCAGCACCTGTTGCAAGAGCGGTTGCTGTTCCGGAAAGCCCAAGTGCTTTTTTCTGCAATCCATTCAGCGTTTTGATAACCCAACGGTACGATTCGACAGAAGTTGCCCATTTGGAAACAACAAAAAATGATGCAAGAGCAATCCCAATGCAGATCAGCATCATGATCAGACGATTTCGCATCGGTTGCTTATAGTTTCTAACTGTGATTTCATGGCTGTCTGCCATCATAGGTTCTTTCATACTTATTTTCCTTTCATGCTATCTATTCTCGGATAAAGAAAGGATCGGATACAAGCTCCCGATCCTTTCCACCTTTTCAGTTTTCTATTTGTCCAGAACCGCAACCTGAATTGTCTTTACTGCTTCCTCCATACATTTGATGTCCTCGGCACGCAACCTAATATCCAAGCACTTTACAGTATCTTCTACACTGGAAGCTTTTCGCATTCCAACCAGAAGACTCATCCGGTCGTACTGAGATAATGCCCAGGCTTCTACCAGAGTTGCAAAACTGCAATGATATTCCTCACAAAGTGGTTTCCAGATTTCAAAAGCCCTGCGAAGTCCTTCTTTTTTCTCCGGATCTTTCCAAGGTATTCTGGATCGGATATCGGTTTTTGCAAATTCACGTTCCATAAAGGCAGGAGAAGTTAAAAATCCTTCCTCCAACACACCATAGGTCTGAAATACTGTGTTATACTTTTTACACAGATCAAAATATTCTCTGCCATGGAAAGGAGAGAGAATACTGAAAAATTCCTGCACAACAGATACGTTTCCGCCGGCTTCCTGATATGCAGACAGATCTGCCGGCTGACTGTTAGAAAGTCCATAGGTGCGGATCTTTCCTTCACGAACCAGATTCTCCAAAGCTCCAACCGTTTCCTCCACCGGAAAGCTACCGCAGACATAATGTACGATAACAGAATCCAGATAATCGGTTCCCATTCTGCGCAGAGAGTCTTCCACGTCCTTTTTCACTGCTGATGCGCGGGTGTCATTGTTAACGGTATAACCGTCTCGTTCGTAATGGAAATTACCACCCTCATTTCTCCAGTTCAGTGAGCATTTGGTCTGCAAAACAAAATCATTTCTTCTGCCTTTCAGTGCCTTACCAAGCAGTTCCTCACTTACTCCTGTACCATATACCGGTGCGGTATCGATGTAATTCACGCCATGTTCATAACAAATATCAAGCAGGCGCTTCGCGTCCTCAACTGTAGAATCTCCGTCTGTCCAGACACTTCCGCCGCCAAGTCCCCAAGTACCTAATGCAACCACAGAAACATCGATGTCCGTGTTGCCAAGCTTTTGAAATTTCATTTTGATTCCTCCGTTTTTCGTTGTTCTTTCCTGCTTTTTATGCAGTATCCTAACCGTACAGCGTTCCCCTCACAAGGCTGTCTATATTTAAAAAGACAATTTTGTCACATCTGTGCGTTACTTACTCTACCTATTAGTATATACCACGCTCCGGAATAAGTAAAATAAAATCACTTTACCATTTCAAAAGCCACATGAATTCATCAAACCGGAATCGATTAATAACCCCAACTGATTATTTCCCAATTCTTTTTATCTTTTGTTTTCACTAAATGCCACTGCCAGTTGGTATATGTAGCATTAGGATTGACCCCACCATCTCCACCTTTTTCGTCTGTATCAAAGGTTAATAATACTACAATAAGTTCTTGATTATTTTCTTTCCAATCCATTACTTCTTAGTTATAAAATGTGAACGCATGCGTTCACTATTCCAACTGCTGTTCAACCAAAACTTTTTCCATTATACAGTGCAAAATAAAAGAGACTTCACTCACCATGAATGAAGCCTCCTCAAAATACAATACTGTGAATGATTCACAGAACATATTTTATCGCAAAGCTTTTAAAAATAGAATAGATTTTACCAAACGACAGTTTTCAAAAAAGCTTGCAAATATGCACGCTCTTGTTGTTGCACTTTTCTTCAGATTGTCTACAAACATCTGATAAGCTTTTTGAACATAAATTCAAACACTGCCTCTTTCGTCGGAATCGCAGGGATTCCACCTCTCTTTTGCACACATAATCCAGCAACTGCATTTCCCAAAACAGCACACTTTTTGATTTCTTCCCATTCCATTTTTTCAACATTCTTATTCATAGAAAGGAGACTGCATAATACGCCTCCCCAAAATGAATCACCTGCCCCAGTCGTGTCGACCGCATGTATCTGAAATGCTTTGATGATTTCTTTTCTGCTTTTTGTTGCCATAAGAACGCCCTGTTCTCCCAATGTAATGGCAACCAGCTTTGGTCCCATAGCAAGGAGTTGATCTGCAGCCTGCTCATAACTTTTCGCCTCTGTCAACAGAGTACTCTCTTCATCCGATACCTTCATGACATCTACCAATTCTATGACAGATCTCATTTTTTTCACTGCATGCTCTTTGTTCTTCCAAAGAGACGGGCGATAATTTGGATCATAGGAAATAAGTGCACCCGCTGCTTTTGCCATTTTTACCGCTTCAATCGTTGTACTTTCTGCCGGTTCATCTGTCAACGATAATGATCCAAAATGAAAAATTCTACAACCTGAAATTAATGTCTGATCCAGTTCTTCTTTTTTTAACTGTGTATCTGCACCCGGTTTTCTTGCAAAAGAAAAATTCCGTTCTCCATTTTCACCGATTTCCACAAATGCCAACGTTGTAAAATAACCCGAGTCTTCAACAATAGCATCTGTATTGATTCCTTCCTTTTGCAATGTCTTCTTTAAAAATTTACCATGCATATCGTTTCCAACTTTTCCAATAAAAGATGTGCGATACCCAAAGTGGCTTGCAACGGTTAGAAGATTTGCCGGAGCACCGCCGGGATTCTGTTCGAACAATTTTCTCCCATCCTGACTATGTCCTGCTTCCGTAAAATCAATCAACAATTCACCCAATGCCACGATATCAACTTTTTCTTCCATTTTTCAGTTCCTCCACAATCTCGTTATAACGTTTTTTATTTAACCGGTAAAAAAATAATACAACCGCAGTCACAATCCACAGTACACCTGGAATCGTCGTAAATGCATGTTTCATAATTGAAAGTACAATTGCATTTTGTGTCTGATTTGCGATATAACCATATTTTCCAAGTAATCCTGCTAAAAGTGCTGTTCCAACTGCCATTCCGATTTTATTTCCAAGTGAAATAAATGCATACTGAAAACCATCATTTCTAAGTCCGGTTTTCCACTCCCCATATTCCACACAGTCTGGAATAATTGCATAGATTGCGGTATTAAATCCAGAGAAAAAAAACTGTGTGAGACCAGATAATGCATAAAAAATAGCCGGTGATTCTTTGGCATTGAAGAAAAACATAGACAACATGGAAATTCCTGTAAATAAAGCAAAGAGAGATGCTGTTCTTCCTTTGTTATTCAACTTGCGGAATAATGGTTGAAAACAGGCTGCCCCGATGATAGAAGGAATAATGATGCACATTGAATAAGTTGTGTAGTAGGAGGCATTCCCTTCCACATATGTAAAATAATACAGAATATCTGCGTTTCTACCATATAATGTAAATCCAAATAATATCTGTCCTGCCAATGCAAGAAGATATGGTCTGTTCTGCATGACTGCTTTCAACTGTATCTTTACAGAAATTTTTTCTTTTTCCGGAGTAATCACTGCCTCTTTCGTCTTCGCAAAGCAGAAGAAATGACAGGCTGTAAAAATACATCCATATATGACCGCAACCGTCAGATATCCTGTCTTTGCACTATGACTGCCGAATTTGCTGAGCAGTGGAACTGTAATAATATTTAACACACCAATTGCAATCATCGCTGCAACCGAACGGGATGTATTTATTTTTGCACGTTCATCAATATCCTGTGTCATAGCACCACACAAGGTTCCATATGGAATATTCACACAGGTATACCCCAAAACCAGCAGACAATATGTAATTACCATATAAATGATCTTTCCATTCTGCGACCAGTCGGGTCTTGCCCAGAATGTCATAACAAGAAGAATCGCTGTAATTGGTGCCGCTACTAACAGCCATGGACGGTACCGTCCCCATCTCGATTTTGTTTTATCCGTAAGTCCCCCGACGATTGGATCATTGATTGCATCCCAGAATCTTGAAAAAAGCATAAGTGCTGACACAGCCGCCATACTGATTCCGAACACGTCTGTATAAAATATCATCAGAAAATTACTGACGAACATCCAGCTGAAATTACATCCAACATCACCAAACCCATATGCAATCTTACTGATCAGCGGTACTTTTCCATTTTTGTTTTCGCTTCCCATATGTCCCTCCTATTTTTATCAGAGTTTCTGACAGAATTCTATTCTTTCCTCATTTGGTCCCTTAATCATAAAAAACTTCACACCATTTTCCCAAAATGGTAGTTCTTCGATTCCGTCTGTAATAATTGTGTATTTTTCATTGCAGATTTTCTGATACATACTTTCAATGTCTTCCACATCAAGTGCAACATGTTGGTATGCACCGTCTGACATTGCCGCCTGCCCATTTTCAAAAGTCTCTATACAGTAATTTTTTATCTGTAAAAATGCCACTTTTTCCCCTGCTTTTTCATTATAAGACTGCATAATCACTTCAAATCCAAGACTCTTATAAAACTCAACTGTTTTCTGTAAATCGTTTGTCGGAAGCCCGACATGGGCAACTCCGACAATTCCATATTTATTTTCCATACGAACTCCTTACTTTTCACTGACGTTGATAATTACTTTCATCGTTGTCTCGCGGTTATCATCAATATACTGGTATGCTTTCAGATAATCTTTAAAAGCAAATGTCTTTGAGATGAGCGGTTTCAAATGAACTTTGCCCTCATTTACCAATCTGATTCCATCTATGTAATCATCATGGCGGTACATCATCGTGCTCTTAATGTCAAGTTCGTGGTCATTTGCCACTGCAAGATCTACTTCTGCCATTCCTGCAAAAACAGCCACCAGTACAATCGTGCTTCCTTTTCTTGCATATTTAATTGCCTGTCCCATTGTGATATTGTTTCCGGCACAGTCGTAGATCACATCCGCCTTGTCCGGTCCAAATGCTTCGATCATTGCCTCACCGAAGTCTTTATTTTTGGTATTCACACACACATCAATTCCACATTCTTTTGCCTTTGCCAGTCTAAGATCACTGATATCTGTGATCATCACTTTCGCTGCCCCCATTCCTTTTGCTGCCTGTGCCACGAGATTTCCGATCGGTCCTGCGCCAAGGACTGCAATATTCATGCCAGCCACATCACCTATCTGTTTTACACCATGAACTGCCACAGCAAGAGGTTCGATCATAGCTCCTTCTTCATAGGACATATCTTCTGGAATAGGTGTTACTTTAGATGCATCCGCTGCAAAATACTCAGATGCTGTTCCTGTCGTCTGAAATCCCATTACTTTTAATTCCTCACAGAGATTATACTTTCCATGACGACATGGATAGCAATGTCCACAATATACCTGAGGCTCTATCGTCACCTTCTGTCCCACATGAAACTCTGTGACATTTTTTCCAAGTTCTGTAATCTCACCGGAAACCTCATGCCCCTGTGTTACCGGATATTTTGTAAACGGATGTTTTCCATGATAAACATGAATATCTGATCCACAAACACCAATATTCATAATCTTTACCAACACCTGATTTTCCTTTACCTCCGGAACCGGAACCTCTCTGAAAATAATTTCTCCTGGATTTGTCATTACCTGCTGTAACATAATTGTTTCCTCCCTTTCATGTTGTTTTGTTTTATGTTTTATAAAATGTTTTATCAAAGTAATTATATTATTACCATACAAACACGATTTGTCAATATGTTTTTTCATATTTTTATATATTTCATAATTTCAAAACACATTTTTTGTATATTTTTCACAATTAACACGCAAAAAAACGGAAAGAAAACCGTAGTTACTGTTTTCTTTCCGTTTTTTACTATAATATCTTTTTTTAATTTTACACAACTTCTCGTTTTTCACACATATAAAGCGGACATCCGGATTCGCTTTGCAACCTGTCAGTGGGAGCTTTTAACTCCAACAGACTAAACATCCCCTTACCCTACGCACCAGATGCGGTGTACTGCTTATCTTCGTTCAAAAAATTTACAATTCTACCATATGTTTTGTAAAAAAGTATTTCGCGGCTCCAACAGCCGACGCTTCTTTCTTATACGAACAATTTTTCAAGTATGAAACATCATGCTCAAAGCCATTATATGCCATCACTTTTTCTCCCAGTGGTATCATATAATCTGACAATACACCTCCCACATCACCTCCTAGTATGATATCCATATCATATGCCATCCGCAGATTTGATATCAAAACAGCAAGATGATCCAGATACTCATTCCATGTCTGCAAAATTTTTTCATTACCACTTTCAATTTTTTCCATAAATGCATCCAGTGACTGCCTGTTATCTTGTGTCAGTACACTTGCAGCACAATATGCATCTGCACATCCCGATTTACCACAATAACACTTTCTTCCACCGGGAACGAGTATCATGTGACCAAACTCCCCTGCTTTCTGGTTTTGCCCTCGAAACAGCTTTCCATCTATGCAGAATGCACCTCCTAAGGTGTGGTTCAAAGACAGATATATCGCATTTGGATACTTTTGCTTTTTTTCTGCAAGCATTGCAGCATTAGCATCGTTTTCAAAATATACTGGAATTTCTAGCGCCTGCTCTAAAAAGCGCAGACTATAATTCTCTATACCTAAAGCATGGGATTTTAAAACAATCCGTTCTTTCTGATCAATAATTCCTGGAATCGCCACTCCAATCCCAAGTAGCGTGTCCTTCGCTGCTTCGCCTTCAAGAAAAGTTTTGACCTTTTGTGCCACCTCTGTACAATAGGATAATTCTGCCGTAAATTTTAAACGGATGCGATCTTTTTTTATAATCTCATCTCCAAGATTTACTAATACCATTTCTATATGATTCGCTGTAATCAAAATTCCCATTGCATGACAGTATGACTTATTAATCCCTATACTTTTTGCCTTCCTTCCACCGGTTGAGGCATATTCCCCAGTTTCTTCCAACACCCTTTTTTCTAACAAGTCATTCACATTTGCTAACACAGTCGGCATACTCAAGTTTAACTCTTTTGCGATTCCCGCCTTGGATGTAACATGATTGTTTAGCACATAATTAATTATTTTTTTTCTTGTTATATTTTTTTTATCTTTATTTTCCGTTTTCTTACCCTCTTTTATTAAATATATTATAAAAGAATTATATGCTTTTTTATCCTTCTTGTAAAGTAATGTTTTATAATAAATCTCCGACAGAATTTATCTTATAAACAGCCAAAAACTCCCGAAGGAGCTTTCCACGCTTTAGATATACACCAATTCTTTTAACACAATCTCTTCTGCAATATTACGAATACCATTTACCAATCTGCCAGCTTTTATCCTAGTTTGGACAATAAAACACAAGTCTCAACGGTACTTTCGTTGTCCCAACAAAGTTCCTGTGTTTCCCTGTCTCCAAAATACACCGGAAAACGGAACTTTATGTGCTTCAGGAATCTGCCATCCGGCTGCTCCTGCTCGTAAATGTCCACCTGTTCCACAAAGCTGTTAAGAAATTCTTTCTTCTCCAGGTCGGTGAACTTATCATATAGTTTATCAAAATATAAAAGAAATTGATAGACGTTTTCTTCTGATATTTTCTGTTGCCGGATATTCAGCAGGCGGTTCTTGACTTCCTCTATACTGTTCTCCACGCCTTCAATCTCATCATACAAACGGTATAACCTTGTCTCCATATCCTGATATTTCTTCTCATAAAATTTATCCATGATATCCAGACTGTCCATCTGCTGTCCAAGTCTTCCTTTTGCTCCGGTCAGCTGCCTGTGCTGTTTTTCCAGTCTTTCAATCTCTTTTTCTATTTCTTCTGTATCTATTCTTGAACCGATTTTATTCAAAATTGCTTCTTCAAATTTAGGATTCTTCACCAGCTTCCGAATAACTTCTTCCACTGCATTGTTAATCTTCTCCTCACTCCATTGTTTACGATATCCACATTTATGACCATCTACCAGGCGACGATGTTTGCAGGCATAATAGAAATAATCCTTATATAAAGTTCCGTCTTTCTTTTTCTTTCGGTTCACGTTTCCATACATACCACTTCCACATAATGGGCATCTCAATATTCCGGATAAAATATGCTCATGATCGAGACTATGTGTCTTTTCATATTTCACACCTGTTTTTTCCCGTTTTTGATGTGCCAGCTCCCAGTCTGTTTCTGAAACAATCCCTTCATGGATACCATCGTGCAGCATATAATTTTCCTGCTTTACAATGCGGTATTCATTTCTTGTACCAGAAACTTTCTCGTTTTTCCTTCGTCCATAAGCCAGCTTTCCACAGTATACCGGATTATCCAGAACGCCCTTTATAAATGAAGCGGCAAATGCGTCCAGTGTATTATTCTGTCGTTTTTTCTTTTTGTATCCATGCTGGTTCAGCCATGCAGCAATCGCAGAGATTCCCATATTGGTATGAATAAATTTGTCATAGATCAGACGAATAATCTCTGCTTCGTCCTCTGCAATCTGCAATTCTCCATTTACTAATTCATAACCATACGGAGCAAATCCACCATTCCATTTTCCTTCCCTGGCTTTCTGCTTACGTCCTTCCATTGTCTGAACAAGGATATTCTCTCGTTCGATCTCTGCCACCGCAGACAGAACAGAAATCATCAGCTTTCCACTATCTTTTGAGCTGTCAATTCCATCTTCTACACAGATCAGATTCACTCCAAAATCCTGCATCCTCTGCAAAGAATTTAAAACATCTGCCGCATTACAACCAAATCTGGAAAGCTTGAACACCAGTACAAACTGCACCTCATCTGTTCCATTCTCAATATTATCCAACATTCTCTGAAATTCCGGTCTGCCCTCTACGCTTTTTCCAGACTTACCTTCATCGGAATACTCATTTACGATTTCCATGTTCTGAAATTCCGCATATCTCTTGAGTTTTTCTTTCTGAGCATCCAGACTGTAGCCATCTACCTGCATGGTTGTGGATACTCTAGTATAGATATCACATTTTATCTTTTTATTCACTTTTCCTCCTCTCCTCAGAACATCCCAAAGCAATTTCCAACAATTCCGTTGCAACTTGTGAATTTCTGATACGCATTAAGTTATCCCAGACATCAGCTTTTCCAAGTAGATTCATCCCGCCATGCCATACTATTTCATCATCAATAACGGCAAAACATTCTTCTACTTCTGTTCTTGTTATCACATTTATTCCTACCAATTGCATTGCTCTGATTAATTCATAACATACATCTGACTTTCCGTAAGTAATATCTTTCGGATCTGTTGTAATAACTGTGACCTTTACCCCTACTTCCTGTCTCTTCTTGACTAGTAATAAAAATCTGTCAATTTTATCCTGTCTGATATCCGGACTGGAAATTACCACCATTTTTTCTGACTCTACAATATCTTGCTCGAATTTTTCGGTATAATTTACAGAATCAAATATTGCATTTATTATTTGTTTAGGTTGCAACTCTTGCGTCCAGATTGAAAATCCCATCTTCCTATATGTTCTCAATCTTTTTGCATGCATTTTATCAAAATAACGCACATGCGAATCGATATAATCATACACATAAACGGCTTCTTTTCCGACATAATCTCTGTTTAATCTACCTACATACTGTTCCAGGCGTCCTTCAAAAGATACAGGTGCTGCAAGCATTAATACATCCAGTCTTGGGAAATCAAACCCTTCTCCTATTTTCTGACCAGTTGCCACCAAAATAAGCGATTCATTTTCAGGTATCTGCTTTAATTTTACTCTTATTTCAGCATTTTCCTTATCCGAATTATCCCCATACAGAAGGAATACATGATCTGCTTTTTTCTTTAAGGCATCATGTAAAAATTTTGCATGTTCCTTAAATCTTGTCAAAATTACAGGAGTTTGTTTTCTTGCAACACAAGTTATAACATCATCTATGATCATTTCATTGCGCACCTTACTGGTACTAATCAAATTATATGCTTTATTGATATTATCCTTGCTTTCTGCAGTATCAACTACTCTTGTGTATCTTGGGACAAAATAATGTCCAATCCCTTGCTCCTTAGCCCTCTCCAACGCAGTAAATCTATGTCGCAAAGGTCCCAGCAGCATATAGATAATCCGATCAAGACTGTCGCCACGTTTAGGCGTAGCAGAAACACCATATACGTATTTTGCATTTATTTTCTGCAATAATTCCATAGATGTGTTAGAAGCTGCGTGATGACATTCATCCATAATTACCATTCCATAAGAATTAATCCGTTCATTAAATTTTCCTCTGCTGTACATTGAACCAACCATTGCAACATCTATGATCCCTGTCAACGTATTTTTATTTCCGTGCAAAATACCTATCACACTATTTCTTTTTTTCTTTCTTCCTGTTTTTGTTTCATATTCCGGTAGTTCTTCTCTTATCTCTAAGAAATGATTCAATTCATCAACCCACTGATTAAGCAAATCTTTACTTTGCAGCAAAATAAGCGTATTTACTTTTCGCTCTGCAATTAGGTAACTACATACTACAGTCTTTCCAAATGCAGTTGCCGCACTCAGGACCCCATCTGAATGTGATAATAATTTTTCTGCTGCTAATTCCTGTTGCATTCGCAAATCACCTTTAAAAGATACTCTGATAGGTTGTCCTGTTTCTCTTTGATCTGAAACATCAACTGAAATGCCTGCTTTTTCACATTCCTGTATAATATTTTCCCGCAGTCCTCTCGGAATCTGTATATATCCATCTATATCCTTACCTAAATATACAGCACTGAAATTATAATAATTAGAATATCCCAGCCTTTTATTTTTGTAAAATTCCGGATTATCAAATGCCGCCAAACTACGAATCTGATTTTGTATTCTTGGCATAAGATTCAGAGTATCAATATAAACTCCATTGCCCAATACCATGTGAAGCTTGCCCACAACATCTGACTTACAAAACTCACATTTCTTCTTCCATGGTTTCGGTCTGACATTCTTCTCAATATTAGTAAGCGTTCCTTTGATTTCTGCTAATTCTCCCTGCCATTTTGCCATGCATTGTTCAATATCTTCTATTCCCAGCTTTCTTGTTTTATTAAAAAGAGCATCCCATTGATCAGGATATGCATTCCAATTTTCATCTACAAAAGCACTATTTACATTTTTAAGTGCCTGCCCCTGTAATGGCAATGCAATTAAATTACCTATGCTGCTTGCCACATCCTGCGAAGGATACATTCTATCATAATAATGAAACGATCTCAGATTGATGGAAGTTGAACCCTTGTCTAACAGGAGAAATCCAAAATTCCTTGCTGTTGCCGCAGGTATTGCTTTTTTAAAGAAAATCCATACATGGGCACCTTTTCCAGATCGAGATCTCTCAACTAAAGGTCTGATACCATTAAGCTCACACATTTTTCTAAGCGCATCCACTTCTTTATGCCACTCATTATCCGTATTTGCAAAGTCCGTAACCTCTGCTCCTTTTTCGTGATTGTCAAAATCAAATACAATAAATCTGCATGTACCATTTGGCAGTAAAGGATATACACCTATTACATCTGATCCATCTTCTTTTGTGCCTAACAAATGATCAATTATTTTTTTAACATCCAAACTAATCCATTTGGTATTTTCACATTCATCACACAATACCTTCTCTTTACGTTGTTTAGGGCAAAGCCGGTCATTCCAACGATTCGCACATTGTGGAAAATAGCCCCCGTTCTTTCCTCTTCTGGCATATACATCTTCTCTTCCCCAAAACATCGAAAAGAAACGTATTGCCATTTTCTCTGTAATATACGGTGGATTTACAATACGATTCCCTTGATCCAGGTCATATTCTTCTGCACTTTCTATTTTTTCTTCAAAAGGATTCACCTCTTCATAGGAAATGCCTGCTTTCTTCAATTTATCTTTTAATATCTTGTTCTCATATTCAAGCAACCTAACCATCTTTCTCAATGAATCCGCATCATATGCTTCTATGTTCAAACCTTCCACCTACAATTCTTATCATTTCGTAATATAACCTTTATTTTGTGTCCCAACTTTATTTTAGTACTTGTTCCAACTATTTCCAATACTTATTTTTCCTATTGACGCATTTCTCTGTCAATCGTATAATTAATACACAAAAAACCCGAAAAGAGGAGGTGTTCGTATGGCTACTTCAAGTATTACTCATAATTTTGTCATATCCAATCCAAACAGCGTAAAACTTTTTATTGCAGCGATTGACGAAGCCGACCGTGACCGCACACCAAAGCAGACACTTCCCGGACGTCAGTTGACAAACCCACAAGAAATCTTATCTTTAATGTCAAAAAGGAAAAAAACAAACTCTTAAATATTAAAATTCTTCAATAAAAAATCCTCTAAGACAATAGGTGTTTCACTATCTCTTAGAGGATATTTCTTTAATTTAAATGGTATCTGGTAATATTTTTCCAATTTTTCGGGAAACCCATTTTATTCAATAATTCAACTTCACTTATATGCTCTACTTCTCTGTTTACCCGGTCAATCTCTTTTATGAGCTTTCTTTTAAATTCCAGAAAATCTTTTCCAGGTAATAGATATCTAAAAGCAATCACCACAGCAAACAAATCTTGTTTTCCTTTTTCGTACTGATTACCGCTCTGTGGTAATGAAAGTTTTTTATGAAGCGGTGTATCCGCAATAGCATCTACTGTTCTGTATGTAAACAGTCGTTCCCCATGGGCACATACATTCCTATACTTAGTGAGAACAGATAGAAACTGTTCCATCTGATGCTGATTCAAAGGTTCAAAGTTTTTTGATACTTTTGATTTTAAGGACTGCGGAAACACTCGGAACATTTTTGATAAGTTTCCAAACGTAAGTACATTTGCCAAAACCCATAATGGAATTTCACCATATGTCTTGCGGTAATAATTGATATATGTATAATCTGTGGTCGTTGTTGCCCGTTTCAAGGTCTCTATCAACTTTACGATTGTTGCATGATTTCTTTTTGTATTATTATAATTATTAGCATCCAGGTACTGCTTCTGCTCTGCTCCATACATTTCAGTAAAATAGTATGACATCAAAGAACGCATCTGTCGCTCAATCTGCAGTAAATATTTAAAGAACAACTCTCTAAGCTCTGCATCAAACTTATACAAACTGACTATTTCTTCAAAACTTGTTCCTGCTTTATATTTTTTTGTGTTTGATATTCTAAAAAGATGTTTATATCCTCCCATAAGAGGAAAATATCCTATTTGGCGTAACATCTCTTCCGCATATTCTCTGTCTTTTATTTTTATTCCCTTTTCATCACTGATCCAGGAAACCTGGTCACTAAAAGAAGAGAATTTTTTCGGTGTCTGCATCTCATTTCTCCTTAAAACAAAAGAGGGAGAGACCCGCAGGCTCTCCCCCGCCTGTAGGCTTCTCAAGTTTCTACAGAACGATCACTGAGCTTAGTATACGTCATTTTAAATGTCCTGTCAATATGCCAAAACATTCTCAGCCATATCCGCTCAGAAGTATTCTATGCTATTTTTTCTTCCTTATTCTACTACAATATATTTATGGATAATCCCCTTACATCCAGTAAGGAATTATCCATTTGAATAGGCAATGAGTAAAACTGGTATTTATCCATTGCAATAATCTTAAGGAGTGACAAATTTATGAACGCAGTAGGTATCGATGTTTCAAAAGGTAAGAGTATGGTTGCTATCATG
>NZ_JAQDVB010000033.1:0-36420 GCF_027674365.1 Coprococcus sp. AM11-30B | reverse complement strand
GTAAAGATTTAAATTTGTATGTGGTTTTGAAGGTACATGAAGAAAGTAAGGGAGCTGTAGACCGTAAGGGTTTGCAGTTTTTTTATTACATATATTACATAGGAAATTATTTACCTTTAAGGAAAAATGTGGTAATATGCTGAAAGAATGAGAGTAATTTAAGAGGCATGAGCAAATGGGTTTTTTAAATCAGCTATTAAAGTACAAAAATATATGTATTCAATGTCATAACAGTCCAGATGCAGATGCACTGGCTGCGGCATATGGGGTGTATACATATTTAAAACTACAGGATATCAATGTGTCAATTATTTACAGTGGAGATTATGAAATCCAAAAAAAAGATCTTTTGTACATGATTGATATCTGTGAGATTCCGGTAGAATACGTAAAAGAGTCACCAAAGACAGATCTTCTACTGCTGGTTGATGGGCAATATGGAAGAGGAAATGTATATCGTTTTGAAGCGGATAATATAGCAATGATTGATCATCATATGCCTTCCATGAAAAAAACAGAAAATGCTTTTATTGACTATTCTTATCAAAGCTGTTCTACAATTGTCTGGGAACTTTTGAAAGAAGAAGGATATGATGTAAAGGCGAATGAAAAGTTAAGTATTGCATTTTTATATGGATTGTATACAGATACTTCTTCCTATGTAGATTTGTACAAGAAGCATGACATTGCGATGCGCGATGAGTTAAGCAAAGATTATCCGGAACTGGAACGGTTAAAAAAATCATCCATGAGTCTGGAGGACCTCATGATTGCAGGAGAAGCTTTGTACCATGCATATTTTGATAAAGAGAAGCAATATCTTTTGATCAGTGCAATGCATTGTGAGCAATCAGTGCTTGGAATCATTGGTGATATGGCAATAAAGGTTGATGTTGCCAAAGTTAGCATTGCATATACGGATATTGACAGTGGATATCAGGTTTCAATAAGAAGCGCGGATCGGGAGTATCTTGCAAATGAAGTGGCAGAAAAGCTCTGCGATGGAATCGGAAGCGGTGGTGGCCATATAGATAAAGCCGGCGGTGTGATTTCAAGAGATTGTATCTGCGAAAGTTATGCAGGATGGGAAATTGCAGACATTATCAAAGAGAGAATGGAAAAAATCATGAAATAAAAAAAGAAACAGTGGTTTACAAAAAAGGAAGTAAACCGCTGTTTCTTTCTATAATGATGTTAGAATTCCCTGTTCTGATAGAATTTTATGGATAGAATCCAGGAAATTATATACAGTAATAAACCTATGAAAAAAAGAATCAAAATATAGTCACTTCGGAAAGGGAAATGTGCAAGTCCGAGAGGCAAATTTTTTATGACAGATTGCAACGAACCAAGCAATGCGAAAAATAAAATAAATCCAATATAATAAGCAAACCGACCTTTCTCAGCACCTAGTTTGAAGGTAAACGGAAACATAAAGGCAGGTGGCAGTAATCCGGTTATAAAGATAATTGTAAAAATAGTAAGAAGACCGGAAATATGAAAGTTGTGTCTTATAATCATGTTGATTGTTTGCACTACTTCAACAATGATGGCAGAAAGTGTAAGGGTACATACTGTTAAAATATATTTGGAGGATACAATTTCTTTCCGGCTACAGGGAAAGGTACAGGCATAGAGACTCCAATTTGATTTTTCATCGTAAGAAAGCAGGTTTACCGGGATAATACTGGAAATTGTAATAGGATATAATGCAAAAAATAGATTGTTATTCCATGCTCCGGCAAAGGAAAATACAATAATCAGAATAAAAAATAAACGACAATATTTTATCATCAGATAAAGATCTTTACGAAGTAATCCTTTCATATTCAGTGAACCCCCTTTATCATAAAAATAAACAAATCTTCTATACTGATCGGATGTACCTTAAATCCTTTCGGAATCTGATCTCGAAGAACTACTGCTTCTACATTGTAAGAAGAGTATTTGACTCCGATGACCGCAGATTGATCGAGTTCCTGAAGCTGTTCCTTTGTACATTGAATGATACCGTATTTTTCCAGAAGCCGGTCTTTTTCTTCGAAAAGAACAAGGTTACCTTTATGAAGAAAGGCAACATAATCACAAATTTTATCCAGATCACTTACAATATGGGAAGAAATTAAAATTGCATGAGATTCATCTCTGGTAAAATCATTGAAAATATCAAGGATTTCATCGCGCATTACAGGATCAAGACCGCTTGTTGCTTCATCAAGGATCAGAAGTTTAGGATGATGAGAGAGAGCAACTGCAATTCCAAGTTTCATCTTCATTCCTTTTGAAAACTTACCAAATTCTTTTTTATTTGGAAGGTTAAATTTTTGGAGATATTGGTCGTATAGAGAAGGATCCCAGTTGTGGAAAATATCCTTCATAATGCGTCCAATCTGTAAAGGAGTCAGGCATTCCTGAAAACCAACTTCATCTAATACAACGCCAATTTCTTCTTTCAAGATAGTAGTAGCAGAAGTGCAGTCTCTTCCCAAAATTCGAATCGAACCGCTGTCTTTTTTTATGATATCCAGAATTAGTTTAATGGTGGTAGTTTTTCCGGCACCATTTTCACCGATGAGTCCTAAGATACATCCACTGGGAAGAGTGAGATTTAGATGATTCAGGGAAAATCCAGGATAGTTCTTATTCAAATCGTTTATTTCTAAAGCATTTGTTTCAAATGTGGTCATAAGCTATTCCTCCATCATGAAATGAAGCATCTCAGTAAGTTCCTGTTCGCTTAGATTACAGGAAGCTGCAAGATGTACTATTTTTTCCATGTAGTCTTCAATTTTTTTCAGATTTGTTTCACGCAAAAGATCCGTATTAAGTGGAGCAACGAAACAGCCCTTTGCTGCAATCGTGTAAATAAAACCTTCTTTTTCCAGTTCATCGTAAGCCCGCTTGGTTGTTACGACACTGATTCGTAGATCTTTGGCAAGGCTTCGAATGGAAGGAAGAGCTTCGTCAGATGGCAATGTTCCACTTATAATTTGCGATTTGAGTTGTGTAAAAATCTGTTCATAGATGGGTGCACCACTTTTGTTATCTATGAATATATTCACGTTTTCACCTCGCTTAAAATGTTATAACTGTATATATACAGTATATACAGTTAGCGAAGGTGTGTCAAGAGAAACAATCCTGCTTGTATAGAAATTTGATTCATGGTATGATAATTTTTATAGATTAAACGGAATTACCAGTCGAATAATATCTGGAGAAATCAATGTATGAAGAGTAGGAGAATAAATATAATGATTTCTCTGATTAAAGTTATGGTAGTGGGAGGAAGGAAAAAGGCAGACTTTTGCGAATACAGGAATAAAAACGGAAGTTATAGACGAAATTATTTCATTTGCAAAAAAACATGATATACATTGTGTAGCAGTCATGGAAGATGATGAAAGAAATATTGGAGATACATGGATTTGCAGAAGGAGCAACAGATTCTCCGAAAATGATTCTCAAAACAGCATATAAAGCAGGTATGATAAAGGATGAAGAACTATGGTTATCTGCATTACAAGAAAGAAATAATGTAACACATTCTTATAACCGAAAGATTGCAATGGGGATTATTACGCAGGCAAAACAGAAGTTTTATAAAATGTTCTGTGAATTAAAAGAAGAAATTGACAGGAATTGGATATAGTAGTCAGGAGCATAAAATGAATACAAATGAAATCAAGATCCGCCCGGCAACCGAAGCGGACGCAGCAGAAATTTTAAATATCTATGCACCCTATATAACGGACACAGCAATTACATTTGAATATGATGTTCCGACACTGGAAGAGTTTACCGGACGGATTCGTCACACACTGAAAAAATATCCGTATCTGGTGGCAGTAAGAGACAGCGAGATTATCGGTTATGCATATGCAGGAGCTTTTTATGGACGGGCTGCATATGACTGGTCGGCAGAAACTACGATTTATGTAAAGAAGGGTTGCAGGCACAGTGGTGTTGGAAAACTGCTTTATCAGGCACTTGAAACTGCACTGAAAGCACAGAATATCATCAATCTATATGCATGCATTGGATATCCGGAAGAAGACGATGAATATCTGACAAAGAACAGCAAGCAGTTCCATGAACATCTGGGATACTGTTTGATCGGAGAATTCCGGAAGTGTGGTTATAAATTTGGGCGTTGGTACCATATGGTCTGGATGGAGAAGATGATAGGAGAACATCCGGAGAAACCGGAGCAGGTAAAGAGATTTTCAGAAATATAGTGATGGAAATTAAAAAACGGGAGAATGCTGTTTGAAAATGCATTCTCCCGTTTCTCAATATTGTTATGAGAGCATCTCTTCGATCTTTGCCTGCATTTCAGCGACGGTATGCTTTCGTGACCGGGCACATTCCTGTGCCTGACAGCCGCAGATCAAACATTTGCGGTAGACGCCGCGGGAGAGTTTTTCTCCGTCTGTTCCAATCACATCCATATCAAAAAGACGTCCGAAGGGGTGGGTTTCTTCGATTTCTGTTGTTAGTTCTTTAATTCTATCTGCCGGATAGTCGACTGTAAGAATAATTTCATTTCCAGTCTTCTCATCAAACTCAGTTTGGGTAAGAATCGGAATGTTCTCTTTTTGTAATACAGCAAAAAGTGCTTCCTTTCCGGAAAGGAATGCTTTTTTGATCTGTTCATTCGTCTTTATAGGTCCCGGAATATTCATGCAGAATGAAATCACTGGGCAATGATATCTTTGAATATATTCATTTTGTATATTAACGCGGCGCTCGCGGCAGGCGAGCATGTCGGTTAATACTACTTCCTGTCCTTTCATAGCAGATCCTCCTAATAATGAATAACATTTTCTTGTTGTCTGATCCGTTCGATTACAGGAATTGCTTCCGGACTTTTGAAATAATCCAGTGTGGTTTGCGGTACCAGCTTCGAAAGGGTATCATAGTCACCATTTTGCAGGGCAAGACGTACATTGGAAGCGCTGATCGGTGTATCCTCACAGGTCTTTCTTGAGACAACGATACATTCGATGCCCTGTTCCGGTAATTTTTCAGACATGATCCGGTTATAGATTCCGGTAACCAGGCTAGTAGGCTCTTCCCCTACGTAACGGCGAGTGATACTGAGCACCTTTGCAATCTGCGTAAATACCGTCAGGTCCAGCATGGCGTGGCTTTCAATCACTGCATTCTCATCTTTCTGGAAATAGCTTGGAAAAGTAGCATTGCTGATAATATATGGACCACTGTCGTGATAACAGATGTTTTTCAAGTGTGCTGTTCCTTTCATGACGAGTTGTTTTCTGATCTTGAATGGAACCAGGCTGGCATCTTCACTGACAATGAAGAGATGAAGCAGATCATTTTCAGCAGCCGCTTTTTCTACAAGATACTGGTGTCCGAGGGTAAACGGGTTGGCGTTCATGACGAGAGCAGCAATCTTTCTGGTGGGAGTCTCAGCAGTCAATTCTTCTGGAAGTGCATCTTTTGCAAAAGTACGCAGATAATTCTGAAATCCGGTTTTTCGGTTTTCCATGAAGACAATCTGTCCATCGATCCGGGCAATTTCATAGAATCCAAGATCACCGAAGAACTTGGCAGAATTACATTTGGTGTAAAGAAAAAGGTGTGTATTCCCTCTTGAAAACTGAAATTCAATCAGATGAGAGACGATGGAATTCATCAGTCCTTCTCCCTGATGTTCATGGCTTACGGCAAAACATCGTAAGGTGTTGCCAAAACAGCTTCCTGTTGCGATAATGTGCATCTCATCGTCATACATGCCGCAGGTGTAATCCAGGTTAGCATCTCTGCGGATCCCTTCTGAGATAAGGAGCACGTCCACTTCATCGTTGGCTCGCTTGTCAGAAGGATAGATTTGAGAAATGTAATAATCTGACATAGATAAATTCCTTTCTGCACAGTAGCTCAAAATATTTGATGAAATTATTTTAACATGTGTATAGAAAATGTAAAGAGGAGCATGGATTCAAGAAAGAAATCAGGCATTATTCTTAAAAAAATACAAATTGGATTTATGTCATATTGATATGATCACAATATGAATTATGTAATTTACTAATAACCAGGATAACCCTATAATATAGTCGGATAAAAAATAATCGTATGATTTATAGTAAAGGAAGGATAGATATGGCAACCATTTTTCCAAGAGAAGAAAAAGCCGAGATGTTATTTGACAAGATTCTTGCAAACCCGGAGGCATGCAGGCGACTGAAAAGAACTTTTTATGATGCCATTGATTCTGGAGATGAGTTTGTGACAGAGAATCTTCCCGCAAAGCAGTTCACCGCTGCATTATTCGATGCATATGAAAATAAAGATTTGACTGCATTTCTCATGGCTGTGTGCCAAAACAGTATGTTCGATCTTTTAAGAAATGCTTTTCTGATACCGTTTAAATTTAATGCGGATGGACAGACAAATCCTAATTTTTTGACAGATGAAGAGGGAAAGCTTCTGGAAAATCTTCCGATTCATGTAAAGGAAAAAGAATATGAAAAATTTCGAAAAGTTTATCAGAAGCGTGATAAAGTAAAAATGTATCTGGCACATGGATATAAGAAAAGGCATTGTTATGATTCAGAAACAATGGAAACACAGGAATATAAGATGGGAGAGCATGACGGAGTACTTCTGATCTATGAACTTCCGGATACTGTAAAAGAAAAAAAGACGGAGGCTGAAGCTTATGCAGCTGTGTGGGATATTATGATGGAACTTCAAAAGGAACTGCCAAATTCTGTGGTATATTACGGACAGGATTTCTTGCAGGAAGAAGGAAAAAGATTTGATGAAATGGGGGTTTTCCTTCCGCTGGAACACTTTTCTGACAGACTGGAAAGGCATATAGAAAAAGCGGATCAAATTGTATATGGTAAATAAAAAGATGCATCTGGTTGAAAAAAGATCAGATGCATCTTTTTATTTAAAATTCTTTTTTACGTGCAATAACGGAATGTCTTGTCCGTCAGAATTCTTGCAAAGATAAGTCCAAGAGGCAAGGCAAGAATGATAAGTATTGCAGCTGCAAACCAGGATGCAGAGGTTTGCAGAGACATCACTCCAAGATTATAGATTGCCCGGTAAAGATAAAGTCCCGGTACCATGATGACAATAGAAGGTACAGTCAGAGAAATTCTCGGGTAACCGATTTTGCTTTTTAATACAGAAGCCAGAATTCCGGCAGTCAGGGCACCGATAAAAGCTGCAGCTGCAGGAGGCAGGGAGGCCAAGTCTACCAGTTCAAGACGGAGTGTATTGGCAATTGCTCCAATGATACCGGCTGTGGCAGAGAGTTCTTTAGGACTGTTGAACATAACAGAAAAGCCGAACACCCCGCAGAAGCTGGCGAGAAGCCGGAATAGTATATGTTGCCAGAGTGTGAGAGAAAGAGGTGGGAAATCACTTGGCTTTAAATGAAGGATAAGTGCCATGATCCAGGCGGTCAAGGTTGCGACAAGAATGATGATCATTGCGTAAGCAAGTCGTTCCAGGCCGGATCGCATATCCAGTTTTGCAAGGTCGATTCCGCTGGTGATAAATGGAAAACCGGGAATGATGAAAAGCATAGAGCATATATATCCAGCTTCATGAGCAAGAGAAATGCCGAACAACAGTTCAGTTGCTTTTAAAAGTGTAGCATAGATAAGGCAGGCAGCAGCAACAGAGGCAGTAATGCCTAAGAATAATGTGAAATGATGCTTAGTCAGTTTACATCTTACAAAGTTGCCGATACCGGCACCGAAAAAAGCAAGAAGCATTTCTACCGGTCCGCCACCAAGGAGAAAGGTAAATGCCCCACAGGCAAATGCTGCGGCAAATCCGAGTGCAACTGGAGAGTAAAGGCCATGGATCCGTTCAATCTCATCCAGATAAGAATGAATCTGTTCACCGGAAAGATATTTTTCCTTTGTTGGGAAATCGTTGATGAAGTTTTCCAGTCGGTTCAATTTCGAAGTATTAACACCGGTATTGGTCAGACACAGCGACTGTGAAAAACAGTTTTCACCGTCAAAACAGGTGTATTCAATGGACATCAGGCCGATGTCGGCGGTACAGGTGATTCCCAGTTCTCTGGAAAGGGTATTCATGGAGCTTCGAACACGCCATGCTCCGGTTCCACAGGAAAGAAGCATCATGCCACATCTACCGACAACAGAGGCTTTTTCAATTAGCCCGGCCTTTGTGATAGGAATGGTATCTTCTTTATTCAGTGCATAATCATGCCATAGAATGTCCATATGATTTTTTTCTATTATGCCTTGCTGCATAAATTTCACTTCCTTTTGCTATACCAATAATATATGAACAATATATTAAATATGTATTATTGATATTGATTTATCATAATAAAGTATAATCATCGAAATGCAAAAGTCAATAGAAGAGTTGAGAAATCCTGAAAAAGGATACGGATATGCCAATGTGGATTTAAAAACATGACCGAGGCAATGTGCATAAAATGAAAAACCATTTTTTGTCTAATGTGTATAAGAAAAAGTATGTAGAAAACACCGGCAGTTTTTAAAGTAATAAATGCTAATAAAAAATGCTAATAAGCAAGAAAGCCTGTTTTTCTTGACACTCATTATGTTAGGTGTTACGGTTATTGAGAGTTAAGAAAACTCCGTTTATTTATTAAGAAAATGAATCAATGAGGTGTAAGAACATGCAGGAATTAAAACCGATCAAAGAAGGTAAAGTACGTGAGATTTATGACAATGGCGACAGCCTGATCATGGTTGCAACAGACCGTATCAGCTGCTTTGACGTAATTCTTAACAATGAAGTGACTAAGAAAGGTACTGTTCTGACACAGATGTCAAAATTCTGGTTTGATATGACAGAAGATATTCTTCCGAACCATATGATTTCTGTAGATACAAAAGAGATGCCGGAATTCTTCCAACAGGAGAAATATGAAGGAAAATCCATGATGTGTAAAAAGCTCAACATGCTTCCGATCGAATGTATCGTTCGTGGTTATATCACAGGAAGCGGCTGGAAGAGCTATCAGGAAAATGGCACAGTATGTGGAATTAAACTTCCGGAAGGATTAAAAGAATCTGACAAACTGCCAGAACCGATTTACACACCATCTACAAAAGCTGAGATCGGTGATCATGATGAAAATATCTCTTATGAACAGAGTGTAGATCACCTGGAAAAATATTTTCCGGGAAGAGGAAAAGAATTAGCTGAAAAGCTTCGTGATAACACCATTGCTCTTTACAAAAAATGTGCAGAATATGCACTCAGCAAAGGAATTATCATTGCAGATACCAAATTTGAATTTGGTCTTGATGAAGAAGGCAATATGGTGATCGGTGATGAGATGCTGACACCGGACAGTTCAAGATTCTGGCCGGCGGACGGATATGAACCGGGACACGGACAGCCGTCTTTTGACAAACAGTTTGCACGTGACTGGCTTACAGCTAATCCAGATAACAACTGGACACTTCCACAGGAAATCGTGGACAAAACAATTGAAAAATATCTGCAGGCATATGAGATGCTTACTGGAGAAAAGCTTGCATAATTATTGCATTTCATATCATAAGAATAAAAATACAAAAGGATCGGCTTTTAATTGCCGGTCCTTTTATTAACTGCTATTATAATAATAGGAAAATATCAATGAGAAAGGAAGAATCTTATGAAACGACCATTTAAGAGGATTTTATACGGCGGAGATTATAACCCGAACCAGTGGGGAAAAGAGGTCTGGAAAGAAGATATGCGCATTTTCAAAGATGCCCGTATCAATAGTGCAACGATTAATGTATTTTCATGGGCAAAGATCCAGCCATCGGAAGATACTTACAATTTTACAGAACTGGATGAAGTGATTGCTATGCTCAGCCAGGAGAATTACGATATCGTGCTTGCTACATCAACAGCAGCGCTGCCGGCATGGATGGTAAAGCGTTATCCGGAGGTCGCAAGGACTGATTATGAGGGAAGACATCACAAATTCGGACAGCGTCATAATGCTTGCCCGAATTCCCTTGTGTTTCAGAAGTTTGCATCCCGTCTGGCCGGAAAGCTTGCCGAGCGTTACGGGAACAATCCACATGTAACCTGCTGGCATATCAGCAACGAGTATGGTGGAGAATGCTACTGCGAAAATTGTGAGAAAGCTTTCCGAGTCTGGCTGCGTGAAAAATATCAGACACTGGATGAACTGAACAAAGCATGGAATACCGAATTCTGGGGACATACGATTTATGACTGGGATGAAGTAGTACTTCCAGATGCTCTTGGTGACGGGATTGAAGATGCGGCAGAACCGCATATGACAGCTTTTGCCGGACTATCGATTGATTATTGTCGCTTTAATTCAGACGGAATGCTGAATAACTTCAAGATGGAAAAAGAAGCGATCCGTAAGTTTGATAAAGAGACACCGATCACTACCAATATGATGGGAACCTTTAAAGGACTGGATTATTTCAAATGGGCGAAAGAAATAGATGTTATTTCGTGGGATAATTATCCATCTTATAACACGCCGTGGAGTATGGTGGCCATGAAGCATGATCTGATGCGTGGACTTAAGGATAAACCATTTATGCTGATGGAACAGACACCGAGCCAACAGAATTGGCAGCCATATAACTCACTTAAACGTCCGGGTCAGATGCGCGCGCAGAGCTATCAGACCATGGCGCACGGTGCGGATACAATCCAGTTCTTTCAGTTGCGCCGAAGTGTAGGCGGATGTGAGAAGTTCCACGGAGCAGTCATTGCTCATGCCGGAACGGAAAATACAAGAGTGTTCCGCGAAGTGAAACAGTTAGGTGAAGAATTGGAAAAACTGAGTAATGTGATTCCGGGAACTGTTAATGAAGCAGAGGTCGGTGTAATCTTTGACTGGGATAACTATTGGGCATTGGAATACACAAGTGGACCATCCATCAGTCTCAAATATGTGGATCAGATCCATCGGTATTACCGCTATTTCTATGATCATAATATGGGGGTTACAATGATTCCGGTAGATGCAGATTTTTCTAAATATAAGATGATCGTAGCACCGGTTCTTTATATGGTAAAACCGGGGATGAAGGAAGCACTGGAGAAATATGTAAAAAATGGCGGTATTCTGGTGACGACTTATATGAGTGGTATCGTTGGTGAGTCGGACAATGTATATCTGGGCGGATATCCGGGACCATTAAAAGAGATGGCCGGTATCTGGGTAGAAGAAATTGATGCTCTTGCGCCGGAACAGTATAATATAGTAACTTTTAAGGACGGAAGCCAGAGTAAATGTAAGATCGTCTGTGATCTGATGCATCTGGAAGGTGCGGAGGTACTGGGCGAATATGCCGAAGATTTCTATGCAGGCATGCCGGCAGTGACCAGACATGATTATGGAAAAGGAAAATTATATTATATTGGAAGCTGTATGGAAGTTGTTGGAACAGATAAGATTCTTACTATGGCAGCAGAAGATGCCAGGGTAAATCCGGTTGCAGAAAATGGTAACGGACTGGAGATTGTAAAACGTAACGGAGAAGAGAAGAGTTTCTACTTTGTGATGAACTTTAAGGATGAAGATCTGAAAATTCCGGAAGAATTTGCAGGAAAGATGGATCTATTAAGTGGAAATGCTGTAGAAAAGGGAGAAATGCTTCCGAAGTTTGGGGTGAAGATTCTAGAAGAATAAAAAATTTGAGAGAAATATAAAAAGAAACAGGAAGTTCAGACAGATGCAAAAGCAAAGCTGTCTGGGATTTCTGTTTCTTTTTATTTAACAGGAAGATGTCAGGAGAGATGCTGTTTGGATTGTACAAAAATAAAAACATAGTTTTCATACTTGGCATATATGTTATAAGACGATATAATTCAAAACAACAAAAACCTATTAAATAGATAGGTAAACAAGGAAAAGAAATATCTTTCCAGTGGAATTTATTCGGATGAAACGAAGAGATAGAAGAAGAGAGGATTTTTCATGCGGCTGAAAAATCCTCTCTTTTTCTATTCTTCAATTACCTGGATTTCCAGAAAATCAAAATCAATCGAATCCACAAAACTGTCCTGATAGAATCTCGCTTTGGAATGCCGCTTGAATTCGTTGATATTCACATCCAGCCAGATCGGTTTGCTGAGATCAAATTCATAGCAGATCTCATCCAGAGCATTGAAAATCTTGTGGGTTCTTGTATCGTCACTGTCATCACAGATGGTGGTATCTCTGATCATATGATTGTCTTTAAATTCTTTTCCCCATAAGCGGAACATGGTAAAATCCTCCTTATAATAAATATGAAAAATGCCGGTCAGGCGAAGAATGTTTTTGTATCAAGTGATTTTCAGTATAGCGGATTTAGGGGAGAAAGTAAAGGAGACAGATTTTATTCTATGATTCTCTGATATGATGTGCTATATTGATACTAAAGTTTATGAAAGAAAGAGAATCATTCTCAATAACATGGAATAGGATAGAGAAAAAAGACAGGGAATCAGAAAAATGTCTGGAATAAAACGAGAAACTATAATCCGGGTTATACTGGGAATCTGTATGATATTTGTATCGATTGGTATGATATATGGTAAGTCCAAAGCCGGGAACGCAGATGAAAAAGGCAGAACCTATATAGAAGAATCAGAAAAAACTGCAAAGCAGAAGAACACAGAGAAAAGCAGGAAAGACAACACGGAATCAACAAAGGCAGACAGCACAATTAAAGCCCAGATGACAGAAGCGCAGCAGCTATCAGACACCGAATCAAAAGGCATTGCCGAGGCTGAAGCGGTAGAAGCATCCATCCAGCCGGGACAGTATCCGGTGATGGGGATCAGCAGTATCCGCGCCTGGCAATTGGTAAATTATTTTAAAGCGTATGGAAGCACTTATCCGGCAGAAGTTTTGACGCAGGGAGGTGCACCGGATATTGAGACATTTGCACAGATGTATTATGAAGAAGCCACGGCAGAAGGCGTCCGTCCGGAGGTTGCATTTGCACAGGCGATGAAGGAGACAGGCTGGCTGCAGTATGGTGGGGATATGCAGATCACCCAGTATAATTTTGCCGGGATCGGGACGACGGGAGGAGGCGTACCGGGGAATTCCTACCCGGATGTCAGAACCGGGATCCGGGCACAGATCCAGCATCTGAAAGCTTATGCGACAGACGAAGCACTTGTCAAGGAATGTGTAGATGACCGTTACTCTTACGTGACAAAGGGGAGCGCACCGTATGTAGAGTGGCTGGGGCAGAAAGAAAATCCGGAAGGGTATGGCTGGGCAACGGGTGAACGTTATGGATACGACATTGTAGAAATGATTCATGCAATGCGAAAATAAAAGAAATGTGTCAGATTGAGATTATCTAATTTATTAAAATACTATGAAGCTTGCCCGGGCTGTATAGATTTCAAAGAGAAAAAATGGTATACTGATTTTACTTTCGGGACGAAAAAGGGAGATAGATTCCGGAGGGAAGTATACATAAAAAGGGGAGATTACATGCAGTCAGCAATGAAGTATTACGATGACGTAGACAGCTGGAAGACCGTCATGTTTCTTTACAATTCCGCATTGAAAGAAGTAGGGACGAAGCTGGAGATACTGAACGATGAATTTCAACATGTACACAGATATAATCCGATCGAGCATATCAAGACCAGGATCAAATCCGCAGAAAGTATTGTGAAAAAGCTGAAGCGGTACGGATATGAGACAAGTATTGAGAACATGGTACGCTATGTCAATGATATCGCAGGAGTCCGTCTGATCTGTTCGTTTACATCCGATATTTACCGGCTTGCGGAGATGATCGGGAATCAGAGCGACTTAAAGGTTCTGTCGATCAAAGACTATATCAAGAATCCGAAGGAAAGTGGATACAAGAGCTATCACATGCTGGTGTCCGTTCCGATCTTTCTGTCGGACAGTGTGGTGGATACGAAGGTCGAGATCCAGATTAGGACAATTGCGATGGATTTCTGGGCGAGTCTGGAGCATAAGATTTATTACAAGTTTGAAGGACAGGCACCGGAGTATATCAGCCGGGAACTAAAGGAATGTGCGGATATGGTATCGGCACTGGATGACAAGATGCTGTCGCTGAATGAAGCAATTCTGGAATGTCTGAAAGAAAGCGGTGAGAAACCGGTTCCGGAGAAAACAGAAGAAGTGGATGCGGAGATCATTGAGAATCCTATGATCCGATAAAGAAACACAAGAAAGTAATTATAAGAAAGCAGGAGCAGTCAATTGATTGTTGAGGAGTATACTCAACGTTAACTGACTGCTCCTGCTTTTTTGATTTCGAACAGAAAAAAATCATATTTAACAAAAACTTTACACAGCCAGGATTTCAGATTTTACAACCATTTTATATGATAGAGACCGTGAAGAAAAGAAAAAACAAAAACACATAAAACGGAGGATTTTAGTATTATGAAATTCAGAAAATTAATGGCAGTAGCACTTGTAGCAGCAATGGCAGCAACAATGGCAGTTGGATGCGGAGGATCATCATCTGACAAGAGCGCAGATGGCAGTGCGGATAACAGCAGTGCAGATGGCGGAAGTGATTTTGATACATCAAATGATATCACAATCGTATCCCGTGAAGATGGATCCGGTACAAGAGGAGCTTTCATTGAGCTGTTCGGAATAGAAGAAAAACAGTCAGACGGAACGAAAGTAGATATGACAACAACAGATGCGCAGATTACAAATAATACATCGGTAATGCTTACAACTGTAGCAGGTGACGAATATGCAATCGGTTATGTATCACTCGGATCTTTAAATGACAGCGTAAAGGCTCTGAAGATTAACGGAGCAGAAGCCACAGCAGACAATATCGAAAATGGTTCTTACAAAGTGTCAAGACCTTTCAATATTGCAGTGAAGAAAGATCTTGATAATGAAGTTGCAAAAGATTTTATGGCATATATTATGAGTACAGAAGGACAGGAAATCGTATCAAATGAAAAATACATTCCGGTATCGGATGTAGAAGCTTATGCAGGATCAAAACCATCTGGAAAATGTGTAGTAGGTGGATCTTCTTCTGTATCACCGCTGATGGAAAAACTGATTGAAGCATATAAGAAAGTAAACCCAAATGCAGACATTGAGCTTCAGACTTCAGATTCTACAACAGGTATGACATCTACGATCGAAGGAAGCTATGACATCGGTATGGCATCCAGAGAACTGAAAGATGACGAAGCTTCAGAACTTGAAGCAACAGTAATCGCAACAGATGGTATTGCAGTGATCGTAAATAAAGCTAACACGGCAGATGAGCTTTCAGCAGATCAGGTAAAATCAATCTATGTTGGGGATGTTACAACATGGGATGAAGTTTCCAAATAAATAAAAGAGGAAATTAAAGAATGAAATCAAAAGCATGGACTGAAAAAGTCATGCAGGGAGTGTTCTTCATTGCCGCCTGCACTTCGGTGCTGGCGGTAGCTCTCATTTGCATCTTCTTGTTTGCAAATGGAATCCCTGCAATCAGACAGATAGGATTTGTAAAATTTATAACCGGTGATATCTGGCGTCCGGGAAATGAACTTTTTGGTATTTTTCCGATGATCATCGGAAGTATCTATGTGACGGCAGGAGCAATTATATTTGGTGTGCCGATCGGAATTCTGACTTCGGTATTTATGGCTATGTATTGCCCGAAGAAAATTTACAGACCGTTAAAAGCAGCAACTGAACTGCTTGCGGGAATTCCGTCAGTTGTATATGGTTTCTTCGGCATGGTGATCGTAGTTCCGATCATTCGGGACTTTGGAAGAACTTTAAAGATGATGGGACTGGTTGAAAAATCCGGAGATGGAAAAGGAATCCTGACTACATCAATTGTACTTGGTATGATGATCCTTCCAACGATCATCGGGACAACAGAAAGTGCAATGCGTGCAGTGCCACCACAGTACTATGAAGGCTCGCTGGCACTTGGCGCAACCCAGGAAAGAAGTATTTTCAAAGTTGTGATTCCGGCGGCAAAGTCCGGTGTGATCACAGGAATCGTACTTGGAATCGGACGTGCGATCGGTGAGACCATGGCAGTTATTATGATCGCAGGAAACCAGCCTAGACTGGTCAATAATATTCTGCTCGGTGTCCGTACTCTGACTGGTAATATTGTAATTGAGATGGGATATGCGACCGGACTTCACAGGGAAGCGCTGATTGCTACAGGAGTTGTACTTTTTGTATTTATCCTGATCATCAATTTTAGTGTTGCGCTGCTTAAGAGGAGGGGTGAACATGAGTGATCAGACGAAAAAACCTGTTTATATCAACCGGGAAAATTTTACAGATAAGATAAAAAGCTATCTGAGACATCCTGGATCCATGATTTTGATGTTTCTTGTGATGTTTGCGACATTTATCACGTTTGCATTGCTCCTGTTCCTGATTTTTTATATTTTGATCAATGGAATTCCGTATATTAAACCGTCATTATTTTCATTACATTATACATCGGACAATGCATCTGTTATACCGGCATTGATTAATACGGTTGTTATGACACTGCTTTCGCTTTTGATCGCAGTACCGTTTGGTATTTTTTCAGCAATCTTTCTTGTGGAATACGCAGGAAAGGGGAATAAATTTATCGAAGTGATCCGCCTGACGACGGAGACTCTTTCGGGCATTCCGTCTATCGTATATGGTCTGTTTGGTATGCTGTTCTTTGTGAATACGCTGAAATGGGGATTTTCCGTTCTGGCAGGTGCATTTACTTTATCGATCATGATTCTTCCGCTGATCATGCGCCAGACAGAAGAAGCACTTAAAGCAGTTCCGGATTCTTACAGAGAAGGAAGCTTTGGACTTGGAGCCGGAAAGCTCCGTACTGTATTCCGTATCGTGCTTCCATCGGCAGTTCCTGGAATCCTTGCGGGTGTGATCCTTGCCATTGGACGTATCGTAGGAGAGACGGCAGCACTGATTTATACAGCAGGAACGGTTGCACAGGTGCCAAAGAATGTACTTGGTTCCGGTCGGACACTGGCAATTCATATGTATATGCTGTCAAGCGAAGGGCTGTATATGAACCAGGCGTATGCGACAGCTGTTATTTTGCTTGTACTGGTTGTTGCGATCAACACCCTTTCCGGTGTGGTTGCGAAGAAACTGACGAAAGCATAGAGAGGAAAAGAAAATGTCAAAGATAAGTGTAAAAAATCTTGATTTATATTATGGCGATTTCAAGGCACTGAAAAACATTAACCTTGAGATCGAGCCAAATAAGATCACCGCGTTTATCGGACCGAGTGGTTGTGGTAAATCCACACTTCTCAAGTCGATCAACCGTATGAATGATCTGGTAGAAGGATGCCGGATTGACGGCGAAATCCTTCTGGACGGACAGAATATTTTTAAAGGAATGGACGTAAATGTCCTGAGAAAAAGAGTCGGAATGGTATTCCAGAAACCAAATCCATTCCCGATGAGCATTTATGATAATATTGCTTACGGACCGAGAACGCATGGAATCCGTTCAAAGGCAAAACTGGATGATATTGTAGAAAAATCACTGCGTAATGCAGCTATCTGGGACGAGTGTAAGGACCGTCTGAAAAAGAGTGCACTTGGCATGTCCGGTGGACAGCAGCAGAGACTTTGTATTGCACGTGCACTTGCAGTAGAACCGGAAGTACTTCTGATGGATGAACCGACTTCCGCACTGGATCCGATCTCTACATCCAAGATAGAAGACCTTGCGATGGAACTGAAAAAAGATTATACTATCGTTATGGTAACACATAATATGCAGCAGGCAGTCCGAGTGTCGGACAATACCGCATTTTTCCTTCTTGGAGAAGTTGTAGAATATAATGATACTGAAAAATTATTCTCGATTCCGTCCGATAAGAGGACAGAAGATTATATTACAGGGAGGTTTGGTTAAATGCGGAACAGATTTGACAGACAGCTGGAAGAACTTAATGAGATGCTTATTCATATGGGAGAACTTTGCGAGACGGCAATTGAGGAAGCGACAGGAGCCCTGGAAGGGCATGATATTGCCAGAGCAAAGGCTGTCATTACAGCAGACAGCGAGATCGATCAGATGGAAAAAGAAATTGAAAATCTCTGCCTGAAGCTTTTACTTCAGCAGCAGCCGGTAGCGCGGGATCTGCGAAGAATCTCGGCATCACTTAAGATGATCACGGATATGGAACGTATCGGAGATCAGACTGCGGATATCGCAGATATTGTGATCGCAACAAAATCAACAGAGGAAAAGAATCTGAAGGATATTAACCGGATGGCAGAGGCGACTGTAAAGATGGTAAGAGACAGTGTATCTGCCTATGTACAGAAAGATCTGGAGCTTGCAAGAAGAGTCATGGTAGCAGATGATGAGGTAGATGATCTTTTTGATCTGGTAAAAGGAGATCTGGTAAAATTTATTTCCGATCACAAAGGAAGTGCCGGAGATGAGGCAATCGACCTGATCATGATCGCAAAATATCTGGAGAGGATCGGAGATCATGCAACAAATATTGCAGAGTGGGTTGAATTTTCAATTACAGGTATTCATGCAGGCGGAACTGCAATCTAAAAGAAATTAAAGGAGAACGAGAATGATTTTTTGTGTGGAGGATGAAGCGAACATCCGGGAATTAGTAGTATATACACTTGAAACTACGGGATTTGAGGCCCGTGGATTTGAAGAAGGCACATCATTCTTTGAAGCTCTGGCAGAGGAACTGCCAGAGCTGATTTTGCTTGATATCATGCTCCCGGGAGAAGATGGAATGGAGATCCTGAAGAAGCTGAAGACTTCCGGGAGAACCAAAGATATTCCGGTCATCATGGTTACGGCAAAGGGTGCAGAATATGACAAGGTCATGGGATTGGATGCGGGAGCAGATGATTATGTGACCAAACCATTTGGAATGATGGAACTGGTATCCAGAATCCGTGCAGTACTCAGACGGACATCGAAAAAAGAAGAGGATGATACCTATGTGCTGGGTGAGATCCGCATGAACCGTAAAAAGCATGAAGTAACGGTAGCGGGAGAACCGGTAGCATTAACATTGAAAGAATATGAGCTATTGAGAAAACTTATGGAGAATCAGAATATTGTTCTGACAAGAGATAAATTACTGGAAGAAATCTGGGGATATGATTTTGACGGTGAGACCAGAACGGTAGATGTCCATGTAAGAACCCTGCGCCAGAAGCTGGGACAGGCAGGAGAATATATTGAGACTGTCCGGGGGGTTGGATACCGTATAGGAGAGATCGATGCGAAATAGAATCCAGAAAAGTATGATTTTTGTGGTTACGATGTCACTCCTGATCTCGTATATTCTGGTTACTCTGGTTATTTACCGGCAGGCGCTGGATATCCGGCGCAGTGAACTGGTTCAGGAGGCAGAATATATCCGGGCGGCAATAGATATATCCGGAGAAGAATATTTTGGCACCATGGATAAGGTCAGTAGGCGCACCAGGGTAACATGGATCGATAAAGACGGAAAAGTACTTTATGATACCGGAAATGATCAGGAAACGCTGGCAAACCACAAATCAAGAAAAGAATTCAAAGAGGCATTGGCAAATGGCAGTGGGCAGGATATCCGTATGTCAGACAGCAAAGGACAGGAGATGTACTATTATGCGTTGAAGATGGATGATAGCTCTGTCCTGCGTGTGTCAAGAGGCATGGATACGGTCTGGAATACAGCATTTATGATCTTACCGTATATGATTGCGATCGGGGTCATGATGGGGTGTGTTGCATGGTTTATGACAAGGCATCAGGTGAAAAGGCTGATTGCACCGATTAACAATTTGGATCTGGAAGAACCACTGGAAAATGATGTATATGAAGAGTTGCATCCGCTGCTTGAAAGAATTGACAGGCAGAATAAAGAAAAAGCAGCAATTGAACAGATGAGGAGAGAATTCTCTGCAAATGTTTCCCATGAGCTGAAGACTCCTCTGACCTCGATTTCGGGATATGCAGAAATTATGATGAACGGTCTTGTAAAATCGGAAGATATGCAGGGATTCAGTGAACGGATCTATAAAGAGGCAAGCAGGATGATCACCCTGGTCGGTGATATTATCAAGCTGTCAAAACTGGATGAGGGCAGTGTGGAGCTTGAAAAAGAGAATGTGGATCTGTATCAGATGACAAGGGAGATCGTGAGCCGTCTGGCACTTCAGGCAGAAAAACACAGAATACAGGTTGAAGTGGTAGGAGAACATGTGGAATGTTTTGGAATCCGTCAGATCCTGGATGAGATGATCTACAACATCTGTGAAAATGCCATCAAATACAATAAAGAAAATGGAAAAGTAAATATCTGGGTTGGAAATACACTGAACGGGAAAAAGGTCATTGTCCAGGATACCGGAATCGGAATCCCAAAAGAGCATCAGGAGCGTATTTTTGAGCGTTTTTACCGGGTGGATAAGAGCCATTCCAGAGAGACCGGCGGAACAGGTCTGGGTCTTTCAATTGTAAAGCATGGAGCACTTTTGCATAACGCAGAAATCCATGTGGAAAGTGAAGAAGGAAAAGGTACAAAAATGGAGCTTATTTTTCATTGTTAAAAAACTGTTTACAATTGGGAAATTAAAGGTATAATGTATAGAAAAAAGCTATGAAATATTATAGCTTTTTTCTATTTTATATCAAAAACAGAATCATGTATAATAAAGAGTAATATGACTAAAATTAAAAAATGGTTGAATTCGGTATGGAAGAGTGCCGGATACAATCTGTGTAGAGATTCACATGGAAAATGAGAGGCAACTATGGAAGAACAGAAGCAGAGTACGAGCAGCAATTATTTTAAAGGATTATCCAGAAGGGATTATATCCAGAAAGCACATGAGATCATTCAGCAAGAAGGGATTCAGGCAGTATCTATCCGCAGGATTGCTAAGGAGATGGGGTGCTCATCAGCAAGTCTGTACAGGTACTTTGATAATGTGTCTGAACTTTTATACTATGCAGAACTCAGAATTTTAACCGGTTACATAGACAGGCTGAATGAGGCTGAGAAATCCTGGAAGAATATGTGGCAGGTATATGTAGGTGTGTGGGATTGTTATGCAACGGAGGCATTTCATAATCCGGAAGCATATAATCTGTTATTTTTTGAGTATAACAATGTAAAACTCAAAGAAGCAATGCGGGAATATTATGAAATGTTTCCGGAAGATATTGTAAATGTTAACCGCTTTTTCTACAATATGCTTCAGACACCAAGCTTTCTGGCACGTGATTTTGAGATGTGCAAGCGGTGTATCAATGTTGGTGGTATTACATATGACAATGCAGTAAAATTAAACCGGATGGTGTGCATGCTCTTTGAAGGCTATTTCAAAGATGTATATGAAAACGGGATAGAGGAAGAGCAGATTCCGGAACGTGTAAAACTGATGGTAGATGATGTAGATACGATCGTTATGGCTCTTGCCAACAATCTGAAAGGCTATAAAGGATACCGTAAATAAGGAAAAAACGCCGGTTTTTGGTTATTTTTAAATACAATCCTTGTTAAAAATTTAATTAAATTGCAATCCCAAAAAAACGTGGTAAAGTATATGTGAAAGTATCGAACACACGAAATAAGGAGGCAATTTAATGGACAATATGAAAGGCTTCGGCATGATGATTCAAGAGCTGAAGAAAAATCCAAAAACGATCGTTTTTACAGAAGGAACAGATGAGAGAATTCTTGAGGCAGCTTCCCGTCTTTTAGCAGGAAGCTTCCTTACACCAATTCTTGTTGGAAATAAAGAAGCAGTATTAGAAGCAGCTGAAAAGTATGGATACAACATCCGTGGCGGAGAGATCATTGATCCGGATGATTATGAGAGATTTGACGAGATGGTAGAACTGTTCTGCGAACTTCGTAAGAGCAAAGGTGTTACACCGGAGCAGGCAGCAAAGACACTTAAGAGAAACAACTATTTTGGAACCATGCTGGTTAAGATGGGAGTTGCAGACGCACTTCTTGGAGGAGCTACTTACTCTACAGCAGATACCGTACGTCCGGCACTTCAGCTGATCAAGACCAAACCGGGATCAAGCTGTGTATCTTCCTGCTTCATTTTGGTTCGTCCGTCAGCTACAGGTGAGAACGAAGTTCTTGCTATGGGTGACTGCGCGATTAATCTCAAACCAACAGAGGATCAGCTTGCAGAAATCGCATGGGAAGTTGCAGAATGTGGTAAACACTTTGGTATCGATCCAAAGGTTGCATTCTTAAGCTACTCTACACTTGGATCTGGAAAGGGTGAAGATGTAGATAAGATGCGTAATGCAGCGGCAAAAGCAAAAGAACTGTATCCTACACTTCCGATCGAAGGAGAGCTTCAGTTTGATGCAGCTGTATCTCCGCGTGTTGCAAGAACAAAATGCCCGAACAGTGAAGTAGCAGGTCAGGCAAATACATTTATCTTCCCGGATATCAACGCAGGTAACATCGGATATAAGATCGCACAGAGACTTGGTAACTTTGATGCATACGGACCGATCCTTCTTGGTCTTAATGCACCGATCAACGACCTGTCCCGTGGATGCAATGCAGAAGAAGTTTATTCTATGGCAATCATCACAGCAGCACTCGTAGAAGACTAAGAGTATTGACAAATATTCAGACGAAAATTATAATATAACAAACAAGGGCGTTTTCAAAATGGATTGAGAACGCCCTTGTTGTATTATCAGAGTATCATAGGTCTTTAATATATGAGACTTTTTGATATTTCATTTATGAGTAGTAAAAACAGGAGGATTTGTATGAGTATGAAAAATTATACGAGAGAAGATATCCTGAATCTTGTCGAGGAAGAAGACGTGGGATTTATCAGGCTGCAGTTCACCGATATTTTCGGAACAATGAAGAATGTAGCGATTACAGTAAGCCAGCTTAAGAGAGCACTGGATAACAAATGTATGTTTGATGGATCTTCGATAGAAGGATTTGCCAGAATCGAAGAATCGGATATGTATCTGCACCCGGATCTGAATACATTTGAAATTTTCCCGTGGCGACCGCAGCAGGGAAAGGTTGCAAGATTTATCTGCGATATTTACAGACCGGATGGAACAGCTTACGAAAGCGATCCGAGACATGTTCTTAAGAAGGTACTTTCCGAGACAAAAGAGATGGGATATGACTTTAACGTAGGACCGGAATGCGAATTTTTCCTGTTTGAGACGGATGATGCGGGAAATCCGACGACGATTTCCAATGAACGTGCAGGATATTTTGATCTGGGACCTTTGGATCAGGGAGAGAATGCAAGACGTGATATTGTTCTTACAATGGAAGATATGGGGTACGGTGTGGAGGCATCTCATCACGAGATGGCACCGGCACAGCATGAGATCGATCTGGAATATACAGAGGCGCTGGATGCAGCAGACAATATCATGACATTTAAGCTTGTTACCAAAACAATCGCAAAAAGACACGGGCTTCATGCTACATTTATGCCAAAGCCAAAGGATGGTATCCATGGCTCAGGAATGCATCTGAATATGTCTCTGTCAAGAGATGGAAAGAATGTTTTTGCAGATGAAAAAGATCCGAATGGTCTGAGCAAGGAGGCTTACTATTTTATCGGCGGACTTATGAAACATATCAAAGCGATCAGCTTTATCACAAATCCGATCGTGAATTCCTATAAGAGACTGGTTCCCGGATATGAGGCACCGGTATATATTGCCTGGTCAGCGAATAACCGGACTCCTCTGATCCGTATTCCAAGGGTATCAGGGGAAAGCACAAGAGTCGAACTCAGAAGTCCGGATGGGGCAGCAAATCCATATCTGGCACTTGCCGTATGTCTGGCTGCCGGAATGGAAGGAATTAAAAACAAGATCCTGCCGCCGGAGAGTGTAGATGAGAATATTTACGAAATGACAGATGTGGTGAAAAATGCACTTGGAATTGAGGAGCTTCCGGCAAGCTTAAGAGAAGCAATCACAGAATTCCAGAAAGATCAGTTTATGCAGGAAGTACTGGGAGAAGAACTGTCACAGAAGCTGATTGAGTCAAAGCGTGCAGAATACAGAGAATACCGCACTCAGGTTACAGAATGGGAAATTAATGAGTACTTACAGAAATTCTAAAGAAACTTTCCAATTCTAAAGGCAGGAGGCTGGTATTATGAGCAGTATTATTGTTGTATTTCCAAAAAGGGAGATTGCAACCAATATTCGCAATATACTGGTACGAAATGGATTTGACGTGATTGGTGTGGGGGTAACCGGAGCACAGGCGGTTCAATTGGCAGATAATCTGGATGATGGAATTGTAGTTTGTGGTTATAAAATGAAAGATATGTTATATAATGAATTGAGAGATTATCTGCCGAGTACGATTGAGATGCTTTTGATCGCATCGCCGGAGAAATGCAGTGACAGGACTCCGGGAGTGATCAGCCTGTCGATGCCGTTTAAGGTATTTGATCTGATGAATACGATCGAGATGATGGCACAATCGATCAGCAGGCGGAGAAAGAAAAGAAGAGCAGAGCTTAAGAACCGAAATCCGGAGCAGCAGGCACTTGTAAAAGAGGCAAAGAGTCTTCTGATGGAACGTAATAATATGACAGAGGAAGAAGCGCATCGCTATCTGCAGAAATGTAGTATGGAGAGCGGTGTCAATATGGTGGAGACAGCTCAGATGGTACTTAGTATTATGGCGGAATAAAGGAGATTGAAGAGGCAGGATATATGATCTTTACAAAAATGCATGGTCTTGGAAATGATTATGTGTGTATAAACTGCTTCAGAGAAAGGGTGGAAGATCCACCTGGATTTGCAAGAGCGCTTTGTGACAGGCATTACGGGATCGGAGCGGATGGTCTGATTCTGATATGTCCGTCAAAGGTGTCTGATTTTAAAATGGAGATATACAATTCGGATGGATCTGTTGCCGGGATGTGCGGCAATGGCATCCGATGCCTGGGAAAATATGTATATGATTACAGACTTACCGGAAAGGAAACTCTCAGTATCGAGACGAAATCCGGAATTCGTAACATGCACCTTCATATTCAGGATGGGAAAGCCTGCGGTGCTATGGTAGATATGGGTGTTCCAAGACTGAACGCACATAGCATTCCAATCCTGAGTGAAAAGGATCTGGTGATCAATGATCCGATTGAGGTACAGAAGAAGAACTACCGCATGACCGGGATTTCGATGGGAAATCCGCATGCGGTAATCTTTTCAGAAGAGATAAACGGGATTTCTCTGGAAGAGACAGGAAGGGAGTTAGAATTTCATCCGAGATTTCCGGAGAGAGCAAATATCGAGTTTTGTCATGTGACTGCGAGGGACCGGATGGAGATCCGTGTGTGGGAGCGGGGTGTTGGTGAAACGCTTGCCTGCGGAACCGGAGCATGTGCAGCAGTTGTGGCTTCTGTGCTGAATGACTTGACAGATGAGGAAGTAATCGTTAAATTATTAGGTGGAGAGTTATCTGTCAGATGGGACCGTAAGGTGAATCATGTATTTTTGGAGGGACCTGCGGTTAAAGTATTTGATGGTGTACTATAAAGATCAAATCACAAAGGAGACGACATATGTACAGTGTAAATGAAAACTACTTAAAGTTACCGGGAAGCTATCTGTTTTCCAATATTGCCAAAAAAGTTGCAGCGTTCTCAGCAGCGAATCCGGATGCACCGATCATCCGTTTGGGAATCGGTGATGTAACACAGCCGCTTGCACCTGCGATCATCGAAGCGCTTCACAGTGCAGTTGATGAGATGGCACACGCAGAGACATTCCACGGATATGCACCGGATCTTGGATATGAATTCTTAAGAAGCGCGATCGCAAAGAATGATTTCCAGGCAAGAGGATGTGATATTGCTGCAGATGAGATCTTTATCTCAGACGGAGCAAAGAGTGATTCTGGAAATATCCAGGAGATCTTTGGACCTGACTGCAGAATCGCAGTAGGAGACCCGGTATATCCTGTATATGTGGATACAAACGTAATGGCAGGACGTACCGGAACTTACGATCCAAAGACAGAAACATGGAGCAATGTAATCTACATGCCTTGTACAGCAGAAAATGGATTTGTACCGGAACTGCCAAAAGAAGTACCGGATATGATCTATTTATGCTTCCCGAACAATCCGACCGGAGCGGCTATCACAAAAGATGAACTCCAGAAATGGGTAGATTATGCAAATAAAAACGGGGCAGTGATCATTTATGATGCTGCATATGAAGCATATATCACAGAGGAAGATGTACCACACAGTATTTTTGAATGTGAAGGAGCAAGAACCTGTGCAATCGAACTTAGAAGTTTTTCTAAGAATGCCGGATTTACAGGAGTACGTCTTGGCGCAACAATCATTCCGAAAGATCTTAAGTGCGGAGATGTGATGCTTCATTCACTGTGGGCAAGACGTCACGGAACAAAATACAATGGAGCACCTTATATCGTACAGAAAGCCGGAGCTGCTGTTTATACAGAGGCTGGAAAAGCACAGATAAAAGAGCAGATCGCATACTATCAGAAGAATGCAAGAACGATTTATGAAGGTCTGAAGAATGCCGGATACACGGTATCCGGAGCAGTGAACTCACCATATGTATGGTTAAAGACGCCGGATAACATGACTTCATGGGAATTCTTTGATTTCCTTCTTGAAAAAGCAAATGTAGTCGGAACTCCGGGATCAGGATTTGGACCGAGCGGGGAAGGATACTTCCGCTTGACAGCATTTGGAAGTTACGAGAATACGTTGGAAGCGATCAAGAGAATTGAGAATATTTAATTGAAAATTTGGCTGCAGGGACGGGCGTCGGATCACGGTGTGGATTTGGCGGTGGACTCTGGCGTGAACAGCCTGTAACATGAAAAGAAAGAGAAAAGTGTGATACCAGACTCATTCGACGGAAAATCTGATGATTTTCCATCTCAGGAGTCTTCGGAGTTTCGTACTTGGGGTACGAAATCCGATCACACTTTTCTCTTTTTTTCATTAACAGGCTGTAACACGCCGCCATATACCGCCAAATCCACACCGTGATCCGACGCCCTGGGCGCTGCAGACAATTTAAAATGATACCTGGCTTTAAGCTTTATTCAACCGTTATGTGTGTCTATACCAAAACAAAATCACTCATAACATATAAGCCAGAACAAAAGTAAATATAATAAGAATGGATTTCAATTCTGAACAAACAATCCTTCCATCCACAGCGAGGCGCATCTATGATGCGCCAATGCGGAAGCTTTGAATAACGTAAGGGCGAAGCGGGGACGAGGTGACGGTTTCACGCCATTCGTAAGAGCCGTGCAGTCTGTTAATTTAATCGGGACGGAAATTGTGACCAGATTTCGTACTACAAGTACGGAATCTGAGGACTGCCTGAGCCGGAAAATCATCAGATTTTCCAGCGAATCAGTCCGGTGTCGCAACTTCCGTCCCGATTAAATTTTACAGAATGCAGGCGATGAAGACCGGCGTGAAACCGTCACCTCGTCCCCGCTTCGCCCGTAACCTTATTCCAAACTTCCCCTAACCGGTATGAGACTCCGCTCCAATACCCCTTTCAGGTGAGCAATAGCGGTTCCGTAGTTCGTGATCGGTACGCTCTGGTCTTCGGCACATTTGAGGCGGTACTGCATTTCGCGTTCGTTGAGAGTGCAGCCACCACAGTGAATGATGAGTTTATAAGGTGAGAGATCAACTGGGAATTCGGTTCCGCTGGTGAATTCAAAGTGCAGGTCTTTATTTCCGGTATGCTGGCGGATCCAGCGAGGAAGCTTCACTGTTCCAATGTCATCACATTGCCTGTGGTGGGTGCAGCCTTCACAGACGAGGATTTTGTCACCATCTTCCAACTTGTCCAGCATCTGTGCGCCTTCGACCTGAAGCTTCAGATTCCCTTTGTATCTGGAAAGCAGGATGGAAAAAGAGGTCAGTGGAATATCTTCCGGTGTATCGGCAGACACTTTGGCAAATGCCTGGCTGTCGGTGATGACAAGGCGTGGCTTTTTGCCAAGAGACGAAAGTGTTTCCTTCAATTCTGTGTCACGGGTTACAATAGAGATTGCACCAGCCTCCAGTACATCGCGGATGGTCTGCTGCTGCGGGAGGATCAGACGTCCTTTTGGGGCGGCAGAGTCGATCGGGACGACCAGAACGACAAAATCATTTGGATTTAAAAGATCGCGGACGAGATATTTATCCTGATCTTCTTCCGGAGCCTGGCTTGCAATCAGTTCTTTTAATTCATGAACATGGTATCCGGTTACTGTGCTGACTTCGATACTGTTGGAAGCATCTATATGAAAAGAAGCATCCGACATAGAATCCAGGTTCGGACAGACTGCGCCATTTTCAGCAGAAGAGCAGAGGTCAGATTTATTTTTTACCACAACGTAAGGGATCTTCTTATCCTGTATTTTCTTTAAGATGGATAAATCTTCTGGTGTCATGCCAAGAGAGGCATCGATTACCAGAACAGCGATATCTGTTTTGTTTAAAATCTGGTAGGCTTTTTTGACACGCAGTTCACCGAGTTCTCCGATGTCGTCAAGCCCCGGGGTGTCAATGATCACGACAGGTCCGAGGGGAAGAAGTTCCATTGCCTTTGGAACCGGATCGGTAGTTGTTCCGAGAACATCAGATACAATGGCAAGATTCTGTCCGGTGATAGCGTTGATGATGCTGGATTTTCCGGCATTTCTGCGACCGAAGATACCGATATGTACACGATCTGCAGAAGGGGTGCTGTTAAGACTCATAGTTTTTGTAATCTCCTTTTTTGTATTCTTTTTGCGCAGGAATTCCTTTGCAGTCAGTTTGGATCTGGAAATAGTGTATCACATATACTATAGAAAATCAATTTTGTGAAAATTTACTTAAAAGAAACATATAAAACTGGCAATTTTGGATAAAAGTTTCATTGACTAAAGTGTGAAAGTACGGTAAAATAATCACAAGTTCATAAAGAACAGAACAGACAAGGATGTCGCATCAGATGCGGCATCCTTTTTGTATTTCAGAAAAGAAAGTAATCAGAAGTGCAAAGTAATTTCTCAAACAATCCCGGGAACGAGAGAGTGTCTGCGGACGGAAATGCAAGGGCGCATTACAAAAGAATTTGTGATGCGCCCTTACGTTTTCACTACACAGTTAAGGAGGATTATTATTATGAAAAAAAGATTAATAGCAATTTTAATGTGTGCAGCAATGGTAACAGTCCTTGGAGCAGGATGTGGAAGTAAAAAAGAAGATACAAAGGAAACCTCTGATATAAAGAAAGAATATACAGAAGACGAGCTGAAGGACAGCATGAAAGGTGTCAAACTGAAAGTCGGAACAACCGGACTTTTCGGACCGTTCACATACTATGATGAGGACGGAAAGACGTTGATCGGATACGATGTTGATCTGTTAAATGATCTGCAGGAGCTTCTGGGATTCGAAATCGATGGTGGTCTCCAGGCAATGGATTATTCGGCACTTACTACCTCACTTGCTGAAAACAAACTGGACATCGGAGCAGCAGCACTTTGTGCAACAGATGAAAGAAAAGAAGTTATGGACTTCAGTGATATCTATTGTGATTCCGGTCAGGTCGTTATGGTAAATAAAAACGACGATAAAGGAATTAAGAGTGTTGATGATCTGAAGGATAAAAAAATAGCTGTTGAAAAGGGAACCGCATCTCATACTTATGCAAGCAAGAATCTTACAAGTGCAACACTTGAAGTACATGACACGATCACAACTGCATATGAATCTTTGGAGCAGGGAAAAGTAGATGCTGTTATTCAGGATGGACCTGGAGCATATTTCTATATTAAGACAACACCGGACAGCAACCTGGAGGTAGTCGGGGATGAGTTTAATCAGGGTCAGGCACCGTATTGCGTAGCAATTTCTAAAGAATGCAAATATTATGATGAAATCAATGCAGCTGTAAAGGTACTGATTGATAATGGCACAACAGATGAACTCTATGCGAAATGGTGTGAATAATCAAAGAACAGACAGCAACTAAAAAGAAGATAGGATGAGATAGTATATGGATATGACTTTTTTGAATGTTTTACTTCCAATGATGTTTGAGGGATTAAAACTTACGATTTTAATTGCTGTTGTCGGTATCACAATTGGCTTCCTGATCGGAAGCCTCTGTGGATACCTGCTTCAGTCGAAATATAAAATAGGGAAAGCAATTACAGAAGTTTACATTTGGATCATTCGTGCGACACCACTTATGGTGCAGGCTTTATACGGATATTTTGTAATTCCGAAGCTTTTGGGTGTCGATATTGGAAGCACTGCAGTGGGAATTGGCGTTATCGCACTGAATTCCGGTGCATTTATTTCAGAAATTGTAAAAGGTGCGTTGATGAGCATTGATCCGGGACAGAAAGAAGCAGGTGCATCACTTGGACTTACAAGTGCACAGACGATGATCCATCTGGTTATCCCACCGGCATTTAAAGCGGCACTTCCGGCATTATTTAACCAGTTTATCATTTCTGTTAAGGATACCGCACTTTTATCTGCGATTGCGGTTAATGAGATCACGCATCAGGCACAGGCGTATGCAGCGTTGAGCTTTAAAGCAATTCCTACATACACAGCACTGGCAGCGTTTTATCTGGTGATACTTTCGGTACTGATAATTGTCCAGAAACAGATAGAAAGGAAAATGAGGTGATTGGTATGATTAAAGTAAATCATTTGTCGAAGAAATTTGGGAACCTGGAGGTATTAAAGGATATCAATCTTGATATCAATGAAGGTGAAGTGGTCTGTATCATCGGACCTTCCGGATCGGGAAAGAGTACTTTCTTAAGATGCATCAATCAACTTGAAAGACCGACAGGCGGAACCGTACAGTATGAGGGAAAGAATCTTCTCGATAAGAATTGTGACATCCGCAAATTCCGTGAGGAAGTCGGAATGGTTTTCCAGAAATTCAATCTGTTTCCGCTTAAGACCGTTGTTCAGAATGTTATGATGGCACCAATCCTTACCAAACACATGAATAAGGAAGAAGCGCATGCAAAAGCACTGGAACTTCTGGATAAGGTAGGATTAAAGGATAAAGCGGATGTATATCCGAGTACACTTTCAGGTGGACAGCAGCAGAGAGTTGCCATTGCAAGAGCACTGGCAATGGAACCGAAAGCGCTGTTGTTTGATGAGCCGACATCGGCGCTGGACCCGGAACTGGTAGGAGATGTACTTGATGTTATGAAATCTCTTGCGAAAGAAGGAATGACGATGATCGTTGTAACACATGAAATGGGCTTTGCACGTGATGTGGCAGACCGGGTCATCTTTATGGCAGACGGATATGTTGTTGAAGAAGGCAGACCGGATGCAATTTTTACAGCACCAAGAGAGAGAAGGACGCAGTCATTCTTATCCCGTGTTCTTCCGGCAACTGCATAAATAAGACGTTTTGTAAAAATTATTGATATACTACTCATAAAGGGGCAGGTGAGAGCCTGCCCCAGTGTAAAAAAGATCAAGAAAATGAGTAAAATACTTCCATTGACTTTCCTATATCCGATTGTTAAAATAAGAAGAAAGCTAAAGAAGGGACCTTCGCCATACGGCGGAGGTGTTTTTGGCTTATAGAAAAATATAATTTCTATATTATGATGTAAGTGTCAAAAGTATCAATTGCGTTTGTGCTCGCACAAATAAGCAATTGATACTTATTGACACTCACATCATATTATTAAAAAGCTGGAGATGGTGTGTACGGAGGCACCACTGTAAAAGGAGTGTAGAAAAGATGGAAAAGAAGAGGAGTAATTTTACCGGCTCGATCGGATTCGTGCTGGCGGCTGCGGGAAGTGCAGTCGGGCTGGGGAACATCTGGAGATTCCCGTATCTGGCAGCAAAAGGTGGAGGCGGAGTGTTTATTCTGTGCTATGTGGTACTGGCACTTACCTTTGGGTTTACGTTGCTGACAACAGAGATCGCGATCGGACGTAAGACAGGACAGAGTCCGCTTACTGCATATGAACAGATGCATAAAGGATGGGGAGGAATTGGTGTGCTTGCATGTGCAGTACCGGTTATCATTCTTCCGTATTATTGCTCGATTGGTGGATGGGTACTCAAATATTTGTCGGCATTTCTCACAGGTCATGGGGCGCAGGCAGCAGAAGACGGATATTTTACAGGCTATATTACACAGGTCGGACAGCCGATCATATGGATGCTGATCTATGTGCTTATTACGGCAACGGTTGTTTATAAAGGAGTAAATAAAGGAATTGAAAAATACAGTAAGATTCTGATGCCGATCCTGTTTGTACTGATTGCGGGAATTTCTGTATTTTCTCTTACCCTGAAACATACAAATGCAGATGGAGTGACAAGAACCGGTATGCAGGGACTGGCGATTTACCTGATCCCGAATTTTAGAGGGATGACGGTTAAAAGTTTCCTTTCGGTTGTGATGGATGCATTGGGACAGCTTTTCTTCTCAATCAGCGTGGCGATGGGAATTATGGTTACTTACGGATCCTATGCGAAGAAAGAGACCAATCTGATGAAGTCGATCAACCAGATTGAGTTTTTTGATACGCTTGTAGCGCTTCTGGCAGGACTTATGATCATTCCGGCTGTTTATACTTTTATGGGAACCGAAGGAATGTCTGCAGGACCGGGACTGATGTTTGTATCTCTGCCAAAAGTATTTAAAGCAATGGGGGCAGCAGGAGTGTTGGTAGGAATTGTATTCTTTCTGATGGTATCTTTTGCAGCGGTTACTTCTTCTGTATCTGTTATGGAGGCAATCGTATCAAGCATGATGGATAAATTCCATGTATCCAGAAAAAAAGGAACGATCCTGACTACTTTATATGGAATGATCGTTGGTGTGATCGTATGTCTTGGATACAACAAGCTTTATTTCGAACTGAAACTTCCGAACGGCACGGTAGCGCAGATTCTGGACGTGATGGATTATCTCAGCAATAACTGTCTGATGCCGATGGTGGCACTGCTTACCTGTATTCTGATCGGATGGGTTGTAAAACCAAAAGTGATCATCGATGAAGTGACACTTGGCGGATACAGGTTTGGCAGAGAAAAGCTTTATGTTGCAATGATCAAGGTAATTGCACCGTTGATGCTTCTGATTCTTTTAGTGCAGTCCGTAGGATTATAAAAAGAAAATTTCAGAAAAGGCTTGACATTTAGTGGAAAATAAATTATTATAAGTTACAGATTTTGGTGTGTAACTGTACGGCAGGCATTAACCATACATAGATATTATTTTGATATTTGTGTGGGGTTAATGCCTTTTTTGCGTTAAAAATTCGGATAAAAGGCTTCCACGAAAGAAAATAATATCATAGGCATAAGCCAGGTAATTAAAATTTCTTGAGGAAAAGGAGTACATGCAATGAAAGACAAAATTTTTGGCGTATTGCAGCGAGTAGGAAGATCCTTCATGCTTCCAATCGCAATTCTTCCGGTAGCGGGTCTGCTGCTGGGATTCGGTAGCTCGTTTACCAATGCTACCACAATCCAGACTTATGGTCTGGAGAAAATTTTAGGAGACGGAACCATCCTGAATTCGTTACTCATTATCATGAACAAAGTAGGAAGTGCTGTATTTGACAACTTGCCACTGATTTTCGCGGTTGGAGTTGCAATCGGTATGGCAAAGAAAGAAAAAGAAGTAGCGGCACTTTCTGCATTGATCGCATTCTTTGTTATGAATGTTGCAATCAATGCAATGCTTGTGATCACAGGAGAGATTACCGCAGATGGAACGATCGCTTCGAATGTACTGGAAGGAACCATCACTTCTGTTTGCGGAATCCAGTCCTTACAGATGGGTGTGTTTGGTGGTATTATTGTAGGACTTGGTGTTGCTGCTCTGCATAACCGTTTTCATAAAATCGTTCTTCCAAATGCGTTATCATTCTTCGGAGGGTCCAGATTTGTTCCGATCATTTCTACACTGGTGTACATGTTTGTTGGGATTGGAATGTATTTTGCCTGGCCGGTTGTACAGAATGGAATTTATGCACTTGGCGGACTGGTAACCGGAAGCGGATATCTGGGAACCCTGATTTTTGGTATTATTAAGAGAGCTTTGATTCCGTTCGGACTTCATCACGTATTTTACATGCCATTCTGGCAGACAGCAGTCGGTGGAACAATGGAAGTTGCGGGACAGATGGTACAGGGAGGACAGAACATCTTCTTTGCACAGCTTGCTGATTCTGCAAATATCGCACATTTCAGCGCAGATGCGACCAGATATTTCTCAGGTGAATTTATCTTTATGATCTTCGGACTTCCGGGAGCGGCACTTGCGATGTACCGCTGTGCAAAACCGGAAAAGAAAAAACAGGCAGGAGGACTTCTCCTTTCTGCAACACTTGCCTGCATGATGACGGGTATTACAGAGCCACTGGAATTCTCATTTCTTTTTGTTGCACCGGCACTTTTTGCTGTACAGGTAGTGCTTGCAGGTTCTGCTTACATGATCGCGCATATCCTGAATATAGCAGTAGGACTTACCTTCTCTGGTGGTTTTCTGGATCTGTTCCTTTTCGGTATCCTGCAGGGAAATGCAAAGACAAGCTGGCTTCGGATCATTCCGGTTGGAATTATTTATTTCTTCCTGTATTATTTTATCTTCAGTTTCCTGATCAAAAAGTTTAACTTCAAGACACCGGGACGTGAAGATGATGATACAGAGACAAAATTATATACAAAGGCAGATGTAAATGCCAGAAAAGAAGCAGGAAAAGAAACAGCAGGGAATACAGGAACCGCAGATCCGGTAAGTGAGGCAATCACACAGGGGCTTGGCGGAAAGAAAAATATCAGTGATGTGGATTGCTGTGCAACAAGACTTCGTATCACAGTTCATGACGCAGCCCGCGTAAATGATGAGATCATCAAGACAACAGGTTCCAGAGGAATCGTGAAAAAGGGACAGGGTGTCCAGATCATTTATGGTCCGCAGGTAACTGTGATTAAGTCTAAACTGGAAGATTATCTGGAAACAGCTCCGGATGAATATTATGAGAGCGCTGCTGTGTCAGAAGAGAATTCAGCTGAAGAAAATACAGATACTGTAAATGAAAATAATGAAACCCAGGAAAAAGTGGTAAATACAATTGTTGTATCCAGTCCGATCACCGGTATGGCAGGCGATATTACAACCTGTCCGGATGAAGGATTTGCAGGAAAAATGATGGGTGACGGAGCTGTTGTTACACCGGAAGATGCTGTGATCTGCGCACCGGAAGATGGAGAAGTGCTTTTCGTATTTGAAACAAAGCATGCACTTGGGTTCCAGACAGAAAGCGGACTTGGCATGCTGCTTCACATCGGTATTGATACCGTATCTCTGAACGGTGAAGGATTTGAAGTATTTGTAGAAAATGGTCAGAAAGTGAAGAAGGGGGATCCGCTTATGAAGATCGATATTCCATTCCTGACTTCGCATGCACCGTCTCTTTGTTCACCGGTACTTTGTACAGAACTGGAAGAGAATCAGAGAGTACGTCTCCTTGCAACGGGAGAAGTAAAAGCCGGCGATCCATTATTTGCCGTAGACACAGTAGAATAGAACAGCGAAAGCTGTTTTAATAATGACGGCGCTTTGAAAAGCAAAGCGCTGTCAAAAGATAAACTAAAATAAAAAAAGAAAAGGAGAATTTATCATGAAAGAATTTAAGTATGTAGTAACAGATGCACAGGGAATCCACGCAAGACCAGCAGGAATTCTGGTAAAAGCAATTGCAAAAAAAACTTCAGATATTAAGATCAAAAAAGCAGGAGATACACGTGAAGTCAATGCAAAGAGCATTATGGCAGTTATGAGCCTTGGCGTAAAACAGGGAAATGAAGTTATCATCACAGCTGACGGTGCAGATGAAGAAGAAGCAATCGCCGAAATCCAGAAAGTATTAGAGGAGAATCTGTAGGACTATGATTACACTAAGTGGTAAAAGTGTTTTTGGTGGTGTGGCCATCGGGAAGATCGCTTTCTATAAAAGACAGGAAAAGCAGGTAAGACGGTATCATTTAGAGGATACTGAAGCAGAGGTGGCACGTTTTGAGGAGGCCCAGGAGACTGCGATCGCACAGCTCGGTGAGCTGTATGACAAGGCAATGGAAGATGTAGGAGAAGCCAATGCGGCAATCTTTGAAGTACATCAGATGATGCTGATGGATCTGGATTATGTGGATTCGATTAAGAATATTATTACCACCCAGGAAGTCAACGCAGAGTATGCTGTTGCAACGACAGGAGATAACTTCTCCCGGATGTTTGCATCTATGGATGATGCTTATATGCAGGGACGTGCAGCCGATGTAAAAGATGTATCGGATCGACTTCTCGGTATCCTTTCGGATGCCGGGGAAAGCGGTGTTGTGGCAGACGAACCGGT
>NZ_JAQDVB010000032.1:0-36777 GCF_027674365.1 Coprococcus sp. AM11-30B | reverse complement strand
TTTTATATTATATCAAAGTGTTTCATGTTTGTCAACAACTTTTTTAAATTATTTTTTGTCGCTTTTTATTTTTATCAGCGACAACCTCTATATCATATCATGTGTATTTTGTTTTGTCAACACATTTTTTGAGGTTTTTATTTTTATTTTCAAAGGCTACCTTACATCCCTTATTATAAATAAAAATCCATCACTTTTCCGTGACAGATTTTTATAATACCATTATCAGTTTCTATTGTCAAGCCTTTTATCTCAACATTGTTGCAATTTTCATAATTATATTATTATCATATAAAAAACTAAGGATCTGATCTTCTCTGATCATTCCCATTGCCTGCTTTCCTATCGTTGTTGTATACAGAAGCGTAATTACGATAAACAGGATCCCTACTATAATAAATGAAATCATCGACCCTACCAGAACTCCTGCCAGCCTGTTCAGAATTCCCAGAACCGGAAGTGCTGTCACAAAATCAAGCGCAAACACAACCGCTCTTATCACAATGGTTGCAAACAGGAATGTTACCAGAAACGCGACAATCTCGATAACCAGCTTTGCAAAATATTTGCTTACATATTCCGCAAATGTCGTTACCCCAAGCTTCTGATAAACTTCACTGTTATTATTTTCCAGAAGAAGATTCTTAAATACATCCGGAAGATCTGCCCCCTCGATTGCCACTATCTGCATTTGTTTTGGAACCTCAGCCTCCATGATCGACTGCTCTGCCTCTTCCGTTGACACATGTCCATCGAAGATATCTGGTGAAATTCCATACTGCTGCAGCATCTCATCTGACACATTACCATTTACAATATCTTCCACGGTAATTCCTGCTGCTTCCAATGTCTGCTCAGATACACCTGCCGCTGAGAGGATTCCCCGCACCTGCTCTTCCGTAAATCCCGAATCTGTATCCGCTTCTCCCGTGAAGGCTTTTGTCATCGTTTTTATACACTGCTGTTCTACCATCTCATCAATCGGTGTAAGCGAATAAATTGCTTTGCTGACATACGGCGTTGCAAAATACACAACCGCCAGTGTAAGGATCGTCGCCCCAAGCGATACAGCAATCCTGACAGCACCTTTAGCAAATCCTACAATGGCTCCTATTGCTATAATGCCCCCGACAATTACCAATAAAATATTTACTTCCATACTCTACTCCTATTTTACAAGCCGTACCTCTGCAAGTCCGTCTGCATTCATCACCAGGTACTTATTGATTCCGAAAACCGGAATTACTTCTTTTATCTCATATTCTGTCGTTCCTTCAAATTGCTTCACACCAAGCTTGGAATAAATCAGGCAGGAAGTCCCATCATACATGATAACATTTCCATCTGCAATCTTTACATTTCCATATTCCCCGGTAAATGTTTTAGATAATTTCTGATTTCCTTCCATATCATACAGGCGAAGCTCATATTCTCCGCTTTCTTCTTTCAGTATGAACCCAAGATATTTATCGTCATGGAAAAAGCTTTTAATCTGCTTATCCAGCTTTACTGTTTTAGAAAGCTTCGGCTTGTCCGTTTCCTTATAGATCATAAACGACTGATCTCCGACCAGAACAGACTTCTTCTCATCTATAAAAAACGAAGTCGGAACAATTGTGTTTTTGTAAACATCATCAGCAACCTGATATTCTTTGTTTGCTTCTTCTGTATTATCAAAATCCAGGTATCCGACTCTTGTTGCTTCCACACCATCCACTACACACAAATACGAAATCTGAAGTCTCGTTCCGTTCGGCGAAAGTGCGATTCCAATCGGGTATCCGGTTCCGATAAGCGAAGCTCTGTGCTCTACCAGTACATTTCCTGTCGCATCATAGCACACAACCATTGGTGAATTTTCGTTATTTAAAATCGTACTGACAATTCCATTTTCCGCAACAGCTATCTTCTCGATCGGATAATTCGTATGGATTTCTCCCTTCGCGCCTTTTTCATCCATAACATAAATATCATTTCCACCGCGCTCTGCGACCGCCATCGCTTTTCCCGACACATTGATAACCGGATCCTTAATCTGATAAGACTGGTTCCACTGCTCTACACCTTTTTTATTGATATACGCAATTCCATCCCGTCCGTATTTGAGCATTCCGTCTGCATATTGCAAATATTTCAGATCACTTGATTCTGTCTCTTTATTTTTATAGCTTTGCAGAGTCCGTAAGCTTGTATATGTCTGCAATTTCACAAGCAGATAGCTGCTGATCAGCGCAAACACAAACGCCAAAATCGTTACCGCCGTCTTTATTCTCTTTTTTACTTTGTACGTCTTTATCTTCTCTTCCAGGTTTTCTTCCGGATCACGTACCTTTACTATCACATCCATAACCTGTCCTTTTCCTGTCGTTAGTTTGTTGTTAGTATACCACAGTTTTTATTCATATGTACAGAAAACTACGGCAGAATCAATTTCTGTCCGATAAAAATCAGGTTTCCGTCCGACAACCCGTTCATTCTGCAGATCGCATCTACATGTCCACTGTCCCCGTATACTTTCTTGCTGATTTTGGCTAGCGTATCGCCTTTTTCTACAATATAAATATCTTCACTCATTTCCTGCATTGTGCTCATCGAAGAATCATCGACCTTTTCTTCCTCTGTCGAAGCAGAATCAGAGCCCTCTCCCTGCTGTGGCATCGGATCCTGCTGTTCCTCTGTCTGCGGATCATTCGTCTGCTCTGACTGAACGGTATTCTCATTTTGTTGCTCATTTGCTTCTTTTACTGTGCCACTGGTTTTCTGCGTTTTTTCCTCGCCCTGCTTCATGATCGAATTACGTATAAATTCCAGGGATGACTGGACACTTTTCATTTTCCCATAATTGTTCAGGGTTGTCACGCCCATGATCAAAACCACAATTACCAGAAACACGCTCGCCACGTATGTCAGCCTGGAAGTTTTCTTCTGCTCCTGCGCCTCAAATCTTTCTTTTACAAGGTTGCGAAAGTCTTTTGCAGCCTTATCTTCCACAACTTCGCTGGGTGTCACGCCAATCTTTTTCCGTGCCGTAATCATATAACTCTGCATTGCAGCATTTTTTTCATAATAAACATAATGCCCGCCAATCTGCATCAGCTCTTTATATTTGTAACAATAATACTGTTCTTCCACCTCTGCATTATCTTTTAATATGAAAATAGTATTTCTTTCGGAAAAATATTTTTCATGGGTATTGAATATCTTCGTATCTATCACCATTCGCGCGCCCGGTCTGCAGAGCATCCAGCCAATCATCGTACCATCTTCAAAATATTCCTTTTTCTCCTGCTCTGCTTTTTCAAAATTCTCCTGTGAAATGATTTCATTTTCATCACCGGAAAATTCCATGCAGATCGCGCCAAAAATATAGAGACACTCCTGTCCTTCTGTTACTTCTTTTTTACCGACCAGAAATGCACCTGCCTGTTCCTTATCTGCTTTATCACAAATCTGATTCAGAAATGTATCTACATAATCTTCCACGTAAATCTTCGGAGTATCACTCACATTTCCTATCTGACGTACATTTTTTGGAAATTTGTTTTCCATAATACTCTCACCTCATTCTGCATATTTTGTAGTTTAGGCTATCGTATCATATGGAAAGCACACTTTTTATCGCTTTGTGTCTACTAAATAGGAAAATCGTTCGACAATCCTGTCCATTCCCCGTTTTTTCTTTATCGGATCGCTCTCCTTCCGCTGTGCAGTCTCAAAACTGCCGCAATACTTGTCAGCAAGTGTCGTAATCCATCCTTCTTTTGTCCGCGGCACAGAAAAAAGTGTGACCGGCCACATATGGTTGATGATAATATCCCGTTCGATGCTATTCAGATCAAAAAATTTCTCTGCGTTCATGAGCGCTCTTTTCGGATGCGTCATCCCATGAAAATGATCCCCTGTCCGCTTTGCATGGGTATGCCAGTCGTACAAAAACAAATCATGCAGCATTCCCGCACGCGCTGCTGACCTTGCATCCAGTCCAAGTGCCTTACACCAGATATAATTATAGTAAGAAACATGAAGACAGTGCTGATAACAGTTTGTCACTCCATGATGCGGATAAAGCTTCATTCTCAGCACTACCGGATGGGTTGCGATATCTTTGATGCATTCATAAAACTGCTCAAATTCTTCATCCTGCTCCTCCGGTGTTTTATTTTCCTTTTTTAATTTATCATTTAATTCAGTTATCGTTTCCTGTAATTTTTCCATTTTGGGTATCCTCTTTTTTCTGCCGTGTTCCTTTTCCCGGCGTACTTTAAGTATACCAAAATTTCTTTTGTTCCACCTCATTCTTTTCTAAAGAATTCCTTATGATTTTGTGATGTTTCTGTGATTCATATTGTTTCTTTCAAATTCCTGGTATAAAATAGGGCGAAACAAAAATGAGGAGGCTGATTGTAACATGAAACAGATTTATGAAGACCTGTCAGACGATACTGACTTTGATATCATTGATCTGGATGACGTACCGGATCGGGATACCGTAAAAAGGCGTAAAAAGAAATCTCAAAGAGATGTAAATAAAACCAACAAAAGCGAGGAAGTAAAAAAGAAGGAACACTCTTCCTCCGAAGATCCTTCAGAGGATTCACGAAAGGAGCGGTCTAAAAAAGCCCGGAAACGTACTTCCGGAAACTCTGGAAACGGCAGTTCAAAAGCTTCCGGGAAAAAGCGTTCCACTCCATCCGCTTCGATCATCACCACTCCGGTGAAAAAGACCGTGCAGACAGGCGCAAAAATAACCGGCAAACTCCTGCAGACCGGAGCCCGTGGCGTAACGCTTCTGATGATCGCCGTAATTGCATTTAATATTTTCAAGAATTTCTGGAGCTGTTATCCAGTATATGGTTCACTTGCCACAGCGGTAAATGCCAAGAATTATACGCTCGGTGCCTTCCTTGGCGTCGCAGCATTTCTGCTGATTATGGAGATTATTTTCTTCCTGTGGGCGCTGACCGGACCATGTGCTTATGGAGACAGGGGTACAAAGCGTGTCGATACCGGACGGGGGCTTTTCTCTTTCCTGTTCATCGGTATAACTGTAATTGCTGCCGGAATATTCTGGAATCTGATTCCTTCTTCTCCATCACCACTGACCGGTCTTGCCGGCGGTCTGCAGCTGTATGGAAGTCTGAAAGGAATCCTTCTTCCATTATGCGGAATTGGACTTGTAAGCTGTATTATACGGAAAATATTTTCCTAGAACGGGAAATATGCCACTCTCAAAATATAACTGGTTATAGTGCCACTGGTCTGGTGCTGTATCCTTCTCACTCCCACAGCGGATCAAGAACTTTCCTTTCATCCATAACAAAAATGCCAGTCCCGATTTACACCGGTTCTGGCATTTTTATTATAGATTCTCAGAATCCTTTTTTATTATTTTACAAATGCTTTTACTTTTTCGCAGATGCTGTCTGCATCAAGTCCGTATTTCTTGATCAGTTCAACTGCCGGACCAGATTCCCCGAACGTATCCATAACACCAATCTTCAGAACAGGTGTAGGAAGTTTTTCAGAAAGCACATCACATACAGCACTTCCAAGTCCACCGATAACAGAATGTTCTTCTACGGTAACAACTTTTCCTGTCTCTTTTGCTGCTGCAACAATAAGTTCTTCATCAATAGGTTTGATCGTATGGATATTGATTACTTTCGCATCGATTCCGTCTGCTGCAAGCTTTTCAGCTGCTGCAAGAGATTCGCTCACTTCAAGTCCTGTTGCAACGATTGTTACATCTTTACCTTCGCGAAGTACGATTCCTTTTCCGATCTCGAACTTATAATCCGGATTATCATTGATTACCGGTACTGCAAGTCTTCCGAAACGCATATATACCGGTCCCTGATGTTCATATGCTGCAAATACAGCTGCTCTTGCTTCTACATCATCTGCCGGGCTGATCACTACCATACCCGGGATTGTTCTCATAAGAGCGATATCTTCGTTGCACTGATGGGTAGCACCATCTTCACCAACGGAAATACCTGCATGTGTAGCACCGATCTTAACATTGTTCTTCGGATATCCGACAGAGTTACGAACCTGTTCGAATGCACGTCCTGCTGCAAACATTGCAAATGTACTTGCAAACGGAACTTTGCCTGTTGTAGCGATACCAGCTGCAACTCCGATCATGTTGCCTTCTGCGATACCACAGTCGATAAATCTTTCCGGGAATGCTTTCTTAAACATTCCTGTCTTTGTAGCTCCGGCAAGGTCAGCATCAAGTACTACTACATCATCATGCAGTTTTCCAAGTTCAACTAAAGCATTACCATAGCTTTCTCTTGTTGCGATTTTCTTTACTTCTGACATAATGCTTCACCTGCTTTCTCTAAATCTTCCATAGCGATCTTATATTCTTCATCATTCGGAGCTTTTCCATGCCATCCAGCCTGGTCTTCCATGAAAGAAACACCTTTACCTTTTATGGTCTTGGCAATAATAGCTGTCGGCATTCCTTTTGTTTCTTTTGCTTCTTTGAAAGCAGCTGCAATCTGATCAAAATCATGTCCATCGATATTGATTACGTGGAAGTTGAATGCTTCAAATTTCTTGTCGATCGGGTATGGTGAGTTAACTTCATCAATACGTCCGTCAATCTGAAGGTTGTTATTATCTACAATTACTACCAGATTGTCCAGTTTTCTGAAGCCTGCTAACATAGAAGCTTCCCAAACCTGTCCTTCCTGAATTTCTCCATCTCCGAGAAGTGTGTATACACGATAGTCATCATTACTCAGTTTTGCAGAAATAGCCATACCTACTGCTGCTGAGATTCCCTGTCCCAGAGATCCACTTGACATATCAACACCCGGGATGTGCTTCATATCCGGATGTCCCTGAAGGTAAGATCCTGTATGACGAAGTGTCTTGAGGTCTTCTACCGGGAAGAATCCTCTGTGTGCCAGTGCAGAATAGTATCCCGGAGCTGTATGTCCTTTGGAAAGAACGAAACGGTCGCGGTCTGCTTTCTTAGGATCCTTAGGATCGATATTTAACTCTTCAAAATATAAATATGTGTAGATGTCTGCTGCTGACAGAGATCCGCCCGGATGTCCGGATTTGGCAGCGTGTACTGCTGTCACGATGCTCTTACGGATTTCATTTGCAGTTTTCATAAGTTCTGACTTGTTCATGAAAATATGCCTCCTGAAATAGTTTATTTTTAGTCACTTTGTCGGAAGCGCAGATTGGTGCTCTTCCGACAGTAAATTATTCCGATTGTAAATTTTATTCTCCGAATACTGCTTTGTAATCAGCCTGGAATTTTGCGATACCAGCATCTGTAAGCGGATGATGTGTCATCTGTTCAATTACTTTGTAAGGAACAGTTGCAATATCAGCACCTGCAAGTGCACATTCTGTAACGTGCATTGGGTTACGGACGCTCGCGCAGATGATCTGTGTATCAATATCTCCGGCCGCTGCAAACATCTCAGCGATTTCTTCGATCAGTTCTGTTCCACGTACAGAAATATCATCCAGACGTCCAAGGAACGGCGATACATATGTAGCCCCTGCTCTTGCTGCAAGAAGTGCCTGGTTTGCTGTAAATACCAGTGTTACATTTGTCTTGATTCCTTCAGCTGTAAGAGCTTTACAAGCTTTCAGTCCTTCTACAGTCATCGGAATTTTAACTACCATGTTCGGATGGATCTTAGCGATTTCTCTACCTTCTGCAATCATACCTTCTGCATCAGTAGTTGTTGCTTTTACTTCTCCACTGATCGGTCCGTCTACGATAGATGCGATCTCTGCGATAACTTCTTTAAAATCACGTCCCTCTTTTGCGATCAGTGACGGATTTGTTGTAACTCCGCAGATAACTCCCATATCGTTAGCTTTTTTAATGTCTTCCACATTTGCTGTGTCGATGAAAAATCTCATTTCGTTTTCCTCCTTATGAACATGAAAATTCGTATTTCCCGTTATCAGGAATCTCTCTTTTTATCTGATTGCCTGACTTGGTTAAATTATATCGCAATTTACTCTGACAGGTCAATAGCCATATGTTTTTATTAGTAATTTTTCACGTTAATATTAACTATTTTATTAGTAATTTTTTGATACCGTTTTTGGATAATCCTTTATTTTATAGCGTTTTCAGAGACATAAACTATGAAATATTACTAATATTTTTTGAATTTAAACTAATTTTTCCCTTTTTTTGTTTTCGCATAAGACGTCGTTCCACGCACGATCAGACGAGGTTCATATTCTACATGGTAGGTGCTGATCGGCTGGATCTCTGAATACTGGCTGTTCTGAGAAAGAATCTTTTTCATAATGATATCACAGGCATCCCGCCCTTTGAAAACGACAAAATGCTCGATCGTTGTCAGCGACACCTTATGCATCTTCGCAAACAGTGTATTATCACATCCCATTACGGAAATATCTGCCGGAACTTTATATTTTTCTTCGTGAAGTGCATCCAAGATTCCAAATGCGATCATATCATTTAATCCGACGATCGCAGTAATATCATTATGCTCTCTCAAAAGCTCTTTCGTCAGATCATATCCGATCTTATACTCCGAATCGATATTCGGGATGCTCATATCGATCGACTCATTTGCTGCCTTGATGATCACATTGTCTTTTAATCCAACAGCATCAAATTCTTTCAGAAATCCTTCCACCCTTTTGGAGCGCTGCTTCTGTCTGGTTGTAAGAGGTGGTGCAATATACGCTACTTTCCGATGCCCCAGATCCAGAAGATGCTTTGCCATCATCCTTCCGAGTTTGGAATTATCCAGTTCCACTGCATCTACATTCAGATGCTCATTCTGGTTATTGATAATTACGATCGGAATTTTTTCTGCCAACTCTTCTATCGTATCCATAAAGCAATGACTTGGATTGCAGGTATAGATAATGCCAAGCGGTTTCAGCTCATGCATCATCCTGAGATACCGCTCCTCCATCTTCAGATCCCTCTGGGTATTGCACACAAACAGTCCATATCCCTGCTCCTTTGCACGGGATTCAATCCCTTGAAGCAACATAACATAATAAGGGTTCGTGAGGTTGGAACAAAATACGACGATCAGTTTTTCTTTCCTGCTTTCTCTGCGTGTCTTTCTTTTCGGTACTTCGTATCCCATCTCTTCTGCGATCTGTTCCACTTTACGGATCGTTTCTTTTGAAAATGATACATTATATTTTTTATTCAGGATCATGGATACCGTTGCCTGCGACACACCTGCCGCATGTGCGATATCCGAAGAGGTTACTTTCTTCTTTCTCATATCTTTACTTCTTTCAAATGCATACGTTTCCGGCACTCCTCGCAGTCCTTAAGTCACGTTAAGTCACCTAAAGTGCTGTACGTCCTTCCAGTGCACGCAGAAGCGTCACTTCATCAATATATTCCAGATCGCCGCCGACCGGCACGCCGCTTGCGATCCGGCTGACCTTGATTCCTGTCGGCTTGATCAGTTTGCTGATATACATCGCAGTAGTCTCCCCTTCCAGGCTGGAATTGGTTGCGATGATCACTTCATCCACATCCCCCTGAAGACGCTCCATCAGCTCTTTTAGCCGGATATCTCCAGGTCCGATCCCAAGCATCGGGGAAATTGCGCCATGAAGTACATGGTACACACCATTATATTTTCCAGTCTTTTCATAAGCTGCAAGATCTCGGGAATTTTCCACAACCATGATCGTCTTATGATCCCGCTCCTCGCTGGCACAGATCGGGCATAATTCTTTGTCAGTAAGCGTGCAGCATTGCTTGCAGTATCTTACATTATTTCTTGCATCTACCAGTGTCGCTGCAAGCTGTTCTACCTGTTCCTTCGGCATATTAATGATATGAAAAGCCAGCCTTCCGGCTGACTTTGCTCCGATACCAGGCAGTCTTGATAATTCTTCGATCAGTTTACTGATCTGACTGCTGTAATAATCCATCTTTTACACTCCCGTTCTAGAACATTCCCGGCATTCCGCCAAGTCCGCCAGTCAGCTTGCTCATAGCGGAAGTATTTGCCTCATCGACCTGACGAAGTGCTTCATTGACTGCTGCCATAATCAGGTCTTCCAGCATCTCTACATCATCCGGATCCACAACTTCTTCCTGAAGTTTTACTTTCTGGACTTCTTTTTTACCGCTTACGGTCACTTCTACAGCTCCGCCACCTGCAGTTGCTGTAAAACTTTTCTCTTCCATCTCTTTTGCCTGCTCTTCCATCTGCTTCTGCATCTTCTGAGCCTGCTTCATTAAATTTGCCATATTTCCCGGCATTCCGCCTCCTGGAAATCCTCCTCTTTTTGCCATAACTATAAATCCTCCTAATTATTATTCATCTTCAATCGTGATCTCCATATTGATCACTTTTTCTATATCCACAAAACTGTCTTCAAAATGGCGTCCGTTCTCCACCTGACGCACATCAATCTCCACAGTCTTGCCGATTTTTTTCTCAATCAGATCTTTTAATTCCTGCTTATGTTCTTCACTTCCTACCACGCTGGCGCTGATCTCATCCGGCAGAACGATCAGAAGTCTGTCCTGATTGTCCACGCTGAGTCTTGCCTGCTTCAGATAGCCTCTAAGCATTCCTGATGCTTCGTTTGCAATCTTCCGGAAATTGGATGTCACCTGCTTTACATCTTCCTTCAGTGCTTTCGGAAGCTGCGGTTTTGGCTGTGGCTTCGGTGCTTCACCATTTACATAAACAACCCTCTCCTGCGGCTGCGCAACTGCAAAACTTCCTTCTTCTACCTGTTTTTCCAGTGCACGGATCCGGTCCAGAAGACTGTCCTTCGTACTCTCCATCTGCGGTTTGCAAAGCTTGATCAGTGTTACTTCCAGAAGCACTCTTTTCTGTGTTGCGTATTTGAGCTGATTTGTCAGCTCGGAAAAAATACGGATATACCGGAGCAGCACCCCGGATTCGATCATCTGTGCTTCCTCTTTCAGCTGCGCCAGATTCTCCGTCGATACATCCAGCACATCTTCCATATTATCCGAAGTCTTCACCAGAAGAAGGTTGCGCAGATACCAGGTAAAATCTGCCGCAAGTTGCGTCAGTTCTCTTCCCTGCATCACAAGCTCTTCTACGGTAGCAAGTACCTTTCCCACATCCTGGCTGATGATCTGTCTGAGAAGCCGGCTGAACACATCCGTATCCACCGCGCCAAGAACCTCAAGAACATGATCGTAGGTCAGCTTCTGTCCGAGGTAAAACGCAATGCACTGATCCAGAAGACTTAGTGCATCTCGCATGGATCCGTCCGCCGCTTTCGCAATATAGCGGATTGCTTTTTCTTCTACCTCAACTTGTTCTTTTTTCATCAGTTCATCCAACCGCGCTGCGATCGTATCGATCGTAATACGCTTGAAATCGTAGCGCTGGCATCTGGATAAAATCGTGATCGGAATCTTATGTGCCTCTGTCGTTGCAAGAATAAAGATTACATATTCCGGAGGTTCCTCCAAAGTCTTTAACAGAGCATTAAATGCACCTATGGAAAGCATATGCACCTCATCGATGATATACACCTTATATCTTCCCTCCGTCGGACGGTAGGATACCTCTTCCCTGATCTCACGGATATTGTCCACACCGTTGTTGGAAGCCGCATCGATCTCAATGACGTTCATGGAAGTACCGGCTGCAATATTTTTGCACATGGTACATTCCCCGCAGGGACTTCCGTCTACCGGATGCTCGCAATTGACTGCCTTTGCAAAAATCTTCGCTACTGTTGTCTTTCCGGTTCCTCTTGTGCCACAGAACAGATATGCATGTCCGATCCTGTCCGCTTTTATCTGATTCTTCAGCGTTGTGATAATATGATCTTGTCCTTTTACGTCTTCAAATTCCGCAGGACGGAATTTACGATACAGGGCAGTATATGACATGTTAAATTACTCCTTTACTCATCACCAAAACTGATTCCGACAATCTTGGCTTCTTTGATGATATCCGCTTTCGGATCTACCATCTTCAGCTTTCCGGCAACCTCTCCAAGCGGAACCTTGCGGATGTTGCCGTTCTTGATTCCTACCATATATCCGTAGTCCTCTTTTAAGATCAGGTCTGCTGCTGCTGCTCCAAGTCTGGTTGCAAGCACACGGTCATACGGACACGGGCTTCCACCTCTCTGCGTATGTCCCGGAACCGTGATACGAACCTCCTGATCCATACGGTTCTGGATCTTCTCTGCAAGCTCATATGCCACAGACGGATAGCCCTTCTTTTCCTGTTTTTCTTTTAATTTTTTCTTCGGAAGGGCTGCATCTTCTTTTGTGATCGCGCCTTCTGCAACCGCGATGATCGTAAAATGCTTTCCTGCCTCTGTACGGCTCTTGATCGCACGCACTACGTTATCCACATCATATGGGATCTCCGGGAGAAGAATAATATCTGCTCCGCCTGCGATTCCGGCATGAAGTGTTACCCATCCTACTTTATGCCCCATAACCTCTACAATAAATACACGGCTGTGTGAAGTTGCAGTTGTATGGATTCTGTCAATTGCTTCCGTTGCGATATCTACCGCACTCTGAAAGCCAAATGTCATATCTGTTCCCCACAGATCGTTGTCGATCGTCTTCGGAAGTGTAATCACATTCAGTCCTTCTTCTCTTAACAGATTCGCAGTCTTATGGGTTCCATTTCCTCCCAGTACTACCAGGCAGTTCAGGTTCAACTTGTGATAAGTATGCTTCATCGCTTCGACCTTATCGATTCCATCCGGTCCAGGTACGCGCATCAGTTTAAACGGCTGTCTGGATGTTCCGAGGATTGTTCCACCCATCGTCAGTATTCCCGAAAAATCTTTTGCTGTCAGCATCTCAAAGTTCGAATAAATAAGTCCTTTATATCCATCCTGAAATCCATAAATTTCCACATCGTTTCGTTTTGAACAAAGTCCTTTTACAACACCTCGCATGGCTGCGTTCAGTGCCTGACAATCCCCACCACTGGTAAGCATTCCAATTCTAAACATAATTGCCCATCCTTTCCCTGTTCATCTTTTCCAGATCAGTCTGTTATTTTCAGTTATAATCCCTTTGTATTATAACCGATTCCTGAGTCCTATACAAGCAATAGTTCTGTTGCAAAACTGATACATACCGCATCCTGGTCTGTCATTTTGAATCACATCTGGCGAAATGCACAGCACAGATTGACTTTTTGTTCCGGAATGGATATATTATAGAAGTGAAACAGTTAGTGCAGGCATACATCTGATTTTTTGTGATCACATCAGACTCTGCACGTAAAAATTTATAAAAGAAAGTCAGGTATTCTCATGGAAAGAAATGAATTGTGCTGGTGTGGCAGCGGAAAAAAATACAAAAAATGCCATCTTATGATCGAAGAAAAGATCGCATATCATGCAGATAAAGGAGAAATCGTTCCGACAAGAGATATGCTCAAGACCATTCCTCAGATTGAAGGAATCCAGAAAAGTGCAGATCTCAATACTGCCGTACTTGATCATGTAGCAGCCCATATCCACGCAGGCATGAGTACAGCCGAAATTGATAAATTAGTTTATGACTATACAACCGAACACGGTGGAATCCCGGCACCGCTTAATTATCAGGGATTCCCAAAGAGTGTGTGTACTTCTATTAACAACGAGATCTGCCATGGTATTCCGGATGAAAATATTATTCTGGAAGAAGGCGATATCATCAATGTGGATGTATCTACCATTCTGGACGGATATTTCTCAGATGCATCCCGTATGTTTATGATCGGCAAGGTCAGCGAACGTGCCGAAAAACTGGTTCGTGTCACACAGGAATGTGTCGAACTTGGACTTGCGCAGGCAAAACCATGGAACCATCTCGGAGACATTGCAGATGCGATCAATTCACATGCAAAAGCAAATGGCTATTCTGTTGTAGAGGAAATCGGCGGACATGGTGTTGGTCTTGAATTCCACGAAGAACCTTGGGTAAGCTATGTTACACCAAAGGGAAGCGAAATGCTTCTGGTTCCGGGTATGATCTTTACCATCGAACCAATGATCAATGAAGGTAGTCCGGAATTCTTCGTTGATGAGGATAACGACTGGACTGTTTATACTGAAGATGACGGGCTTTCTGCTCAGGTAGAATACATGGTCCGCATCACAGATGATGGTGCTGTCGTTATGACAAAATAATAATGCATAAAAAGGATGCTGCAAAATCATGACCTGATTAAGCCGCATCCTTTTTATTATGCATATCAATAATGGAATCAAACTCTCTACTCCAGATCCCCTTCCCGGTAAACACGAAGCAGCATTTTCAGTGCTTCGACATCTTCTTTTATCTTCTTTCCTGTATCCGTATCCCGTACCATCAGACGTTCTTTCTCAGTCTCTACCAGCTCCGATTTTGACTCAATATCTTTATTTTCCGTCAATGCCGCAAATACACTCTGGAATGGCTGGTGTGACTTGATCCGGATTCCATGGGAATTGAAGATCAGTGTATATCCTGCAATTCCAGTTGTCTTATGATAACTCTTGCAGAATCCTCCGTCGATCACCATCAGTCTTCCGTTCGCACGAACCGGATGCTCCCCTTTGGAAGTCCGGACCGGAGTATGCCCATTGATGATATGTGATCGTTCAGAATAAAGACCAAACTCATGTAAAATCATATTGCAGACCTTTTCTTCTTCATAAAATCTGTAATATGGGTTCGACTCTTCATGCCAGGTTGCCTCATCCTTCACATAAGTCCGCTCAAAGGTCTTGATATTTCTGCCTGACAAAGGTGATTTTCTACCACACCACAGATACCACATAAAGTCTTTGTCTTTTTCTTTTGCATCCTTTGACCAGGCTCTTCTCGCAATATGCTCCGCATAGTCAAGATAATCCCTTCCACGATAACGCTTCTTTCCAAATACAACTCCTTCAAAGTTACCACTCTCATCAAGTGGCACACAGCCGTGATACAGGAGATTGTTGTTAAAGATCCGATACATACTTCCCTTTTTATACAGAAAATCAATGTGCTGGCGCAGACGGATGCTGTTCACAAACGCCATCTCAAGACCTTCGACTACCTGCTCTTCCTCTTCGGTGAGTTGGTATACATCCTCCAAATTTTCTGCCGCAAAATTGACTGTCGGGAAAGTCTCTTCTTTAATGTCATATTCCCTTCCGTCAATTTCCACCGTCTGACGTGCAACATCGACCTTGTGAAGCAGAAGCTTGTCCTCCATTTTGTAATCCGGATTGCGCAGGATCACCTGCCCTTCCAGTTTGAAAAGAAGTACTGAAATCTCTTTTAAGGCGGCCTTCATCGGATCAATGTCCGGATAAATCTTCTCTGCAAATAAAGTCAGCTTTCGGAGACTGATTCCATAGCTGTTTTCAAGGATCTTCATGTTATCGTATTTCAGATTGTTCCGGATGACCGTTGCAATGCAGGCTCTGCTTCCTGCCGCTGCCCCCATCCAGAGAATATCATGATTGCCCCACTCAATATCGATGGAATGATAAGTCATCAGGAGATCCATGATCCGATCTGCGCACGGTCCCCTGTCAAAAATATCGCCGACAATATGTAAGTGATCCACCGCAAGACGTTTGATCAGACCTGCCAGTACTTCGATAAACTCGTCTGCATTCTGAAGCTCAAGAAGTGTATCCAAAATATTGCGGTGATAGATAAGCTGATTGTCATCCTCATCCTTCTGCACATGAATCAGCTCGTCTAGGATATATGCATATTCCTTCGGCATCGCTTTCCTTACTTTCGAGCGGGTATATTTGGAAGAAAATAACCTTGCGATCTCAATCAGTTTTCCCAGAATCACACGATACCATTCTTCATTGTTCTTCCCTTCTTTTTTGATCAGCGCAAGCTTCTCAACCGGATAATAGATCAGGGTACAGATCTCTTCTCTGTCCAGATCAGATAAGGTATCTCCAAACAGCAGATCCACTTTTTCCCGGATCACGCCAGAACAGTTATTTAATATATGACAAAATGCTTCATATTCTCCGTGCAGGTCACTCATGAAATGCTCGGTTCCCTTCGGCAGACTTAAGATTGCCTTCAGGTTGATGATCTCTCGGCACACAGCCTGCTCTGTCGGGTACTTTTCTGCCAGAAGTTCTAAATATTTTTCATCTTTCATTTTCTTCCTCCATCCGGTTATTTTTTACTTTACATATCCAATAAATACATTTCCGCTTCCGCTTACAAGACCGTTCATCTCATCCGGCGTTGCGGAATGACGTTCTCCGTCTGCCGGATCCAGATAAGCATACTTCGCATCCGTGTATCCGATGACCAGTACCGCGTGATCCACACTGAGCATTGCGATCACCGGTGTCTCATGGCTGATCGTATAGCGGATTTCTTCCGGTGTACATCCGGTCAGATCAAACCCTTCTCCACCGGTTGCTTCTGTCAGGATTTCTGCCGGCGACTTTCCGTTTTCCAGCTCTGTTGATGCATTTATATCTTCTGCGCCTTCTAGCTTCAGGATCCGGTTCAGGCACGCTGCAAGTGTACTCTCACCTTCTCCTGTCCGGAACTCATCCATATTATTTACTTCATAAATATCCGGCGTATTTCCGGACTCCCATACATATTCTTGTGATGAAGAAATGACCACACCTTTTATCTTCTCCGCTTCCTGGATCGCATAAGATGCTTTTTCATACACCCCCTGCAGACTGCCAAGTGCATATACATAATACTGATTCTTTACCTTCGGTTTATCAAAGCTGACAACCATCGGTTTATCAAACAATACCTGCTTTGGTTTTAAAATTTTTGCTTTGCTGTCTTTGATCCCATTTTCATAAGTAAGACGAACCAGGGTTCCCCGCAGATCATCATTGTAGGTCTCAACTGTGATATTGCTCTCTTCCTTCTCCTGATTGTTGGTAATATAATCTGCCGTTGTTGAAATATAGGTATTCTCATTTCTGTTCACCCGATTAAGTGTCATCATATTGTCTGCCACATAGCCATCCAGAATGTAAAAATCCTGTACCTCATAGGTCTTGGCTATCTCCTGTTTCTGCGTGATGATATCCACTTTATACATCGGGTACACACTCTGTCCGGATATATTGGTTCCTGCATCGTTTCCACGCAGCGTGCCATAGGCAAAATCATTCCGGATAAATCCGATCGGTTTGACATATTCGTCTCCTTCGGATGTAATATCAAAGGATTTGCCCGTCTTCAGATTCAGCACGATAATCTTCTGCGACTCATTGATCTTTCCGCCCTCACTCTGGTAAGCAAGCAGATGTCCGTCTGGTGAAACCTGATACTGCCCTTCCTCCAGATCTTTCACCAGCACCTCTCTGGTGTTGTCCTTCAGATTCACAAGATACAATGTACCATCTATCATTACATAAAGATTTTCATCAGAATTGCTGTAATATACAAATTTACCTAAATCCTCTTTCATCAGATAATATCCGTCTTCGCTAGGGACAAATGCTTTTTCCGTAACGGAATTTTTTTCTGCGTCAAAATAATAGACTGCTACACCTACCTGCCCTTCATGTACACCGCGATTCATATAACCCACTACAGTAAATGTGGTATTGCCTTTTTCATCTACTGAAATCAGGCGGATATCATGCAGGTCGCATAATGTACGCACATCCATGTTTTCCGCATCTGCGAAGCCGAATACCAGTGACATTTCATCCTCTTTTTTATCATAATGCCAGAGCTGGTTATCTTCTATAAATGCTACAATGGTTCCATCTGTATTAGTCTCATACTCCAGGTCCGTCGGCGCAATCCCAACAAGAACACCTTTCTGGTTCAGCGCAGTTGTCTTACCATCAAATCTCTGATTCATCGTGCGATCATAATCAAGCAGATACTGTTGTGCATCTTCCCCGGTGCGGATCCGGAAGAATTCCTTTACACTGTAAATCCGATCAGCATAATCAGTATCCCCGGTGCACTTTACCTGGTATTTGAGGACAAGTGATGTGTAATTCTCATTGCATTCCTTAATTTCCCAGTATACATTTCCCGATACCTGCGGTGCAAGCGAACCCCATGTCACCTGTGACTGTGTCGATGCAAGTGTAACCTCCTGATAGGTGGAGCTGTCCTCACTGGAATCTGTTTCCAAATAGCTTTCGACCTTATCACCCTGATTTTCGAGTGCCGCATTGTGGAAATCATTTGCGAAATCCAGGCTTTTCTTATAGTTGCAATCTGCCGAATTCTTGATCCTGGTATAAAAATAAATATTCTGATTATCCAGGTACAAGGTTACTTTCAAAATCCTCTCTTCTTTCAGGATCTTCGTATTCTTGAAATTTAAAGTTACTGTATCCTGAACATCTTTAATGGTTCCCTCCTGGATACATTTTTTCCCATTCAGTGTATATACCTGCCAGTAAACCTTCTGGATCTGGTTATCATATTTTGCAATGTTCATATCCAACTGGTTATTTGTGACGGGTGTCAGTGTATCACGCATTGAAGTAAGCGTCATATCGCTTTTATATCCCGGCAGTGAGTTCACTTCATATCCTTCTGTCATAAAGGATATTCTTGGCAGTGTCGCACCTCCCATATCTGCACTCATATCAGTGTTGCCTCTGTTCGTCACATAACTGGATACGATAACTGCAAGAATAAATACAGTAGTCAGTACCCCTGTCTTTATTGCTATCTTTTTAAACATTGTAATTATAGTCCCCTTTATCTTAATCTGCTAAATTTATACTCCTTTTTCTCCCTCTTCATTCTGCTGATCCAATAATCTCCCCAGCATTGGATCGATGTGAAGCATTTCTTCACATGTGCGGATTGCCTCTGCATTTTTCCCTTTATTGCCCGTGTAAACGGCCCGTATCAAAATATTCTTCGGTGTATGCTCCATATCGATAAACTCCAGGAAACGGTTGATCTGGCGGAACTTATCAAACTTTGTCCGCACGATTTCCCCTTCTTTTGTCATAACTCCCAGATCCTGTAAAAATGGAACTGCTTTTCCTTCCTCCAGGATATAATGCTTCTTCCGGTTGTGTGACAGATCAATCTCTTTGAACCTCCCGGTCTGAAGCCGTCTCTGAATCGTCATTTTCCCTTTTTTGCTGACCAGAACCTGATAGCGGAATTTTCTCGTCTCCATCTGCATCTGTTTGAATTCCTGCATGGCATTTTCAATATATCCTGCTGCTTCTTCTTCATTCAGATTGTGGTGAAATACCTGGTTGTTCCGGTGCTCTTCGCACTGGTACAAAATATTGTCTTTATGCTCCACAGGGCGGATCTTAATCTTTACAATTCCGCCTTTTTCACGTGGATTGCTGATTATTGCTGATAAAAATTCTTTATTTAAACTCTTTTTTAAGATATTATTCAATGATTCCATTTTAATTTCCCCTTACATTTTAGGTTATATGTACGAATCCAGTTTTTATTGTAAAGCGAAATAAAATAGAGCGCAAGGGAAATTTCCCTTACGCCCCATATTTACCTGTTACTGTTCGACTTCCTGATAGACATCTTCCGTTTCTTTTGGAACCGGGAAACGGATCAGTACCTTGAACAGATCTCCGTCGAGATATAACTCGAATTTTCCCCCTTGAAGCTTTGTCAGATTCTGTGCAATCGAAAGACCAAGCCCGCTTCCTTCCGTGCTTCGGGATACATCTCCGCGGATAAATCTTTCTGTCAGCTCATCTGCCGAAATATTCAGCGGCTGCTCTGATACATTCTTGATCGTAAACTGTACTTCCTCACCTGTCTGAACCAGATCCACGTAGACCCGGCTTCCCTCCATTGCATATTTTGCCGCATTGTTAAATACATTTGCAAGAACTCTCCACATTCGTCTGCCGTCTGCGTAGATTGTTGCCGGTTCGGTCGGAAGATTCATGATCATTTTCAGATTCCTTGCCTCAAATTTTTCTTCAAACTCTGCACTGGTCTGGTTAACCAGCTCAACCAGATTCAGATTCATCATTTCCAGGCTGATATTGCCACTGCTTACCTTGGAAGCTTCTACCACATCCTCGGTAAGTGTCTTCAGACGATATGCTTTTTCTTCCAGAACCTGAAGATAATTCCGGATCTTCGGATCCTCAAAATCCTCTCTCTTTAAAAGGTCCACATAATTAATGATTGATGTAAGCGGCGTTTTGATATCATGGGATACATTTGTGATCAGATCCGTTTTGAGGCGTTCATTTTTTACGCTCTCTTCTACCGCCCGGTCCAGTCCATCTCCGATCTTATTGATGCTGACTGCTGCTTCAAGCTGTCCGCCTTTGAGTCCATTTAACGGAATCTGATAATCAACCTGACCGTCTGCGATTGCTTTTACCCCTTTGATGATCCGCGCTCTTCCGATGGCTCTGCGCATCAGGCAGAAAAATGCCCCCGCCTCTGCCGCAAGCATTACGAACAGCCAGATTCCCGGCTCCCACATGGCGATCGCGATCCAGTGAACTACAACCAGTACTCCAAACAAAATCGCAGCTTTCCAGACCTCCCCCAGATGCCGGATTCCAATCCGGACGTATTTGATGATCAGACATAAAATACTGTTCTTCCACAAGGTCTTTGCCTTGATCCTTCTTACCATTCCAAGCCAGAAAGTAAGTCCTGTCATGCAAACGCTTATCGCAACAATCCCTGCAAAAATCAGTACCGATGTGCCATTGAAACCATCTCCGCTAAACCAGACTCCGTTCAGCAGACTGTAACTTAAACTGATTTCCCCGTAAATACATATCACCATAACTGCAACCGACAAAAGAATAAAGAGTTCTGTCTTCATTTTATCGACCCGATTTAACACAATGCCTTCTTCCCGGTTTGATCTGCCTGCAACAATTGTCAGCCATGCCAGAATTACAAGCATTGCAAATCCGGTTGCAATCGCAATCCAGAAGGTAAATCTTACCTGCGGTGCATACTCCTGATAAATCTTGCTCTCCTGATAAAAGTCATCCTGGATTGAATAGGAAGTATCTACCGCGAACACGCATTCGTAATTATCCATCCACATATTGCCACCGATCAGTGATTTCCACTGTGATCCGTCCATATCAATATCACTCTGGTACTCAGTAAGCTTTGGTGTGGCAACCGCATATACTCCCAGCTTTTTCATACTTTCCAGATTCTTTTCCCATTCATCAAATCTCTGATATGCAAGACGGTTGGTATAAACTTTTTTATTGTCCAGATCTACAATCATATATGCAAGATTGGTATTACCTTCTTTATATTCTTCCGTTACATACTGCCACGTCAAAAAATTATCCCGTACACTGTCCACAGTATTTCCAAGCATGGACATCGCATCACTTAACTTGCCGTTCCATCTGGAATCCTTGTTCACAACTTCCAGAAGATTCTTCGCGCCCACCGGTGCACAGTTTTCGGAAACTTTTTCTCCGTCATACCGCCAGCACTTTGTGTAGACCTGGCGATTTTCACTGTCCAGAATATTGCGGTAAATACTTGCGGAGCTCTCGATCCAGTCATTGATCAGAGAATCGATCACTTCTCCGGTGCTTTCCAGTGAATATTCATCTTTTGCCTCATCCATATTACCAAACTGAAGGTTCCCGTTTTTAAATTCTCGACGAAATTCTTTTTCATAGTAATAATGGTAGGTTCCGTCATCCTTCTGGCAGACGATGATCTCATCATCATTGTCTCCATCTGCCATCTTGGTCCCGTCTGCGTAGTACATCTCCTGATCGTTTTCCCAGTAATTCACAAGATCACCAAGACGGTATGCAAGCCCATTTACATTTTCATTTGAAATCTTACGATCTGAATCATATTCTTTCAGATCTACAATTCTGTTTTCATCATATTTTCCTTCTGTTTCAAAATTGCTGTCGTATCCTTCCGCAGCCGTAATATCATTTGCAGCACTCATCAGCTTGTCGGTAAACCCTTTTGACTGTTCATACTTCTTATGTGGCTTTTCAAACAGGATTCCTGCCAGATTATCGCCCGGATAACTGAATGTAAAAACCAGACATGTGATCATCACCACCGCTAAAATATGCTCCAGTACGATCAGGATTCCTTTACATGGTGCGCTCTGATACCATTTGTTATTCATAAGACCTCCTAACCGATCTTCTCTACCTTATATCCGACACCCCATACTACCTTCAGGTAACGTGGCTCTTTCGGATTGATTTCGATTTTCTCCCGGATATGGCGGATATGTACGGCAACGGTATTGTCCGCTCCAATCGCTTCTTCATTCCAGATATTTTCGTAAATCTGATTGATAGAGAACACCTTTCCCTGATTTTTAACGAGTAACAGTAATATATTGTATTCAATCGGTGTCAGCTTCACTTTTTCGCCGTCCACAGTCACTTCTTTCAGATCATCCCTGATCACAAGTCCCCCGGTCCGGAACTCACTCTGGTTGTCAGATCTCGCCGTACTTCCAAGCTGGGTGTAACGTCTGAGCTGGGATTTTACCCTTGCCACCAGCTCCAACGGATTGAACGGTTTGGTTATGTAATCATCTGCACCGATATTCAGTCCTAAAATCTTGTCCGCATCCTCTGATTTGGCGGATAAAATAATAATCGGGAGGCTCATGTTTTCCCGGATCTTGAGTGTCGCCCGGATTCCGTCCAGCCGCGGCATCATCACATCCATGATCAGAAGATCAACTTCATTACTTTTCAATACCTTGATCGCTTCGTCGCCATCATACGCCTTCAGGACTTCATATCCTTCCTGCGTCAGGTAAATATCTATTGCTTCTACAATGTCTTTATCATCATCACATACTAATATTTTCGCCATCTTTTTCACCTCCTCTATACTATACAAGATTAACAGAGATTTTTTAAGAGATAGGGCGGGATTTTCTTAAGAATTTTTTGAGATTTGAAAATGTGGTGCGAGATGATCTATATTTGTCAGATACAGATTCTTGTGCAAGCACCAATCTGCACCTGACTCATCATATACGCAAAAAAACTCCCGGCAAGTTTTACTTTACCGGAAGTTTTCTCTTGTGAGGTAATATTTATGATTTCTACTTTTCGTCTTCTCTGTGATCTGCTTTTATATTGCGATATCCTGCGATCAGTCCAAATCCGATCAGTCCAACACCAACTATCAGAAACAGAATCGTCGCCACGATCATAACAAGCTGTTCATTACCATGACTTGTGGAAATCGCCCTGAACATCTGGTATGCCAGTGTCAGCAGATAAAACCCGGCCATTGCATAAATCGCCAGTCTTGCATTTTTCTTCCATCCGTCATTCTCCGGCATCTTATTCTCGTCCATAACATTTCCCAGCCTTTTCTTTTTATTTTCTTACCAGATATTTTCTCATATCAATTGCACATGCGATCAGAATAATCAGACCTTTGATCACATACTGCATATTCTGACTTACTGCCAGGAACTGCAGTGCAACGAAGATGATTCTCAGAATGAACACCCCTAAAACAACGCCGCTGATCTTACCGGTACCACCTACAAAAGATACACCACCGATTACACAGGCAGCAATCGCATCACACTCGTAGTTCAGACCTGTATTTGCCTGGTTGGAACCGATACGTGCAGATTCAATGAATCCAGTGATACCATACATGCATCCTGCAAGTGTATGTACCAGAATGGTTGTTCTCATAACATTTACACCAGATACATTAGCAGCTTCCGGGTTGGAACCAACTGCGAACATATTCTTTCCAAATGTTGTCTTATTCCACATGAACCACATGAATACAACTACAACACAAGCGTACCATACATAGTTCGGGATCGGAACGCCACGGATCTTTAAGAAACTTCCTGTTACAAAATTCTTAAAGGATTTGTCCAGTCCGGAAAGTGGCTGTCCGTTGTTACCGTTCAGCATAATATACATCAAAAGAATTCCGTATACGATCAGCTGTGTTGCCAGTGTTACAATGAATGGATGTAAGTGGAATTTCGCTACGAAGAATCCATTTACCCATCCAACAATACCTCCGACTACGATTACGATCAGAATAACCAGTGGTATCGGAAGAACCGGAAGATCCGGGAAAATTTTGGTTGCATAAGTTACTGACTGCAAAAGTGATGCAGAAATACATGCTGTAAGACCTACAACACGTCCGGCTGAAAGGTCTGTACCGGTAAGTACGATCGTTCCTGCAATACCACACGCGATCGGAATGTTCGCTGCAGACAGCGAGATAATGTTAACAATAGATGCCACGCTCAGGAATCTGCTGTTCTGTGTGTAAGTGTAAATAACTGCGATAATGATCAGAAGATAAATCGCATTATTGATAAGTCCTTCTTTCCACGCTTTTGCCTTGTCTGCGGAATCCAGTGCTTTGTATTCTGCATAGCGTGATTTTATATTTGCAAATGCTTTCATCTGGGAAGCCTCCTTCTTTTTGTTTGAAAATTACACATACTTTGCTGCGTAAGTCATGATCAGTTCCTGTGTCGCCTCTTCAGCGTTAATCTCTCCGGCAAGTCTTCCACCGGACATAACCATGATACGGTCACAGATTCCGAGAAGCTCCGGCATTTCTGAAGAAACTACAATAACTACTTTGCCGCGGTTCGCAAGATCGATGATGAGCTGATAGATCTCATACTTTGCACCGACATCGATTCCTCTTGTCGGCTCATCCAGAAGCAGTACTTCCGGATCGGTAAGAAGCCATCTTCCAAGGATAACCTTCTGCTGGTTTCCACCGGAAAGTGCACGGATCTTTGTCTCCTGCGACGGTGTCTTTGTCCGCAGCGCATCAATATATTTCTGCGTATCTTCTTTCATGGATTTTTCACTCAGATAAAATCCTTTTTTGTGTCTCTTTAAGCTGGAGATAACGGTATTTTCACGAATGTTCAGGATGCCGAAGATACCGGTTGCTCTTCTCTCTTCTGTCAGAAGTGCAAATCCGTTCTTGATCGAATCCTGTGCATTCTTATTGCCGACTTGTTTTCCGTCAAGTTTTATCGTTCCTGATTTCCTGGTTGCAATTCCAAAAATTGTCTCCAGAGTTTCTGTACGCCCACTTCCGTCAAGTCCGGCAATTCCAAGAATTTCTCCTTTTCTTGCTTTGAAGGAAACATCATTCAGGATCGAATACATTCCGGAAAGGTGTTCCACTTCAAGCGCTACATCGCCCGGTTTATTTGTCTTTGGCGGGAACTGATTGGTAAGCTCACGTCCAACCATCAGACGGATGATATCGTCCATCTCCAGATCATCTGCTTTCTCTGTTGCTACCCAGGTTCCGTCACGCATGATCGTGATTTCATCTGAAATCCGTTTGATCTCTGCCATTTTATGTGAAATGTAAATGATTCCGCATCCTCTCTTTTTCAGCATCTCAATGATATCAAACAAATGCTCTACTTCCTGCTCTGTAAGGGAAGAAGTCGGCTCATCAAATACGATGACTTTTGCATTCACAGATACTGCTTTTGCAATCTCTACCATCTGTCTCTGTGATACCGGCATCGTACTCATGATCCTTTTCGGATCTACATCAATTTTCAATTCTTCAAATACTTTTTTTGTGTCGTCATAGATTTTTTTCTCATTTACCATAACGCCGCCCACTTTCGGGTAACGTCCGAGCCAGAGATTATCCATGACGTTTCTTTTGAGCGCCTGGTTCAGTTCCTGGTGAACCATTGCAACTCCATTTTCAAGAGCTTCTTTCGAATTCTTGAAATTAATCTCTTTTCCCTCCAGCTCAATCTTGCCACTGTCTTTGTCATAAATTCCGAAAAGGCATTTCATCAGTGTTGACTTTCCGGCTCCATTTTCACCCATCAGTGCATGGACAGTGCCTGCTTTAACTGTCAGGGACACATGATCTAATGCTTTTACGCCCGGAAATTCTTTACAGATATCCGTCATCTGCAGTAAAACATCCTGTTTCATAGCTGTCCTCCTGTCTCTCATCTTCTAATCTCGCATACCTTTCGAACCTGCCACTATGCAGTTCCATCCGGCTGCGTCACAACTTTGGAAAAGGTGGCTGGCCAACCACCTGGCCGCCACCTTTATTTTTTACATTTTTATTTTCCTGAGTATTCCTGGTAAGGAATGAAGATCTTGTTGCTTACTTTATCAGAAATGTTGTAAGAATCTGTTCCATCCATCAGATCTTTTCCATCTGCTGCATTCTTAGCAAGATCTGCGATACAAGCTGCCATACCATCTGCATCCTGTTTAACAGTTGCTGTCATCTTGCCATCTCCGATCAGCTGTTTTGCTGCATCTGTAGCATCAACACCAAATACCGGGATCATCTTTCCGTCTTTGCCTGTTCCAAGGTTGTATCCCTTATCATTCAGAGCAGAGATTGCGCCTTCTGCCATACCGTCGTTGTTGCAGATAACAAGCTCGATCATGTTATTGCTTCCTTCGTTGTACTGGGAAAGGTTGGTTGTCATATAGTTGTTTGCTGCTGTTGCACTCCAGTTACCATCCTGGTCAACCTGGTATTTGTCACTGTTAGAAGCATCGAAATATTCCAGTGCCGGTTTGCCAGCTTCTGTGATGATCTTGTCTGCATCTTCTACAGCAAACTGTGTACGGTAAATAGCTTCTGCATTTCCAAGCTGTCCCATAAACATTGCGTAAGAGATTTTTCCATCTCCGTTGAGATCCATTTCATCAAAATGTTCTACTACATAGTTACCGATCATTTCGCCCTGCATATGTCCTGCTTCCGGAGCGTCTGTTCCTACGAATGCACACTTGTCATAGCTTCCAAGTACATCTCCTTCTGTTTTGTCATCTTCGACTGCACGGTTAAAGAAGATAACCGGGATTCCTGCTGCTTCTGCTTTTTCAACGATCTGTGAAGAAGCATCTACAGAACCGGATGTAACGATGTTAACGATCAGTGCTGTAGCACCTGTCTGGATCGCTGTATCAATCTGTTCGTTCTGTGTTGTCTGGTTACTGTTTCCATCATAGTCCTGATATTCAACGCCCATCTCGTCAAGTTTTGCATCGAGTGCTGTACGGACAGATGCGATATAAGTATCAGAATAGGTATAGTAGAATACTGCGATATTAGCGTCTGATGATTTCTTATCACTGCTTCCACCATCACTGTCACTCTTACCGGAGCCCCCGCATCCTGCAAGCATTCCAAGTGCCATCACACCTGCGAGCATCGCTGCTACAATTCTTCTTTTCATAATTTCGTTCCTCCTTGTATAACGTTTACTTGATGATACGAGTATAACAAGAAGAAAATAAAATACCCATGTGAAAAACTACGAGGGGTTTGTGAATTTCAACGTTTATATAAATTTTTACTTAATTTCGTCCATAAATGTTTCAAATGCCCAATTCTTCAAAAAGCTGTAGTCCAAATATTTTTCAGACTACAGCTTCTATACTTCCGAGCAGCTACAAACATTCCACCCGTTACTTTTCTTCAAATGAAAACAGCGCCTTCTGGCTCTTATCATCATACATATTTTCTCTTGTCACCAAAATACTGCTGGTTGCCGTCTCTTTCTTTTCCGGCTTCTGACCATTCAGTAGTGTATTGATCTGCTCAATCCCCAGGTATCCCATCGCATATGGGTTTTGGACGATCAGCGCATCTACATTTCCTTTTTCCAGCATTCCAATGGATTTTACGTTACTGTCAAACGCAACAACCTGCGTCCGCTCTCCGGCGCCAAGTGCTTCTACCGCATCCCCGACTCCAAGTGTTGTCCATTCATTAAATGTCACAATCACATTGATCTGCGGATTGTCAAGCAACATCCTCTCGGTGCCCTCTCTTGCGTCGGTGATCGTAGACTTCACATTGATGGACGCCGTAATATTTGCCCGGTCATCATTAAGAACCGTATCCCGGAATCCCTTTTCACGAAGCTGCCCGTTCTCCGTACTCTTATCAAAATTTACGATTCCGATATTTAGATTTTCCGCCGGATTACCAAGCACTTCTTCTCCTGCCATACATCCGGCTTCATAATTGTCTGTACCAATATAGCATTCCACAGCCTCACTGTTTACCGGACTGTCCACAACCACAATTCTGATTCCTGCCTTTGCCGCACGGTCGATTGCTTCCGCATTCTTTTCAAAATCAATGGCAGAGAACAGAAGTGCATCTACCTGTTCCCGGATTGCCCGGTCTATCATTTCATTCTGCGCCTCATAATCTTCCTCACCGTCTCCATCCGGTCCTTCGCACACCAGATCCAGATTATATTCCGCACTTGCCGCACCGGCTCCCGCATATGCGGACTGCCAGAAAGAAGAATCCATGGATTTTGTCAGAAACACTACTTTTTTCTTCTCGATGACGCTATTTGTACTGCCTTCTTTTCCTTCCCAAAGTCCGTCACCCGTCAGGACAAAAAACAGAATTGCAAGTAGGATCACACCTGCACCAATTGCAATAAATGGTTTTCTTCTACTTTTTCTCATATTCTTCCTCCCTGACCTTCGGCATACGGATCGTCACACAGGTCCCTTCATCCAGCTCACTTGTGATATTCAGTCCATAATTGCTTCCAAAATAAATCTTGATCCGGTCATTTACATTCTTGATTCCGATTCCGGTACGGTCTCCCGGCTCTTTGCGCAGAATCTCCCGGCACTGTTCTTCCGTCATACCGATTCCGTTATCCTCCACCTGGAAAATAATATCTTCTCCGTCCTCAAAAATACGGATCCAGATCTCACCCTCATCGATCATCTGCTTTACACCATGATAAATTGCATTCTCGATAATTGGCTGCAAAGTAATTTTGTTACAAAGATACGAAAGACACGACTCTTCCACCTCAAATGAATAGGTAAATTTGTTCTTATACCGATAATTTTCAATCTTCAGATAACTCTTTGCATGTTCCACTTCTTTTTCGATCGGAATCAGCTCATGCCCTTTACTGATACTGATACGGAACAGCCTTGCAAGTGCCGTAACCATCTCTTCTGCATCTTCATTTTTCCCGTCTTCACACATCCATGCAATCGCATCCAGTGTATTATACAGGAAATGTGGATTGATCTGCGCCTGAAGCGCTTTCAGCTCTGTTTTCCGCAGTGTGATTTCTTCCTGTCTGACCTGCTCCATCAGCTTCTGGATCTTCACAACCATGTGTTCAAATGAGTTGGATAAAGTCGTGATCTCTGTAGTTCCCGCCATCGGCTCAAATACAAAATTTTCAGCATTTTTTTCAAACCGGTGCATGTCATCAGCAAGCTGCCTTACCGGTGCTGAGAACAGTTCTGAAAATGCCCATCCGAGAAGAAAGACTGCTCCCATAACCAGACACAGGACGATCAGAAGTCTGGATACCGCACTGCTTACCTTCTCCGTAATCATTTCATCTACATAGCAGACACCTACAATTTTCCAGTCACAGTTCTCCAGATTTTTCACAGTATAGATCGCCTGTTCCTGAATATGTGTCCCTTCTTTTAAATCCATTCCCTTCTCTTCTTTTAACCCGGAATAAATGAGCTGCTGCTGTGGATGATAGATCAGATTGCCTTTTTTGTCCGCAATATAGGCATAGCCGTGCTGCCCGATCCCTACATCATCAACATAATTGGCAATGTCAGAAAAACGGATGTCAATATTTACCTGTATACTGGTTCCGTCTTCTTTCTGAATCTTCTGGTAAACGGTTACAACCCATGGATAATATCCCTCAAACAAAGATTCCACATATGGTTTGGTTATACGCAGCCTGCCATCGTCATCTTCCATTTCGGTACTCTGAACAATGCGATAATTCTCTTTCAGCTTCTGCCCTCTGTTCCAGTAACGCAGAAGCTCCCCATCTTCACCACAGATTGTTACCGCTACTACATCGGAACGGATATTTACCAGATTCTGGATATATTCCTCAGAATGATTATTCTCATGACGCATTCTCGCCACGATCCCTTCCAGTATGATCCGCATATCCTGTGTATAATTCTCAACCGTATTCTGTACCTGTTCACAGCTCTGGGAACTGCTTGTCACTGCACTTTGCTCCATTGCATTCCGGTAAATCTGAACAAAAATAAGCGTTGCAGCCACTACCGAAGTCAGGACGATTCCCATTACCATTGCAATAAACACACCGGAAATAGATATATTCCATCCCTTGTGCTGATCTGCTTCTTTTTTACGCCTGTTCATGTTCCCTCCTGTATTTGTTCGGTGATACTCCAGTCAGCTTTTTGAAGCAGTGGCTGAAATAATACTGATCCTTATAACCACACAGCTCTGTAATCTCACCGATCTTCATACCGGTACACTGCAGAAGCTCCATTGCCTTTTCAATTCGTTTTTTCGTCAGGATCTCAACCAGTGAACTGCCTGTCGTCTTTTTTATCAGACTGCTGAGATAATTCGGCGACACCCCGATCTCTTCACTGATGATCATAACAGACAGATCCTGTTGGGCATAGCGGTCCTGTATGATCTGCACTGCCTGCTCGCAGATCACCTCGCTGCTCTTCTTTCTCTGATCCATAAGCATTTTTTTAGCCTCCATACACAGCATTTTTATGATCTGAAAATTCTCTGCCATACGTTCCATTTCACGCATCTGCTGCATGGAATATTTTTTCTGAAGAACTTCTACACCACATTCCCCGATTGCCATATAAATAACCTTATATACTGCCGCCCCAATCTCGGTCAAAAGTATCGTACTAAGTACCAGTGTATTCTTGCCTCCATTTCGCAGCTTCTTTTCCAGATCATCCAGATAAATCTCCAGATCCTCTGCCATTCCACCACGTAAAAAATTCTCCATCGTTGCTGTAATTTCCTGTATTTCTCCCTGTTCCAATCCCGATCCGTGCTCTGCATCGGAAATGAAATAGACACTGCTTTTATCCTTTCTGGAATAACTGAGCGCATTCATCGCCTCCAGATAGCTCTCTCTGCATTTTCCAAGAGTATTCACACTCCTGCTTACCCCGACCTGACAGCAATATCCCATAATACGCTCCACACTCTGAACAATTTCTTCTACAATAATATGTAAATACTTACCCATACCTCCCGGAGTCGTCGCGATCAACGATACCACTCTTCCTTCCAGATGGCAACTTACATAATGAACATATTTTTTCAGGATCATATCAACTGCATTTACACTGCTATAGCTTGTCTGATCCTTTCCATTTGCATCACGGATTCCGGTTACAAGCACCACATACTGCATATTATCCGGCTTTGGATTACGGATCAGCTCACATTCCTCTGCCCGCTCAAGAAGTGCCTCTTCGGACACCCGTTCATTCTGAAAGCTGTCGAGCAAAAGCGGAATAAGGAATTGCGTCTTGCGGATATCCAGCTTCTCTTTTCTTTCTTTTGTAAATTCTTCCACTCGCTGATCCATGGCTTTTTTAATCTTTATCAATTCCGCCTCGATCTCTTTTGCTGAAATTGGCTTCAGCATATAACTTACAATATTATATTGAATTGCCTGCTGCGCATAGGTAAAATCATCAAATCCACTTAAAAATGCGATCTGTACCATCGGGCAAACTTCCCTGACCGCCCGTGCCAGCTCAATCCCCGATAAAAATGGCATCTTGATATCGGTAAGGAGCAGATCTGGTTCCAGCTTTTCAACCAGTTCCAGCGCGTCTGCACCATTTTCAGCTTCCCCGACCACTTCAAAACCAATCTCTTCCCACTTTACCCTGCGAACAAGACTTCTGCGAATTTCCTCCTCATCATCAGCAACAACAACTGTATATTTCATATTTCTCCCTTTTTCCCTTACTGTCAAACTTTCATCTGGTTACAGTTTCTCTTTTTATATTATAGAAGATTCATATCCACTTTTCCATAAATATATCTCCACTCAAATTTGTAAAATTCTACGATTGTATACACAACAATAGTATAAAAAACGGACAGGCTGAATAGCTTTTCAGTCTGTCCGCTTTTTACATCTTCTTATGCTGTTTTAAAAATTACATTTTTATAACGATTCAATGCAGTATAAAGGACTAATCCAAGCACACCACATCCGACAACTTCTCCGACACCAACTGTCAACATCATAAACGGAATCGGAAGTGCTACTCCATATCCGTAACGAAGTACAAACGGAACGATTACTGTGTTAGCAATAATCGGTGGTAACGGTGCAAGGAAACGGTTTTTGTTACGAAGCTGATAAGTAAAAAATGCTCCGATCAAAGTTGCAATGCTTCCGAAAATGATATCCGGCAGGATTGCTCCTCCGAGAATGTTTCCAACAATACATCCAACGAAAAGTCCAGGAATCGCTGCCGGTGTAAATACCGGAAGGATCGTAAGTGCTTCTGCAATACGTATCTGTACTTCTCCGAATGAAAATGGTGCAAATACATAAGTAAGCACCACGTAGATTGCAGCGATCATCGCTGCCTGAGTCATAAATGCTACATTCTTGTTCTTCATATGAAATTCTCTCCTCTAGTTTTGTTTTACGAGTGGAAGGTCACGAACACTCGATTCATTTTACGCCGGGAATCGGCGAAACCCTTGTAAGACCTTGTTTTTAGGGGTTTTGTAACGGGTGTTAGTATAGCATGGTGGGGATAAAAAATCAAGGTAAGTACCAAAAAATTTACGACACTGGTAAACATTTCGTTCACCCATTGCGTCCTGCTGCCAGATATGCTATATTTAAGACATAAAGAGGGAAACCGCAAGCGGCTACCCGCAAATAGTGTCAACTATTACTAATGTCAGTCGTCAACTATTCCCAGTAGTTGGCGGCTATTTTCTTTTACCCTTATAATCGAGCCGATATTTTAACGTACCAGTCAAAAATGACTAAATTTTTCTCTATAAATCAGGAGCCCGGTCACCACTTTGGCGACCGGGCTCCTGATTTAAAACATAACAAAAGCGGGTGATGGGAATCGAACCCACGTATCCAGCTTGGAAGGCTGGTGTTCTACCATTGAACTACACCCGCGTGACTCTTATTATTATATTCATCATTCAACTGTTTGTCAACAACTTTTTTGTTTTTTTTATTTTTTTATATTTTTTTTCGTTATTTTTTTATTTTTCCACTTTTTCTTTCCCTTACTTCATTTTGATGTTATAATGAAGAAACTTAATGTACTGAGGAGGGATTAAATATGAAAATTACAGAAGGCTACATGCCTTATCTTGGATACAAAACCTACTACCGTATTGCAGGCGAATGCTCCGGCAATAAAAAACCACTCATTCTGCTTCACGGCGGGCCTGGTTCTACACATAACTACTTTGAAGTACTTGACCGGCTTGCTGATGAAGGTCGTGCAATTATTTCCTACGACCAGCTCGGCTGCGGTAATTCTTATGTAGAAGGACATTCAGAACTCTGGTGTTCTAAAACATGGATGAATGAACTGATCGAACTCAGAAAATATCTCGGACTTAATGAACTTCATCTTCTCGGACAGTCCTGGGGCGGAATGCTCTCAATCGAATACTTATGCGATCACAAACCAGAAGGGATCAAATCCGTTATTCTTTCCAGCACCCACCCATCTGCCAGATTGTGGGCCCAGGAACAACACCGGATGATCAAATTCATGTCCCAGGAAGATCAGGACGCCATTGCCAAAGCTGAAGCAACCGGCAATTTTGACGATCCGGCATATCTCGCAGCCAATGAACGCTTTATGCTTCTTCATGCCGCCGGCGTACCAAAAGACACCGATCCTGAATGCCTGCGCCGTCCAAAAAAGGTTGGAACAGACTCTTATATCACCGCGTGGGGACCAAATGAATACACGCCAATCGGAAATCTCAGCAACTATGAGTACCGTGACAAACTGAAAAATATCAAAGAGCCGGCACTTATCATCAACGGAGCCAACGATCTGTGCACTCCACTGGTTGCAAAGACCATGTATGACAGTATCCCGAATTCACGCTGGGAACTTTTTGATGACTGCCGTCATGTATGCTTCGTTGAAGATACCGACCGCTATTGCAGGCTTTTAAATGAATGGATGGAGCAAAATGACTAAACCTGCTTATCAAAAATGCAGATCCCTTTGAAAATACAAATCTGCACTTAGCTCATCATATACGCAAAAGACGCATATGCCCGACAAAATTTTTGTTCAGGCATATGCGTCTTTTTGCACTTTTTACTGCTCTCTGAAAGTGATCTCACCCGTCTCACTGTCCATAGCTTCTACAATCGCAAGTGATTCCAGCGGATATCCAAGGTTGCGGATGATTCTTCCGCCGGACTGGAATCCTTTTTCGATCACAATTCCAATTCCCTCTACAGTTGCACCTGCCTCTGTAACCAGCTGAATCAGCCCCTGCAGCGCACATCCATTCGCAAGGAAATCATCAATAATGAGTACATGATCTTCCTCTGAAAGAAATTTCTTTGCTACAATTACCTGGTTCTTGCATTTGTGGGTAAATGATTCGACTTCTGCTACATACATCTCCCCTTCCAGATTGATGCTCTGTGTCTTTTTTGCAAATACAACCGGCACATGAAAATGCTTGGCTACAATACAGGCAATCCCGATACCAGAAGCTTCGATTGTCAGGATCTTGTTGATATTCTTATCTGCAAATCTCTTCTTGAATTCCGCTCCGATCTGGTCAAATAATTCAATATCCATCTGATGATTCAGAAAACTGTCCACCTTAAGAACATTTCCTTCTTTCACGATTCCATCTTTGACAATACGTTCTTCCAAAAAGTTCATCTTACGTTCTCCTCTTCCTTTAATATTCCATGTATTTTTTTCATTGTATCAGTCTGAGCCATGAAACGCAACCCTCTGCGCTATTTTACCAGAATCTTATAATCCTTTTCAAAAATATCGCCCGGTTCCAGTTCATTCCCCCACTCCCTGTTTTCCAGAATATGGTCAAAATCTTCTCTGTCACTTCTTCCATACCATGGCTCAATACATACGAAAGGTGCGTGTTTTTTTGCCGGAGACCAGATTCCAAAAAGCGGTGCATCAAATTCTACTTCCAGATAAACCTTTCCATCTGCATCCGCAAGACCGATCCTCTGTGCCTGATGATTTTCAATAATAAGTGCATCCTCATCAAATAAATGTTCCTCAAGCTTCAGACATTTTCCGAAAAGATTTAAGATTTTTGTCCGTGGACAAAGTGCACCTTCTTCATTCACGATGCTGCTCGTGAGCGGTCCTTCTGTATCAAATATCAACTGACAATCCTCCTGCTTTTCTCCTTCTTTCAAAGGACAGTTAAATGCCGGATGCCCTCCGATCGAAAAATACATCTTCTTATCATTTGGATTTTCTACTTTCCACATTACTTCCACCTGACGTCCGGAGAGTCTGTATCCTACTTTCAGAATAAAATGAAATGGATATTTTTCCAAAGTACTTTCTGTATCTTTCAGTACAAACCAAATCTCTTCTTCTGTCTGGCTCTCCAGATCAAATTCCATGTCTCTTGCAAAACCATGCTGTGACAGCGTATATGTCTTTCCTTCGTATACCGACTGCTTCTGCGCATAATTTCCTACGATTGGGAAAAGAACCGGTGATGTTCTTCCCCAGAACTTTGGATCTGCCTGCCACAGATATTCCTGCTCTGTCTTATTGTCTTTTAGCGATTTCATTTCTGCGCCTGCTGAAATAACAGTCAGTGTAAGTTCTTCATTTTTCAGTTGATATGCTCCCATTTTTATGCCTCCATTCCTTTCTGTATCTACTTTTCTGCCTCTACGCCGGCAAATTGCGTATTTAACAGAATCCCGGTTAAACAAAAAGCAGGAGAAATGCTGTAAATTCAACGTTTCTCCTGCTTTTCAAACACTGCCGCAGACCGGAATCGAACCGTTTTTCTTAATCTCAAATACTGATAGAAAGGGGCTTTGAAGACTTCATCACGGTTGCGGTGTTCAAAAAGTGTTCAAACGTTTGTCGCATACAAACTAAAAAGTTGTTACTTTCTGCATAGTGTATTTTCTAAAATGATAATTACTACGACATCAACCAAAATAATCCCCAATGCAATATATACAAAAAATGCAGGCAAAATATTTTCAAGCAAGCCCATTGTCAATGCAAGAATTGCTATAATAGACATTCCAATTCCCATTGTTCTGCATAACTTCTTTTCATCATATTTTTCCTTTTCTTCTTTTGAAGCCGTATTATATCCGGAAATAAACCAACTCCCGTGTCCAGAAAGTAAAATAATAGAAAATACAGCAAATATCACAAAGACAATCCACACTATCCAATCAGAACCTGTTGCTAAATCTACTAATTTCATTTATAAGCACCTCCTTAAATTCCGTTTTTCTTAATTCGATAAACTTGAATTTATACCCGGTACTTGTCTCGATTTATAGTCATATCAACCAAATGAAATACAAGTAAGATAATAAAAAAAACGGAAACTATTATTATTCCTGCGCCCAGCTTGATAAAATCAATTATACCGCCAAGACAAAAGAGCATTGCCCATGTCTTAATCCGTTTTCCAGTAACTCTGCATATTTTCTCTGTGTTTAATCCAGTATAATCTCCTGATAAAAACAGCACACTTCTTTCTGTATTCCTTGATTTGATAAAAAATCTTCCAACAAAAAAGAGAACAGTTGCCATCAGTAAATCAATAAATATAATTATTATTTTCATTTTCAACACCTCTAATTCTAAGTTCACAACTTCAAATTGTTTTAATTCTTCTCAGTTCCACCTTCTTTCCCTTCGGACAAGAAGTATCCCTCGCTCAAAGAGCTCGGTCAATTCAAATCTTCTATTGCTTTCAGTCTCTGCTGAAGACTGAAAGTTACCTTCGCTTTACTATTTCTAATAGTT
>NZ_JAQDVB010000031.1:0-38845 GCF_027674365.1 Coprococcus sp. AM11-30B | reverse complement strand
CTCAAAACCAAATCGCAATAGCCTGTCTTTATATAAAACAACAACCTTTTCAACTTGATGTAGTATGATGCGGATGAAGTTTTCCATTTGCATCCCAATTTCGTAATGTCTGAGCAGTTACTCAAAGTATCAACTCCTTTCAATAATATTCTAGTCTAATATCTTATAAAACTCAATGTCTACTTATATGATTTTATAATTTATATTTAACTGTTAATGACCTCCTGATTCCATATATACCCAAGACCTCTGATATTCTTTATATAGACCGGTGCAGCCGGATTGTCTTCGATTTTCTCACGGAGTCTTCTGATATTGACAGCGATTGTATTTTCATCCACAAAATCCCCTTCCAACTCAAACACATTTTCCAATATTTGTGTTTTTGAAAGAATCTGTTTCGGATTCTGAAGAAAAAAAGTCAGCATTTTCAACTCCGTTTTTGTCAGACTGATTTCACGACTTTTTATCAGGACTTTCATTTCTCCTGCGATAAATACGATATCTCCCGAAATCATCTTTCCGGCTTCCGTTTTCTCCTGTCTGCGGCGGAAATGTGCTTCTATTTTCAAAAGAAGTACCGAAAGACTAAACGGCTTTGTAATATAATCATCTGCCCCTGCTTCATATCCCATGACCTGATCCATCTCCTGATCTAGTGCTGTAAGACAAATAATGTATGTATTATAATTGCATCTCATCCACCTTACAAATTCCAGTCCATTCCCATCCGGAAGATTCACATCACAAATGGTAACATCCACATTATTATCACTTGCAATTCTTTTCGCTTTTTTCACTGATTCTGCTGAAAAAACCTCATATCCGGATTTTTTCAGTGAAAATGTAATTCCACGATTTAAATTTTCATCATCTTCAACCACGAGTATACCTGGCATAGCATATGCACCTCTCTTTATTAACTATTCATCTTAAAATGCTTCAATGCCTCCACAATTGCACTCTCTTTATCTTCTGGACACTGCGGTTGCCTGCTATCTTCATTTTTAGGTAAATTATTTTTGTTTCAGTTGGGACAAAAGAACAACCGTCTCAACATGCACACTCATCGGAAACATATCAGTCGCCTTCACCTTCCTGATCTCATACCCATTCTCCCGCAGATACTTCACATCCCGAGCCAAAGTCGCTGAATCGCAGCTCACATATACGATCCTCTCCGGCTCCATCTGAACCATCGTATCCAGTACGCTTCTCTCACATCCTTTTCTCGGTGGATCGACTACGATCACATCCGCTCTCGCATGCTCTCCCGGATGCTCTTTTGCATAATCCGCATAATACTCCGGCAGCACTTCTTCTGCCTTTCCTACAAAAAACTCCGCGTTTGTAATCTCATTGATCTTAGCATTATGCTTTGCATCTTCAATTGCCTGCGGCACGATTTCCACGCCGTAAACTTTCTGTGCTTTCTGCGCAAGGAAAAGGGAAATCGTTCCGATACCACAATACACATCCCAAACCGTCTCTTTTCCAGTAAGCCCGGCGTATTCCAGTGCGGTTCCGTAAAGTACCTCTGTCTGTACCGGATTCACCTGATAGAAAGACAGCGGTGAAATCTGGTATTTGACATTACCGATATAATCGGTGATATACGTCTGTCCCCAGAGCGGACAAACCTTTGATCCCATGATCACATTCGTCTTTTCTTTATTGATATTATAAGTAATACTTGTCATTCCCGGAATCTTTGTCAGCTTTTTCAACAATTTTTCACTGCTGGGAAGCTTATCCCCGTTAATGATCAGACAAACCATGATCTCTTTTGTTGTAAATCCATACCGGACCAGGACATGGCGCACCAGCCCTTTGTGCCGTTCCTCATCATATGCAGAAATCTTCTCTTCCCGCATGTAGTCCAGAATCTGATCCAGGATCACTTTATTCTCCGGTACTCCAAGTACGCAGTCCCTGTTCGGAACCGGGATGATCTGATGGGTTCTTCCGGCATAGAATCCGGCAATCAGATTCCCTTCTTTATCCACTCCGATCGGGAACTGTGCTTTATTCCGGTAACGGAACGGTTCCTCCATTCCTGCGATCGGCTCCATGATCTGATCCAGCAATTCTTCTTCCACACTGCCAAGACGGATCAGGTTATTTCTTACTTTTGTATTTTTAAACTCCAGCTGTTTCCGGTAATCCATCTCCTGAATCTGGCATCCGCCACAGCGTCTTGCCTCCGGACAGCGTGCAGATACACGAAATGCGGATTCTTTTACAATCCGCATTAATCTCGCATATCCGTAGTTCTTTTTTGCTTTCATTACTTTTACTTCAACGGTATCTCCAATGACTGCATCCTTGATAAACAGAGTATATCCATCAACCTTTCCGATTCCTTCACCACCGATTCCGATATCTGTAACTTCTACCGTCACTACGTCATTTTTCTTCATTTTTATACTCATCTTTCTTTCAGAACTTCTCTTAGATACTGGTCTTTCTTAAGTTAGATTCAAACAGACGGTTATAACCTAACCAGTCCTTTGTATCTTTTGCCTTAAAAATCTCTGTCAGTGTCTGCATCTTTGCATCAGCATTATCTGCACAATTAAGTGCCATTGCTTCAGCAAGCGCCGGTTTCTTCGGCGAACCGTATTCGAGTTCTCCGTGATGCGCTACGATACAGTGCTTTAATTCGCTGGCAAGCTTCTTTGGGAAATCCGGGATCTCACGAATTGCATCATCCAGCATTTCCACACCGATCACAATATGACCGAGTAGCTGCCCATCATCGGTATAATCATTATCCGGGAACAGGGAAAGTTCCTGTGTCTTTCCGATATCATGACACATTGCCGCTGTATACAGAAGATCCTTATTCAGGATCGGATATGCCCCTGCCATATATTCACAGAATTTCACTACGCTTAATGTGTGCTCCAGAAGTCCTCCGGCAAATCCGTGATGTACACTCTTTGCTGCAGAATGTGCCTTGAAGCTCTTGATAAACTGTTCATCATTTACAAAATAATACCGGATCACCTGCTGCAGATACGGGTTCTTCACCTGCTTTCCATAACGCATCAGTTCTTCATACATCCCATCCACACTTTTCTCGCTGGTCGGCATATAATCCGCCGGATCGTATTCTCCCTCGTCTGCTACACGGAGCTGCTTGATGTTCATCTGAAGATTGCCGTTATAGCTGATGATCTCCCCGTAAACTTCAATAAAATCTTTTTCGCTGTAATCTGCAATTCCATTTGAATTCGGATCCCAGATCTTTCCATCTAAAGTTCCTGTCTTGTCCTGAAGGATCAGGTTGTCATATGGTTTTCCGTTCCTTGTCTCCGCACTTCTTTTCCCTTTGCAAAGATACGTATTTCTGATTGTCTCGCCTTCGTGTAATGTCTCAATATATCTCATGTCATTCCTCTTCCTGCTCTATATTTTAAATTTATGGTTGCTTTTTATCTGCAAATCTATTCTTTACTTCCAACTGTCACATCAAATGTTACATCGACATAACCATCTGCGCCACGCCTCTGCCCTTTGATCCTGATCTGTGTACCGGTTCCGGCTTCTGCGATCTGTTTATGAAGTCCTGCTATACCGGTGATATCTGTCTTGTTAATCTCTGTGATCACATCACCATTCTGGATCCCCGCCTGCATCGCAGGCGAATCAGCCTCTACTTCCCTGACATAAATGCCTTTCGGGATTCCCTGTTCGCCGGCAAGCTTCTCCGTCACTACAACTCCGTGAACGCCAATATACGGAACTCCCTGTCCATTTGCCAGAAGTTCGATCTCTTCCTTGATATCCGAAATCGCATAGGCACTTACAAAATTTCCGTCTCTCTGCAATTCTGACTGGTCACAGATTCCAATCACTTCACCCGCCGTGTTAAACAGAATTCCGCTCCCTTTTTCACTTCCTGCAATATCTGTATCAAGCAGCCGGTACTGCCCGTCCGCCACTGTCCGGTAATTTCTGGTGGAACTGATGATCCCATATCCGACACCACCTGCATATCCAAACTGCTCACCAAGAACGATCACGCCGTCCCCACGGTTCACTGCATTAGAATTACCAAGCATCGCCGTCTGGATCTGGTTCCTCGTACTATCCGACAGATCTGATCTCTTGACCGCAATGATCGCAAGTCCAAGATTCCGGTCCTGCTTTTTCAAAGTTGCGTTATATGTAGTATTGTCTGAAAATGTGGCTTTCAGTGCTTCTGCATCTTTTACAATTCTTGCCGGTGCCGCAATCAAAAGATCTGCTCCATTATCCCAGAAAATAACTCCCGATACAGCCTGCTCCCCTGCATTCTCCCAGCCTTCATCCCGGTGCACGGCATAGATCTCAACCACACTTTTTCCTGCTGACAATGCCACCTGGTATAATGCATGGTTCATCTCCTGATAATCTTCGACAGTCAGATCCGGATACTGAATCTCTTCCTCCTGTGATTCCTGATCCTTGGTATCCGTCTCATTCTCAACCGGAGTTTCCTCCTGATCCAACGGAATCGTTACCTTCTCTCCGCCCAGATGTGTCATCGCCCATGGGCGAAGGGCATAAAACGCAAGGCCTGCTGCAAGTCCAAAAATCAGTCCTCTTCCTGCAAGCCTGCACAGATTTCCCATGATTCCTTTTTTACTTCGCTGTTCATCTTTTACTGTTTCCTGCAAAAACGAATATTTTTCTTCCTCACTGTCGTGCGGTTCTTCGTTATGCTTATTCTCCCGATTATCAGACATTGTGCTTCTCCTTAGGCCTCCGGAGTGCTTTCAGCCACACCTGATTTTAGTATACATGATTCCCCGCAAATGTTCAACGAAATTTCACCTTTCCACTTTCATTTAGACGGTAAATAAGTTAGAATAGAACCAGACAAAATATGAGGTATAAATGTATTATGAATCAAAAATCTTTAACAAAATTGGAATTTCCAAAAATTATAGAGATGCTGACCGATCACGCTTCTTCCCCTGGCGGAGCTTCATTCTGCCGACGGATCAAGCCGATGACCGACCTTAACAAAATCGTCACTGCACAGGAACAGACTGCCGCAGCATTTACCCGCATTGTAAAGAAGGGAATTCCTTCTTTCAGCGGCTGCTATGCTGTCTCCGACTCTCTTAAGCGCCTGGAGATCGGAAGTGCCTTAAGCGCACCGGAACTCCTCCGGATCGGCAAGCTTCTTCAGACAACCGCCCGGATCAAATCCTACGGCCGTCATGAAAATGCAGACGATCAGGCAGATTGTCTGGATGTATATTTTGAACAGCTTGCGCCGCTTACACCACTTTCTACTGAAATTGACCGCTGCATTCTTGGTGAAGACGAGATCAGCGATGATGCCAGCAGCAAATTAAAGCAGATCCGCCGCAGTATTAACGGCATGAATGACAAAATCCATTCTACCATGACCGGACTTTTGAACGGTTCCATGCGCACCTATCTCCAGGATGCCATTATTACCATGCGTGGCGACCGTTACTGTCTCCCGGTAAAAGCCGAGTACCGCAGCCAGGTAAATGGTCTAATCCATGACCAGTCAGCAACCGGCTCCACACTTTTCATTGAGCCGATGGCCGTTGTCAAACTGAACAATGATCTGAAAGAATTATATGCCCAGGAGCAGGAAGAAATCCAGGTGATCCTTGCCCGCCTCAGTGTGGATGCAGCTGAATATATTGAAGAAATCCGTCTGAACTACAAAGCACTTGTAGAACTGGATTTTATTTTTGCAAAAGGTGCACTGGCACTGGATATGAACGCCAGCCGCCCAGTCTTTAACACCGAAGGCCGGATCCGGATCCGTGAGGGAAGACACCCTCTTCTGGACCGTAAAAAAGTTGTTCCGATCAGTCTGACACTTGGAGATACCTTTGATCTTCTCGTCATAACCGGTCCGAATACAGGTGGTAAGACCGTTTCCCTCAAGACTGTGGGGCTTTTTACCCTGATGGGCCAGGCAGGTCTGCACATTCCTGCACTTGACCGTTCAGAACTTGCTGTATTTAACCAGGTTTATGCTGATATTGGTGACGAACAGAGTATTGAACAGTCTTTAAGTACCTTCTCTTCTCACATGACAAATGTGGTTTCTTTCCTAAATCATGTGGATGAGAATTCATTAGTCCTTTTCGATGAACTTGGTGCGGGAACCGATCCGACTGAGGGTGCTGCACTCGCTATCGCCATTCTGTCACATCTGCATAACCGTAGAATCCGCACTATGGCAACGACACACTACAGCGAACTGAAGGTATTTGCTCTTTCTACTCCGGGAGTAGAAAATGCCTGCTGTGAATTTGACGTGGAGACATTGAGCCCGACTTACCATCTTCTGATCGGTATTCCTGGAAAAAGTAATGCTTTCGCGATTTCCGAAAAACTCGGCCTTCCGGATTATATCATCCAGGATGCCAAAACGCATCTGACCGAGGAGGATGAATCTTTTGAAGATCTCCTTACTGATCTGGAACAGAGCCGCAAGACCATCGAGAAAGAGCGGGATGAGATTGCTTCTTACCGCCGCGAGATGGAACGTCTCAAGTCCGAACTCAAGCACCAACAGGAAAAGCTGGATACACAGCGCGACCGGATCATTCGTGAGGCAAATGCCAGAGCGACCGACATTGTTCAGGAAGCCAAAGATTTTGCAGATGAGACGATGAAGAACTTCCGCAAATTCGGCAAAGCCAGTATTTCTGCTTCCGAGATGGAAAAAGAAAGAGAACGGATCCGTAAGCAGCTTTCCAAAACTGAAAATAAAAACCGTCTGGAAAAGAAAAAACCTTCCAAAGCTTACAAGGCAAGCGATTTCCATCTGGGCGATTCTGTAAAAGTACTGAGCATGAATCTGACCGGAACGGTAAATTCACTACCGGATGCCAAAGGCAACCTGTTTGTCCAGATGGGTATTCTCCGGTCGCAGGTCAATATTTCCGATCTTGAACTGATCGAAGAACCGCTTACGGTTACTGCAAAGCAGATGCGCAGAACCAGCAGTGGCAAGATGAAGATGGGCAAATCCATGCATGTCAGTCCGGAGATCAATCTTCTCGGCAAGACAGTCGATGAAGCAGTTGCCGAACTTGACAAATATCTGGATGATGCCTATATCGCACACTTAAGTCCGGTACGAATTGTACACGGGAAAGGAACCGGCGCACTCAGGAACGGGATCCATCAGTATCTGCGCCGCCAGAAACATATCAAATCCTTCCGGCTGGGAGCTTTCGGGGAGGGCGATGCCGGTGTAACTATCGTAGAATTCAAATAATCATTGGGGGAACTATCATGGTGACTAAACAGAAAATCTTAATTGTAGATGACGACGAGAATATTGCAGAACTGATTTCTCTCTACCTTACAAAGGAATGCTTCGATACGATGATCGTACACGACGGGGAAGAAGCTCTTACCGCATTTGAATCCTATCAGCCAAACCTGATGCTGCTCGACCTGATGCTCCCGGGCATCGACGGCTATCAGGTCTGTCGTGAGATCCGCAGTAAGCACAACACCCCCATCATTATGCTTTCCGCAAAAGGTGAAGTATTTGACAAGGTGCTCGGCCTGGAGCTTGGTGCTGATGATTACATCTTAAAACCATTCGATTCCAAGGAGCTTGTCGCAAGAGTAAAAGCGGTACTCAGACGCTATCAGCCTGCCAAACCAGAAGCTCCTGCCGCCAGCCGCGGAAAGGTTGTTGACTATCCGGGAATCGAGATCAATCTTACCAATTACGCAGTAACCGTTGATGGTAAGAATGTAGATATGCCGCCAAAAGAACTGGAGCTTTTGTATTTCCTCGCCTCCTCACCAAACCAGGTATTCACACGCGAGCAGCTCCTTGACCAGATCTGGGGCTATGAGTATGTCGGCGACACCCGTACCGTTGATGTTCATATTAAGCGTCTGCGCGAGAAGATCAAGGATCATCCTTCCTGGGGACTTAGTACCGTCTGGGGAATCGGTTACAAATTTGAGGTGAAGTAATGAAAAGTACTCTTTACCTTAAATTTATCCTCTTATATATTATTCTCGGATTTTTAAGTATTTTTACAGTGGCATCCCTGTCATCCACACTGACAACCCATTATCTGGAAAGCAGCATTTCCGGCAATATGTATCAGTCGGCGAATCTGCTTGCATCCAATTATCTGCCGGACTATTTTTCCGAAACCATTACTCTGGCAGATGTTTATACACAGCTCAATGGTATGAGCGATTATCTGAATTCAGATATCTGGTTTGTTGATAATGAGGGATCTTTGCTTGCATCTGCCAAATCCGGCGATGTATCGTATGCCCCTTCCCGGATTGAAAATTTTGATCCTGCCGAATCCGGTGGCTCCACTTATCTGACCGGTGATTATCACGGGTACTTCAACTCAGAAATGATCACCGTGATTGCTCCGGTCACAGAGAATTTTTCAACCCACGGATATCTACTTGTACATAAGCCTTACTCGCAGATCACAGACGCACATTCTGTTCTGATGCGTAACACGTATATCGTGATTCTGATCATTTATGTGCTCTCATTCATTATTTTGCTGGGTGTACATTTTCTGATCTACCGCCCGCTCGTCAAGATTACGAATGCAGCAAAGCAGTATGCTTCCGGCAATCTGGATGTTGTCATCCCGGTTAATACGCAGGATGAGATAGGATATCTTTCCGCATCTCTCAACTACATGTCTTCCCAACTGAAAGATATGGAGGATTACCAGAAGAAATTTGTGGCAAATGTATCCCATGATTTCCGTTCTCCTCTGACTTCCATCAAGGGCTATGTTGAAGCCATGGCGGATGGCACGATTCCACCTGAAATGCAGGGAAAATACTTAAATATCATCTTATTTGAAACAGAACGTCTTACTGACCTTACACGCGATCTGCTGACATTGAATGAATTTGATACGAAGGATCTTCTTCTTAATAAAACAGATTTTGATATTCACGAAGTGATCCGTAACACAGCAGCTTCTTTCGAAGGTACCTGCACTGCCAAAAAAATTTCTATCGAACTTCTTCTGGCAACTCGTACCCTGTATGTACATGCTGACCGGCACAAAATCCAACAGGTTCTATACAATCTGCTGGACAACGCGATCAAATTCAGCAATCCAGAGTCTACGATCACGATTGAAACCACACCGCGCGGTGACAAAGTATATACTTCCGTCAAAGATTATGGAATTGGCATTCCGAAATCAAGTATCAACAAAATATGGGAACGTTTTTACAAAAGTGATCTCTCCCGCGGAAAAGACAAAAAAGGAACCGGACTTGGACTTTCGATCGTAAAAGAAATTATTCAGGCACACAATGAAAATATCAATGTGATCAGTACCGAGGGAGTTGGAACAGAATTTATCTTCTCCCTTCCACTGACGAAAAAATAGCAAAAAGAAACGGTTGTAGACGGCATAAATAATATGTCACTCACAACCGTTTTTATATAAAAATGTCTGAAACCCATTTCCCACAGATTTCAGACATTTCTTCTTACTAATAAAGCATCTTCTTAATCGAATCTTTATTCATATTATCTTTTGTAACCCAGGTATATCCGGTACTTACCATTGCTTCATTTCCCTGACCAAGCACTGCTCTTGCGCAGGCAACAACCGTTGCATAGCCGATTCCGTATGGGTTCTGAACGATCAGTCCATCAATCTTCCCATCTTCCAGAAGCTTCATCTGATCCTCCCCGCCGTCAAAGCTCACTACCTTGATTCGGTCTTCCCCCGTTATTTTGTCCATAGAGTCCAGAACATTCACCACAAGGTCTGCTACTGTTTCATTGGTTGCAAAAATTCCTTTTACATCCGGATACTTTTCAAGAAGATACTTGATTGCATCCTGCTGTGCCGTCTGGGTATCCCGGCCATCTGCGTTCTCTTCCTCGGCTTTTTGCACATTATCTGCAGTCTCCTGGGAATTCTTTTCAGATGAATCTGCATTGATCTCTTTCGAGATCGCATCCAGATCATCCAGATGCCAGATCTCTGCAACCGTTACATTCGGATCATTCTTTTCCACTTCCTGTACAAATCCCTGCTCTCTTTCTTCAGAAGAAGTAGACTTGGAGTCATGTGCGATTACAAGGATCTGACCACTCTCACCGATACTGTTGCACAGCTTACTTGCTGCTGTTGCAGCGGCAGTTGTATTATCTGTATCAATCATGGATACAATATTCTGATAATCGGTCCCGGAATCAAATGCTACGATCGGGATCCCATTCTCTGCAGCAAGATCAAACTGAACCTCACATGCCCCTGAATCAACTGCTGCGATCCCGACCGCAACCGGATACCGTGCAAGCTCCTCATCCAGAATATTTACCTGATCATCTACATCATTCTCTGTCTCCGGCGCAGAATAAACAAGCTTTACTTTATCATTCCCTTTATATCCCAGGTTTGTATTAATATCCGCTACCGCCTGCTTTGCACCTTCCTGAACAGCTTTCCAGTATGCGGAAGAACTTCCTCTTCCTATAATAGAAATCGAGCTTCCTTTCTCCAGATTCAGTCCCTGCACATTGCCATATGCAGATGGCTGTAAAACATCCAGGTTACTCTGATGCTCATTCTCTTCCCTTGTCTCATGGCTGAATGTCTGCTCTTTTCCTGTACCTGCATCATTCTTGCTTCCAGTTCCACATCCACCAGTCAAAAGTGCCACACAAAGTACAGCCGAAAGTATACTCCACCGTTTTTTCATAAATCCACTCCACTTTCTCTATCTTAAAATCAGTTTCATTATTGGTTATAAAATGGTACAGTACCCACTATACACCAAATCGCCCGGGAAAGGTAGAAAAATTTCTTAAGATTTCATAAATTCTTTTTGTTTTCATTTGTAAGTTTTATATTACTAACCTTTTGGTTTTATATTTCTAACCAAAGAAATGCCCATTTCGCGCTATTAGTTTGACATTTCTAACTCAATTGTATCTATTTTTAAGCATAAATTCCTCTTGTATATTTTCAAGTTCTGTATTAGAATAAAGTTATGCGAAAGGCATATTGATTTTAACTTTTTCATAATAATAAGGAGGATACATATCATGGCACACGTAATTTCAGACGAATGTGTAAGCTGCGGAGCTTGCGAAAGCGAATGTCCAGTAGGAGCAATCTCTATGGGTGCAGATCATATGCAGATCGATGCTTCTGCATGTGTTGACTGTGGCGCTTGCGAATCAGCATGTCCTACAGGAGCAATCAGCGCTGAGTAATCAGAACACGTAGATTGAATAAGACAGTAAGAAAGAGACGGTTTTCATCTGAAGATCGTCTCTTTTTATGTACACGTCTGAACCAAATACAGATCCAGTAAGCATCATCCTATCTGACATTCTTCCCTCTGCAACATTTGTCGAACGATTTTTCTTTCCATCTCTTCTTCTTATGCTACAATAGACTTGTACTCAATCTATATCACATACTTATTTTAATAAGGGGGTTATCGTATGGGCGACGTTCATTACATGATCTCAGAAGCTGCCAAACACGTTGGCGTAGAATCACATGTTCTTCGCTACTGGGAGGAAGAGCTTGATCTTCCGATCGGACGCACTGAGATGGGACATCGGCACTATACGGAAGAAGATATACAGCTTTTTAGCTGTATCAAAGAACTCAAAGAACAGGGACTACTCCTGAAGGAGATCAAACAGCTCCTTCCGGACATGCTTCGCACAAAAGCACTTCTGAAGGCCAGAAAATCGGATGCACCAAAGGCTGCCGCTTCGATAAACGAAGTTGCTGACCCCCAGGATCCGGCTCTTTCTGTTTATACAGCAGACAACCTTTCTCTTTCTGTTTATCAGCCTCTGCTCGAAGAGTCTCTCCGAAAAATTCTTTTGGAAAACAACCAGATCCTGGAGGGGTCTCTCGGCAAATCCGTATCTGAAAAAGTAACAAAGGAAATGGATTTTCTTTTACAGGCAAAAGAACGCCTGGAAGAAGACCGTTACCGGAAGCTTGATCATTTACTTCGTCAGCAGCAGGCGCTCCGGAAAGAAGCTTCAAAATCTGGCGCCGGACATTACCTGCGGAAATTATTTGGCGAAACCACATAAAAGTCAAAAGACAGCGAACAGTTTTGATTCTGTTCCCTGTCTTTTTCATTTCATAATTTCTCATTCCCCATCCACAACTTTTCGTTCTGAATTGGCAAATTTCGTGTACTGCGGAAGCCATGTAAGCGTTACGGTTCCAATCGGACCGTTTCTCTGTTTGGCAATAATGATCTCTGCCTCATTGACATGCTCCGTATCCTTATTATAATAATCATCTCGATAAATGAACATAACCACGTCGGCATCCTGCTCGATTGCTCCGGACTCACGCAGATCAGAAAGCATCGGTCTGTGATCTGGTCTCTGCTCAACCGCACGGCTCAGCTGTGACAGTGCAATGACCGGCACACTTAATTCTCGGGCAAGCGCTTTTAAGGAACGGGAAATATCGGAAATTTCCTGTTGACGGGACTCATTACGTCCACCAACACTTCCGCTCATCAACTGCAGGTAGTCGATGATGATCAGCTCAAGATTATGTTCCATTTTATATTTTCTGCATTTGGAACGCATTTCCGAAATCGAAATACCCGGTGTATCATCAATGATCAGGTTCGATCTTCCAATTGTTCCGGCACCTTCGATCAGCTTTTCCCAGTCAGAATCCTTCAGATTACCGGTTCTTAAAAGCTGTGCATCTACATAGGATTCCAGCGAGAACAGACGGTTTACCAGCTGTTCCTTTGACATTTCCAGACTGAATATGGCAACTGTACGGTTCTGTTTAAACGCCACATGCTGTGCAATGTTCAGTACAAACGCCGTCTTACCCATAGAAGGACGGGCTGCGACCAGGATCAGATCGGAGGGCTGCAGACCGGATGTCTTGTAATCCAGGTCAATAAATCCAGTCGGAATTCCTGTAACAGTTCCCTTACTCTTAGATGCTTTCTCAATTTTCTCAAGGGCATTTAACACTACCTGCTTGATTGGCACGTATTCACCGTTTCCTCCGCGGTTCTGCACCAGCTCAAAAACCTGCTTCTCTGTCCTTTCAAGGATCGCCTCCAGCGGCTCCTGCCCCTGATAACATTCATCCGCAATCGCTTCATTCATCTTGATCAGACGCCTCAACGTTGCTTTTTCAGAGACGATCTCAGCATAATACTTTACATTTGCCGAGGTTGGAACTGCTGTTACCAGATCCCGGACAAATTCAAGACTACTGATCTCTTCCGGAACAGCTTTTTCACGCAGACGGTTCTGCAGTGTAATCAGGTCAACGGGTTTTCCCTCATTAAAAAGTTCTACCACTGAATCGAAAATTACACCATATGCCTTTTGATAAAAGTCGTCTCCACAAATGATCTCGGCAGCTACTGTAATCGCATCCCGGTCCATCAGTATCGCTCCAACAACAGACTGCTCTGCCTCTATGCTGTGTGGCGGTACTCTCTTAATGAGTGCTTCATCCATGTCTCAGATCCTCCTAAGCTTCCCCAACATGCACTTTTAATTCAGCAGTCACTTTCTGGTGAAGTTTGACCGGTACAAGATGCATTCCAGGTGTACGGATCGCTTCTTTGATCTGGATCTTTTTCTTATCAAGATCATATCCAAGCTGTTCTTTTACTGCAATTGCAATTTCCTTTGAAGACACAGAACCGAATGTTCTTCCGCCTTCCCCGGTCTTGATCTTGAGTTCTACTTTTGCTGCCTCTAATTTCTTTGCAAGCTCCTGCGCTGCTTCCAGATGCTCCTGTGCAACCTTTTCTTCATTCTGTTTCTGAAGCTTTAAGTCATTTAAATTCTTTCCATTTGCTTCCAGTCCAAGGTTTTTTTTGAAAATGAAGTTTCTTGCATATCCGTCACTTACATTTACAACCTCGCCTTTTTTCCCAAGGGATTTTACATCTTCCAATAAAATAACTTTCATCTTAAATATCTCCTTCTTCTATCATAATATCGATTGTCTTTTTCAGAGTTTCAATCGCTCTTTCCATATCGGAATATGGGAACTGGGCACCGGCAGTGTTGATATGACCGCCTCCGCCGAGCCGCTCCATAATGATCTGTACATTGATCTCATCAATGGAACGTGCACTGATGTAAATCTTACCATTATATTCAGTCAGTACAAAAGAAGCCTTGATCTCCTCAATATTGAGAAGCTCATTTGACGCCTGTGCTCCGATAATAGTGGGACTTTCAATTCCCAGATGTTCGCCTCGCGCGATCGCAAATACATCCCGATATACCTCAGCACTGCTGATTACTGCAGCTTTTGCCCGGTAAGATGCCATATCATCACGGAGGAGTTTTCTTACATAAGTAACATCTGCACCACATCTTCTCAGGTACGCAGCTGCCTCAAAGGTCCGGACTCCTGTTCTGGACATAAAATTGTTGGTATCAACCAGAATACCTGCATACATACTGTTCGCTTCCATGGAATTCAAACGCAGATCATCGCCGATATACTGAAGAACCTCTGCTACCATCTCACACGCTGAGGAAGCATATGGCTCGATATACGACAGAACCGCATTCTCAATCACTTCATCACTCTGTCTGTGGTGGTCCAGAACTGCAATCGTCTTCGTCAGACGAAGCAGGCGTTCACATTCTGTCATCTTTGGCTTATTGGTGTCAACAACAACTACCATTGTATTGTCATCTGCCAGTTCCTCCGCCTCATGGGAAGTCACAAACAGATCATCCGGATACTTCGGATCATCAGTAAATGCTTCATAAAGCGGTCTGAGTGTCACAGAAATATCATTCAGGACAATATTGACTTTCTTTTCCATCGCACTTGCTGCCCGGTAAATACCGATTGCCGCACCAAATGAATCCACATCTGCCATCTTATGTCCCATTACGATCACACGCTCTTTTCCGGTGATAAACTCCCGGAGTGCTTCTGCTTTTACTCTTGCTTTTACTCGGGTATTCTTAGAAGTCTGCTCACGCTTTCCGCCATAATAGCTGATTCCCTTGTTATTCTTCACAACTACCTGATCTCCGCCTCTTGCAAGTGCAAGATCGATCGCTATACGGGCATAATTATATCCTGCAGCATAGGTATCTGTACTGAGTCCAAGCCCAATACTTAGTGTAACCGGAATCTGATTGCCGATACTGACTCCTTTTACCTCATCAAGTAAAGAAAAACGGTCTTTTTCCATTCGATTGAAGCTTTCTTTTTTAATTACAACAAAATATTTGTCTTTCTCAAGCTTCTTCACAATACCGGAAAAATCCGCAATATACTGGTTGATCTTACGGTCGATCAATGCCACCAGAAGAGACTGCCTTACTTCCTCGACACTTTCCATGACCTCTTCATAGTTATCAATATAAACCAGTCCGGCCACCAGCCGCTGCTCTTCATTCGCCCGGATATACCGGTTCAGCTCTGTCACATCCTGAAGATGTATCGCAATAAAATATTCCTTTTCCTCCGGTATCTCCAGAAGCTGCTCTGTCTCACTGAAACCTTCGACCGATACGCACTGGATCTCAGCCTGATAATCTCTGTCAAGATAATTGAATTCCAGGCTTACCGATTCATTGTCTTCCTTTGGAAATACGCCCCGGTTTAGCTCCGGAATATATTTACTCAGATAGGTATCCTTCCGGATAGTCGTCCCAAGGACTTCCCGGAACTGTGTGTTCGTCCAGATGATTTTTCCATCATCCAGTAAAATCGCATACGGAATCGAAAGTTCCTTCAGAAGTGTATTCTGGACAATTCCGTACTGCGCTGCAAACTCTACCATGTCTGCCAGAATCAGAGACTTGTTGTAAAAATACATAATGCCAATGACGACTGCATAAACCAGCACAAACGCACTCATAAGCAGCCCGGCCTTTCGATCCATCCTGAAGATCCAGATATTCATCAGGATAAGGAAAAGAATCATAATTCCCGGCCATTGCATATACAATTTCAGTTGTCCCTTTAACTTTATATCCTTTTTCATCTTTCAGCCCTCTTAAAACCTATAGATATTTGTATTATATCACCTTTCCGGATATTAGGGAACTAAAAAATGTGCCAGGGAAGTGTTCGCCCTGACACATTTTTCTTTCTTTTATTAAGCTTCGTATCCATTCGGATTCATTGTCTGCCATCTCCATGAATCCTCACACATCTTGTCGATTCCGCGTTCTGCAACCCATCCGAGCTCGTTCTTTGCTTTTTCTGCATTACAGTAGCATGTTGCGATATCTCCGGCTCTTCTTGGCTTAATCTGGTAAGGGATCTCTTTTCCACATGCTTTTTCAAATGCATGCAATACATCCAGTACTGAATATCCTACTCCGGTTCCAAGATTGTAAATGCTTACGCCTGATTTTTCCTGGATCTTCTTCAGCGCCTTTACGTGTCCAATTGCAAGGTCAACTACATGGATGTAGTCTCTCACACCTGTTCCGTCCGGTGTATCATAATCATCACCAAATACACCCAGGCATTCCAGTTTACCGATCGCAACCTGTGCAATATATGGAAGCAGGTTGTTCGGGATACCCTTCGGATCTTCTCCCATCAGTCCGCTCTCATGTGCGCCGATCGGATTGAAGTAACGAAGAAGGACAACATTCCACTCCGGATCTGCCTTATGCAGGTCTGTCAGGATCTGCTCAAGCATCCATTTTGTCCATCCATAAGGATTCGTACAGGTTCCCTTCGGGCATTCTTCTGTAATCGGGATAAATGCCGGATCACCATATACCGTTGCTGAAGAACTGAAGATGATGTTCTTCACATTGTGGTTACGCATAACATCACAAAGTGTAAGTGTACCTGCAATATTGTTCTGATAATATTCAAGTGGCTTTGCAACAGATTCTCCGACTGCTTTAAGTCCTGCGAAATGAATGACACATTCTACACTTTCTTTGTCAAAAATCTGATCCAGTGCTTCTTTATCTCTGATATCTGCTTTATAAAATGTAACGTTCTTGCCGGTGATCTTCTCTACACGTCTGATTGCTTCTTCAGAAGCATTGCAAAGATTATCTACTACAATAACTTCATATCCTGCATTCAGCATCTCTACACATGTGTGACTGCCGATAAATCCGGCTCCGCCTGTTACTAAAATTGCCATGATTTTTTCCTCCTGAAATTAGAATCATTTACTTTTCTTTACACACTATAGCACACATCTTGCCTATATGGAAGTGTTTTTACTAAATTATTTATATTTTTTAGTAAATCAAATGAACTATTTACTAAATTTCAACACATTCCTACTCTTCCCAGAGATTTTCCGGATAAAGACCTTCTTTTTTCAGATTGCGGATCGCTTCTACGACAACCGGTTTGTCTTCTTTATAAGTTACGCCGTACCATTTATCTGCCGACGGAAGAACCGCTGCTGTTGCGCGGTCTGCCTCCAGAAGATTGCTTACGACTGCCGGCAGGAAATATTCACACTTCATCGGATTTTCAGTAAGTCCTTTCTTCAGGAACTGTGGAAATTCTGCTTTCAGCTCGTCCAGTATGCTTCTCGTAAATCCCCACATATTCATGGAAACCAGTGTATCCTCTGGTAAATTTTCCCAGGTTTCGCCATCATTTTCGGTAAACGCAATCTTACCGTCACGCTTCTCAATGCGGGTTCTTTCGGTAATATTTACCAGTTCCCCTTCTTCATTGGTCGTACAGATTCCTCTTGCCACATGACCATTGTCTGTTACTGTATTCTTCAGAAGATATCCGACCATCGCATAACGATACTTATCATCATCCTCATGCTCAGACAGATAATTATAAATTGCTTCAAACGCATGTCTTCCATAATAATCATCTGCATTGATAACAGCAAATGGCCCGTCGATCTCATCAATGCAGCTGAGGACTGCATGTCCGGTTCCCCACGGTTTCACTCTGCCTTCCGGAACTTCAAAACCTTCCGGAATGTTGTTAATATCCTGAAATACATAAGAAACCTCCATATATTTTGCCATACGGTTTCCTACTGCTTCTCTGAAACTGTCTTCATTTTCTTTCTTTATAATAAAAATAACCTTCTCAAATCCGGCTCTTTTTGCATCAAACAGGGAAAAATCCATAATGATGTGTCCCTCTTTATCAACTGGATCGATCTGTTTAAGTCCACCATAACGGCTTCCCATTCCTGCTGCCATAATTACTAAAACTGGTTTTTTCATAATTGATTCTCCAATTCTTTTTTAGATTTCAAAACTTTCTCTTTCTTATTCTAACCCCAAATGGCTCCTTTTTCAATCGTCTGCCAGACAGAAAAACAGTAAAAAAACAGGACTTCCAAAACGGAAATCCTGTTCTGATCATATTCGATTAATCCTGAACGTATGGCATTAAAGCGATATGTCTTGCTCTCTTGATTGCTACTGTAAGAGCTCTCTGATGCTTTGCACAGTTTCCTGTGATTCTTCTCGGAAGGATTTTTCCTCTCTCAGAAACATATTTCTTTAATTTTGCTGTATCTTTGTAATCGATTTCGTTGTTTTCTTTACCACAGAATACACAAACTTTTTTTCTTCTGCGTCCGCCTCTTCTCTTCATTGGAGAATCCGGTCTGTTTCCTTTTTCGAATGCCATTGTACACATCTCCTTTCAACCTTAATTAAACGGTAACTCCTCATCAATTCCGTCTGGAATGTTCATGAAACCGTCACCTGCATCAGCGCTTGGCGCCGGTGCCGGGGCTGCCTGATAAGACTGTGTATTAGCACTGCTAGCATTCTTACTTTCTGCGAATTCCTGTTCCTCAACAACAACTTCTGTTGTATAGACCTTTACACCATCCCTGTTGGTATAGCTTCCGGTCTGGATTCTTCCGCAAACCACTACGCGCATTCCCTGACGGAAATAACGTTCTGTAAATTCAGCACTCTTTCCGAACACAACACAGTTAATAAAATCTGCGGTCTGTTCTCCGTCACGCTTGAATCTGCGGTCTACAGCTAATGTATATCTTGCAATAGCGAGAGCGTTCTCACCTTGTGAATATCTCACTTCAGGATCTCTTGTCAGACGTCCCATTAAAACTACTTTATTCATACGTTGCCTCTTTCTAAGCTTCCTGTTTCACGCATAAATATCTGATTACACCATCCATGATACGAATTCTTTCTTCGATTTCGCCTGGTGTTGTTGTTTCAGATTCAAAGTGAATGAAGTAGTAGTAAGCTTCTTTCATCTTCTGGATTTCGTAAGCTAATCTCTTCTTTCCCCATTCGTCAACGTCAGTAATGTTACCACCGAAACGTGTAACAAGTGCTTTCACCTTTTCGATTACTTCTGCTCTGGCGTCGTCTTCGAGTTTTGCGCTGACAACAACTGCTAATTCATATTTGCTCATGTCCTGCACCTCCTTATGGTCTTTTGGCTCCCGGATCCGCCGGGAACAAGGATAAATAATATATCACAAGTTGGTATGATATCATAATTCAGGCTTTGTTTCAAGCCTTTTTTCTTATTTCTTTTGTATTTTTTTCAACCAGTCTGCGCGGTACCATTACCTGGTGTCCGCATCCCTGACATTTCAGACGAAAATCCGCCCCTACTCTCAGGATCTCCCACTCTGAGCTTCCGCACGGATGCGGTTTTTTCATCCGGATCACATCTCCGACTTCAAATTTTGCTTCTGCTGCCATCTCTTTACTCCTCTTTTATTCTCCTGCCGGCTGTACATTTACCCTGACACCGTGTACGATCGTTCTGTCATCATTTCCCTCCCGTGTACAGGTGGACAACGTCACGATCTGTGAATCATTTCCCACTTCCACACCTGTATCATACAAAGAAGACGCCTTCGTTGCTTCAAGGAAGGATGCAAACGCCGCATCATCTGCGAACTGATATGTATAGCCTTCGGAAGTATCTTTTACCACTCCAACAGAATAAATCTGATAAGTAGCCACATTGCCATCCGGTGTATAAATATAGAAGGAAGGGTATTTTTCCCAGAAACTTTTTTCGTGATACTGCTCCAGCTCATTAAACATCGTTCCATTATACATATAATGTCCGTAAATGATCGTGTTTCTGTCATTAAAATCCGCATGATTATAAGCATTTACAAAAATCGTTCCTACGGTATTGTCATATCCTTTGAATGTCTTACTCAGATATTCCGAATTATCACTTCCCTGCACAACCGGATAATTGATCACCGCCGGTTCATCAAAACGGATCCATGCAACCACATCCGGATTGATCTGTCTGAGTGCATCGAAATCCACGGAAAATCTGCTTCCATCCTGATCGTCCGTCCCGTTCTCCTGTTCCCCCTTATCTTCCGTAACCGCAAGCTTTACCAGATCATCATACTCACTTTCCCCTTTGTGATATCCGTTAAAGATTTTATACAGCTGAAAGGCAGAAAATGCAAACACACAGATTGCAACAATCAAAATGACCGTACTGATGATTCCACCTTTTTTCTTGCGCCGGTCACGCCTGGAATGCTTTCCATACCGACCATGTCCTTTCCGTCCCATAATTTCCTCCTCTGCTTTTTATATATGATGTTCCCAGATTGCTCCATTGCCATGCAATCTCAGAAGTCCTATTTTCTTCCATATTTTCACGATATCAGCAGTATAACATACTTTTTAGAGTTTTTTAATAGAGAGTTTATTGATTTTTGTGTGTGCAGGCGTACAATGTAAACTATCGTATAGTATCATATTCTATAAATAAAAAAGATTGGGTGAACATTATGAAAGAAAAACTGATGCGTTTTATGTATGGAAGGTACGGAGTAGATACCTTCGGCAAATTTCTCTTATGGAGCGGCGTAATTCTGATGCTGATCACAAGCATCTTTCATTTTCGTATTTTTTATGTAATTGGGTGGGCATTCGTGATATACTCTTACTATCGCATGTTTTCACGTCAGACCTACAAGCGTGCACTGGAAAACCAGAAATTTCTCCAGCACACTTCAAAGATCCGTGGATTTTTTGCAAAACAGAAGTATATGGCAGCGCAGCACAAGACGCACCACATTTACAAGTGTCCAAACTGCAAACAGAAGATCCGTGTTCCAAAGAGAAAAGGTAAAATTGAGATCCGCTGTCCAAAATGCCAGACTACTTTTATCAAAAAAAGCTAACGATCAGGAGAATAATCAATTATGCAGGATCCTTACTCAATACTCGGCGTTTCACGGGATGCTTCCGACGAGGAGATCAAGAAAGCCTACCGCAAATTAAGCCGTATTTATCATCCGGATGCCAATATCAACAATCCAAATAAAGATCAGGCAGAAGCCAAATTCAAAGAAATCCAGCAGGCTTACCAGCAGATCATGAAAGAAAAAGAAATGGGTGCTTCCGGATATACCGGAACAGGCTCCGGAGGTTATGGTGATGCCGGAAGCGGATACGGAGGTTTTGGCGGTTTTGGTCCATTTGGCGGTTTCTACGGTCAGTATACCAATCAGAATCAGCAGACAACTGAGACAGAAGAAGATATTCATCTGCGTGCCGCCGCCAATTATCTGAACAGTGGCCATTATAAAGAAGCTTTAAATGTCCTTTCAGGGATCAAAGACCGTTCTGCCAGATGGTACTATTACAGCTCTATCGCCAATTCCGGCATGGGCAATAATGTCCTTGCCCTGGAGCACGCCAAAGAAGCACTTCGTCTGGAGCCGTCCAACTATCAATATCAGTCCCTTGTCAGCCGTCTTGAAAATGGCGGGAGCTGGTATCGTACACAACAGACAATGTATGGCGGCACACCAACGATCAACAATGATTTCTGCGTGAAGCTCTGCATTGCCAACCTCATGTGCAATCTCTGCTGTGGCGGCGGTGGATTCTTCTGCGGTTCTCCTTATACATACCACTAAATAACAGGAGGAAATATTATATGTTAGATTATCTTGTTGTCTATGAGAGTGAGACAGGAAATACAAAAAAAATAGCAACAGAAATTTTTGCATCTCTTCCGGGGATGTCCAAAGATCTGATAAATCTTCATGAACGTACCGATTTCCCAGAGGCCAAAATTTATTTTGTCGGTTTCTGTGTTCACCGCGGAACCTGCAGCCTCGAGATCGGCAACTTCCTTTCCGGTCTGTCGTACAAATCCGTTGCTCTCTTTGGAACCTGCGGTGCCGGAAACAGCCTGGAATACTACAAAAAGATCGCATCCAGTGTCCGGATCTGGCTTGAAGACGACAATCGTTATCTTGGTTCTTTTATCTGCCAGGGGAAAATGCCACTTGCTGTCCGTCAAAAATATGAATCCTTGCTGAATACACCGGAAGATTGCGATTGCCAGCAAATCCGCCGGCAATTACAGAATTTTGACGAAGCAATGATTCATCCGACACGCACAGATCTTGAAAATGCGGCTCTTTTTGCTACCGAATGTATAGAAAAAGTTAAGTCTATGTAAAAAAAGTGTAAAAAAATATCGTTTCAGTCTACCTATGGAAACTTTCTTGTTATATAATAAGGGTGTCGTATAGCGTCACTTTGTGTGATCTGCATGCAGACTTTTCATATTTAAAGTAGCTGTACGATATTTTTTTTGCGACAAAATGTAAACTAATGCTTAAAGAAAAGGAAAACAAAATTATGGGAATTACAATGGTTTTGTCATTACTCAGTGGGGTAGCCCTGTTTTTATACGGTATGTCACTGATGGGCGACAGTCTGAAAAAAGTTGCCGGCAATAAGCTTGAACTGATTTTATACAGGCTGACCAACACTCCTCTGAAAGGACTTCTGCTGGGTACTGTCGTAACCGCTATCATTCAGTCATCCTCTGCAACGACAGTTATGGTAGTCGGATTTGTAAACTCTGGTATGATGAAGGTCGCACAGGCAATTGGTATCATCATGGGTGCCAACATCGGAACCAGTATCACCGGATGGATCTTATGTCTCTCCTACATTGATGGTTCCAGCGGAATCGCGCAGCTTTTATCAACCGCTACAATTTCTGCAATCGTAGCAATCATCGGAATTATTTTCCGTACATTCATCAAGAAAAAACCGTATTCTGATATTGGTGACATCATGCTTGGCTTTGCGATCCTGATGATCGGGATGCAGACCATGAGCGGTGCCGTCTCTCCTCTGAAAGAGAATCCGCATTTCGTCAGACTTCTGACCATGTTCACGAATCCATTTATGGGAATCCTTGTCGGGATCGTATTTACAGCAGTTTTACAGAGCGCTTCTGCTTCTGTAGGTATCCTCCAGGCACTGTCCATTACCGGATCGATCACCTTTGCAGCTGCACTTCCGATCACAATGGGTATCGGCGTTGGTGCCGCATGTCCGGTTCTTCTTTCCTCAATCGGAACGAACAAGAACGGAAAGCGTACTGCTCTGATCTATCTGCTGAACGATTTATTTGGTATGATTTTCTGGTCCATCGTATTCTATTCTGCAAATGCCATCGTGCATTTCCCATTTATGGGTGAAATTATGTCGCCTTTCCGTGTGGCACTTTTGAATACGGTATTCCGGCTTCTGACAATCCTTGTTCTTGCTCCATTTATCGGCAAGATTGAAAAGCTTGTCTTCTTCCTTATTAAAGATACCGATGAAGACAACGAAGAGCAGGCAGATTTCGATCTTCTTGAGGAACGTTTCCTCAATTATCCGCCACTGGCAATCACACAGAGCCAGCTTGCAGTCAACGGAATGGCAAAGAAAGCATACAAAAATATCCGTCGCGCCCTTGCACTGCTGAAAGATTTTTCAGATAATAAGTTCAACAAAATTCAGGAAAAGGAAAATCTGATCGACAAATACGAAGATAAACTGGGAACCTATCTGATGCAGCTCAATATGCATGACCTGACACCGGAACAGTCCAAACAGACCGCCAAGTTCCTTCATACGATCAGTGACTTTGAACGTCTGGGTGACCATGCAGTCAATATTTCCCGTGTTGCACAGGAACTTCATGAAAAATCACGTATTTTTTCAGATGCAGCCAAATACGAGCTTCATGTTCTTGAATCCGCATTAAAAGAGCTCCTTGATCTCACGATCAATTCATTTGTAGATGAAGACCTTGTAAATGCTGCCAAAGTAGAACCGCTTCGCGAACTGATCGGTATTTTATGCAACGATTTGAAAATGCGTCATATTAAAAGGCTCCGTAACGGGCAGTGTGATCTGAACACCGGATTTGCATTTAACGATCTGCTCACCAACTATGATCGTATTGCAGCCCACTGTTCTAACATTGCCGTTGCAATCCTGGAACTGGATTCTTCCAATTTCGATATGCACGAATACACTAAGAGTGTACGGAAATTGAAAGACAACAATTATGTATCCACCTTTGATTATTATGAGCAGAAATATAATATCAACGGTTATCAGCCGGAAGCGGAACAGGATACAAAAGCAGCCGCCAAAACCCCGGTCAAAGCTGTTGAAGCCAAAAAATAATCTTACAACGAGAAAGGAATCTGCTGTAATGTCTTCTTTAAATATTTCATCACAGGCGCATATTGCCAGTCAGTCCGTCATCCTAGGTGATGTCACCATCGGTGCAGACTCAAGTGTGTTCTATTATGCCGTTGTCCGCGGTGATGAATCGTCTATCACGATTGGCAAGCGAAGTAATATCCAGGATAACAGTACCGTCCATGTAGATTACGGTTTTCCGACCGTTATCGGTGATGATGTCACTGTTGGTCACAACTGTGTGATCCACGGCTGTACAATTGGTGACGCGTCTCTAATCGGGATGGGAAGTACGATTTTAAACGGTGCAAAGATTGGAAAGCATTGCCTGATCGGTGCCGGAAGTCTGGTTACTCAGAACACAGTTATTCCGGATGGAATGCTGGTTATCGGAAGTCCGGCAAAAGTAAAAAGACCTCTTACTGAGGAAGAGATCCAGTCAATTTATAAAAATGCTGCGGATTATGTTGCATTATCGGCTGCGCAGTTTGAATAAAATATCAAATCTGAAATATGTACACTAGTAAAAAAAGTATCGAAAATCATTTATGTTTGATTTTCGATACCTTTTTTATCTACTACAACACTTTATTTTTCATCCACGATCTGGAACACATAGAATTTAAGATAATACGATTCTTCTGCAGACCACAAAATCGGATGATCCGGTGCCTGTGTCCGGTATTCTACCTGTCTGACCCTCTTATGCACATTCTGCGCTGCCTGATGGATCGTCTTCGTAAAAAGCTCATAATCCATAAAATGTGAGCAGGAACAGGTTGCCAGATATCCGCCTGGTTTTACCAGCTTCATTCCGCGCATATTGATCTCACGATATCCCTTTGTCGCATTCTTGATCGTCTTACGGGATTTGGTAAATGCAGGTGGATCCAGGATTACCACATCATACTGCTTTCCTTCTTCTTCCAGCTTTGGAAGCAGGTCAAATACATCTGCACAGACAAATTCAACTCTATCCTCTAATCCATTGAGTCTTGCGTTCTCTCTTGCCTGTTCTATGCCAAGTTCTGAAGCATCTACACCTGTCACATGCTTTGCCCCTGCAATCCCTGCATTCAGCGCAAAAGAGCCTGTGTGCGTGAAGCAGTCCAGCACCTCTGCATCCTTGCAAAGTCTCTGGATTGCCAGACGATTGTATTTCTGATCCAGGAAAAATCCTGTCTTCTGTCCGTCTTTGACATCAACCATATATCTGACACCATTTTCCACAATCTCAACTTTGGTATCAAATTCTTCACCGATAAAGCCTTTGACTCTCTCCATGCCTTCATTCTGACGAACCTTTGCATCGCTTCGTTCATACACGCCACGGATCGTAATTCCATCTTCTGAAAGTACCGCTTTCAGAATGTCCACGATTTCTTCTTTCATCCGGTCAATTCCGAGTGCAAGAGACTCTACAACCAACACATCCGAGAATTTATCGATCACCAGTCCGGGAAGAAAATCCGCTTCCCCGAAAATCACACGGCAGCTTGATGTATCTACTGTCTTTTTCCGGTATTCCCACGCATCTCTCACCCGCATTTCCAGAAATGCATGATCGATCTCCTGATCCTGCTTTCTTGTCATCATACGGATCCGGATCTTAGAATTCATATTGATAAATCCTCTTCCCATTCCGTACCCGTCAAAATCATGGACGATCACAATATCACCATTCTCAAATTCTCCCATAATCGAATCAATTTCATTATCGAATATCCAGGCGCCGCCTGATTTCAGCAGACGTCCCTCACCCTTTTTCAATGTCACTATAGCCTGACGCATCTTTTCTCCTTCCACATACTCTTACGTATTCTTCTGCAAATATTATCCACGGAGTCCTGCAATGATCCGACCTGGATAGAGCAGAAGATCCAGTCCATCCTGCATAGATCTGACACAGAGATCCGCATTTTTCAATAATTTCCCATAGACCCCTTCCCGGTCCATAACAGCGATGGAAAGCGCCGCCTCTTTCAGCATCCACTCATCGTTTCTGCCATTACCGATTGCCACACAGCGTTTTGCACCGGTTGCTTTTACCAATTCCCTTTTATACTCCTTTGCATTACCTGTCGGAAATGTCTCCAGGATCACCGGAAGCCCTTCGCACTGCGCTTTCGCATTTCCATGCGTATCTGCAGTCAGTACATAAATTCGGAACTGCTCTGAAAGTGCGATAAGACGTTCCTTCACACTCGGCGGGATCACGCCGTCCACAGCGATCGTCCCGTTCATATCTAAAAATATCGTATCAAGTTCTAATGTTTTATATTCCGGAATAACCAGTTTCATAGGAACTCCTTTCCTGCCATCTGGCATGTTGCTTTTTTTATTATAATACATATTTCATACAGACTCCACATATTTTGTAACAACTGATTTATCTGATAAAGAGGAGGATTGTAAATATGAAACCAGTTGTTGGAATCTTATGCTGTGGCTTCGACGGCAAAAACCAGTTTGTAACCGATACCTATGTGCGGGCAGTCCGCATTTCCGGAGGAATCCCCCTACTGATACCGATTCTTCCTCAGGACTTCCCGATCAATTCTTATCTTGACATATGCGATGGATTTCTGCTCCCCGGAGGAGGTGATTTTACACCGTTTCTCTTCAATGAAGATCCACTTCCAGGTGTAGGACAGACCAATCTTTCTGTAGATCTTTTCCAGATTCATTTTGCAGAGGAAATCTTAAAACGTCATCTTCCGGTAATCGGCATCTGCCGGGGTATGCAGGTGCTCAACGCCGCCTGTGGCGGAAGTATCTATCAGGATCTTTCCTGTCAGCCCGGAGATCCTTTTCTGCATATGCAGACCTCACAGAACCACAGCGATATGTGGCACCAGATTTTCATCGCCAAAGACAGCCATCTTCATGAACTGACCGGAGACACTCTGTATACCAATAGTTTCCACCATCAGTCCGTTCATCTGCTCGGAAAAAATGTCCATGCATGTGCACACACTTCTGATGGCACAGTTGAGGCAATTGAAATCGAAGGACAGCCTTTTGCACTTGGCGTTCAGTGGCATCCGGAATCCATGTTTTTTACTTCTCCATGTATGCGGGAATTGTTTTCGCTTTTCGTCCGGTCGATGCTTCCCGGAACAGATTAAATCCCTTTTGTCGGGCTGCAGACTCTGCTGTCTGCGATCCCTTCAGAATATATGCATAATATGTTCACAAACGTTCATAATTCTTTCAAATTATAAACACACTTTTTTCACAAGATACGAGTATACTAATAATTGTCAAAAGGAAATAAACCTTTTCACATAACAAAATTTTTCTTTTTCATAAACGCCGATATTCGGGAAACCGGATATCGGCTCTCCTCATTTTCAGGGGTTATTTCAGATATTCCAGAAGTCCTCGCAGGTCTGGAACGACATGATCTGCCATCTTTTTGACCTCTTCGTCCGCAGGTGTCAGATCCGGAACCATCGTCACATGGCAACCCGCCTGGTAAGCCGCATTTACCCCGTTCGGTGAATCTTCGACCGCCATGCACTCTTCAGGCTTCCGCCCGATCTTCTCACAGGCATAGAGATACACATCCGGTCTCGGTTTTCCCAATTTCACCATAGATGCACTGATGATCTCATCAAACAGCTCTTTAAATCCGACCATTTCCAGATAACGCACAGCCCTGTCTTCCGCTGTAGCCGTCACGACTGCCGTCTGATAACCACGTCTTTTCAGCTCCTTGATCGTCTCTTCCACATACGGTTTCTTCTCAATTCCGAAACGCGCAATATGATCACTCATCAGCTCCTGTCTGCGCCGTCTGAGCTCATCGTATGGGAAATTCTCTCCAAAAATTCCCTTCATCTGCTCTCTTGCAAATACGGATGCACAGCTGCGGAATTTGTATGCCGTTTCCAGATCCAACCGGTATCCCGCCTCCCGCATTGCCTTTTGTTTGTATACTGTCAGATATTTCTCTGTATCGATCAGGATGCCATCCATATCAAAAAGTACTGCTTTCATCTTGTCCTCCTGTAGTATATTTCATTTTGTAAAAACAATTACTTTCTATATCATACCATTCCCTTCAGGAAGAAAAAAGACGGAGATTTTATTCTCCGCCTTTTGAATGTTTGCTTATATCTATTTTGTACTTTCTGTGCTGCCGGTACTTCCTGTACTGTTTGAACCGCTTTCACTACTGTCAGATGAAGTACTTTTCACCTGCTTGCAGTTGTCTGCTACCCAGTCTTCTACGATATCCAGTCTTGCTGTCTTCTCCAGATTCTCAAGGTTTCCGGCATCTTCCAGTGCTTTTTTGAGTGCATCTACATCTTCGTATCCGTAAGCCTTTGCGTACTCCTTATACTTCTTCTCAAGCGTCTTATCTGACACATCGATCTTTGCTTTCTCAATGATCAGATCTGCCGCAAGGTTGGCCTTTACCTGATCCTTTGCAGCCTGGGTTGCCTTTGAATTAAAAGTTTCCTCATCCATATTCATATACTGTTTAAGGAAATCTGCAAAATCAAGATTATAATAAGATGCCATATTCTTATACTGTGTCTTGATCGAACTGATCATATTCTTCAGATCCTTCTTCGGATACTTGTTCACAGTTGTGTTCTCAAGTACTGCTTTCCAGGCATTTTCCTTGATTGTATTCTGCTGGTTTTCTTTGCTGGTTTTTTTCAGAGATTTTTTGATTTCCTTTTTGTACTCTTCCACCGTCTTGGAAGTATCAGATACACTCTGTACAAATTCATCGGTAAGTTCCGGTACATCGGTCTGGCTAATTCCCTTCAGTGTAACGGTAAATACAACTGCCTGACCTGCAAGATCTTTATTTCCATAGTTCTCCGGGAAAGTCAGATCCAGATCAAAAGTATCGCCAATATTGTGTCCGACAACGCCATCCTCAAATCCATCAATAAACTGACCACTTCCTAATGTAAGCTGTGCATCTGTCGCTGTTCCGCCTTTAAATGCCTCACCATCTTTCTTTCCTTCGTAGTCGATCGTTACTGTATCTCCAGTTTGTGCTGCACGGTCTGTAACTTCTGTTGTAGTTGACTTAGACTGAAGCACACTGTTGATCTGTGTTTCTACATCATTATCCGATATCGCATCCGCATCTACTTTATCAATCTCCACACCTTTATATTTTGTAATCGTAACATAATCATTGGAAATCTCACTGGAGCATCCGGTAAGAAGTAATGACAATGCACAGATACCTGCTGCCAGTACTGTTAATTTCTTTTTCATTTTCTTTTACACCTCTTATATCTTCATTCTCTCTGACTGTCTGAATCACCCACATCAGAGCGCTACATATGATTATAACACATAATCTGTCATTGAAAAGGGATTTCCCAAAATTCACATTTATTTCAGATTTTCCATTACTTTCAAAAAGCCGCCAAAAACTTCAAATTACTTGCACTTGTCTACAAACAATGCTACAATAAGCTATGTGTAAATATGATTTGAGGAGGAAAACCCGTGAGTAAGATAACGATCGTATTACTGGTAATTCTTGCCGTACTGCTTATCGCCCTGGTTGTTCTGTATTTCCTCGGTAAGAAAGCGCAGAAAAAGCAGGCAGAACAGGAAGAGATGATTGCAGCTGCTGCACAGCAGGTCAACATCCTGATTATCGACAAAGGCAAGATGAAGCTTAAAGATGCCGGTTTCCCATCAGTTGTTCTTGAGAATACACCTAAGTATCTTCGTCGTTCAAAGGTACCGGTTGTCAAGGCAAAAGTCGGACCAAAGATTATGACTCTGATGTGTGATGCAAGCATCTATGATCTTATTCCAGTCAAAAAAGAAGTAAAAGCAACCGTAAGCGGTATTTACATCACTGCAGTAAAAGGAGTCAGAGGTTCTCTTGAGGCTCCACCTAAGAAAAAAGGATTCTGGGCAAGACTGCGGAACAAGTAACAATAAAAAGGGTAAATGATTCTGAGCCGATTGAATCATTTACCCTTTTTGTTTATTTTCCTGAAATTGCTTCCTCTGCCTGTGCTTTCGGTCTTATGCTCATTGCGATCCGGCAGTCTGCCGTCGCTTCATGATTCACATCAAGCCCGTACTCCACAGCAATATCAATTCGCTCATCATCCACATTCACATCCAGCTTCCGTGTATGAATTCCAACATGAAGCTGCCCATACGGTGTATCATAATATGTGACATTCATCTGATTCTTCTCAAATACCATATGTGCATTCGTAATTCCGCTCTTCATGATCTCCATCGAATCTTCACCGGTGATCTTGATCTTATTCTTAACCACCCCCGGAATCCCTTCCATTACTTCATCATAAAGAATATAATGCTTTCCGTTCTTCCAGTAATAGCTCGCCGGAGTGATCACCTCAATCGGCTCATTCTCTTCATTTTCTTCCGGATCTGCAAATGCCATATCATGTAGTCCGGAAATCGTCAATAATACATCCTGTGTCATACACGTCATCCAATCTGTCTGTTATTAGATGGCAAGCTGTTTTGCGATATCGTACTGGTACTCCGGAATTCCTTTCTGCATTGCCAGTGCTTCGTTGATATCAAAGTCAATATACTCGCCATGTTTGTATCCTACTACACGGTTTGTCTTTCCTTCAAGAAGAAGATCTACAGCAAGAGATCCCATGATAGATGCATAAACTCTGTCTTTTGCTGTCGGGCTTCCTCCACGCTGCATATGACCAAGAATAGTAGCACGTGTCTCCATACCCGTCTCTTTTTCGATTCTCTTTGCCATATTCATAGAATCACCGATACCTTCGGCATTGATGATAATGTAATGCTTTTTACCGCGTTTTCTGCTTTCTTTGATGTCTGCAATGATCTTTGCTTCATCGTAGTCATGTTCCTCAGGAAGAAGAATCTTCTCTGCTCCATTGGCAATACCGCACCACAGTGCAAGGTATCCCGCATCACGTCCCATAACTTCGATAACACTACATCTTTCATGTGATGTAGATGTATCACGTACTTTGTCAATTGCTTCCATCGCTGTATTAACCGCTGTATCGAATCCGATTGTGTATTCTGTACATGCGATATCAAGATCGATCGTTCCCGGAAGTCCGATTGTATTTACTCCAAGATCAGATAATTTCTGTGCTCCCTTGAAGGAACCGTCTCCTCCGATAACTACCAGACCGTCAATTCCATATTTCTTACAGATTGCTGCTGCTTTCTGCTGTCCTTCTGGTGTACGCATTTCCTCGCAACGGGCTGTCAAAAGAATCGTTCCACCTCTCTGGATCGTGTCTGATACATCTCTGGCACTTAAATCAATAATTTCCTCGTTAAGAAGTCCTGAATAACCTCTTCTGATTCCTCTTACCTTCAGTCCTTTTCCCAATGCTGTTCTTACAACTGCACGGATTGCAGCGTTCATTCCCGGTGCGTCTCCACCACTGGTCAATACGCCGATAGTTCTGATTACTTTTTCTGCCATGATATGTCTCCTCCGTCTCTTCTACTTTGTAACTTTACTATCCTTTTGCTTAATTTATCTCAATTCACACGTTATTGTATAATATTCACCCCTTCATTTCAATGGGTTTTTCTATTACTTTTACACAATCTTCTCCAAAATAATTCGTCAATCTGCTCAAAATTCCAGGTTCTACCTGGATATTTACGTTTTTAGGAAGTCTTTTTACCGCTCTCTCCGCTTTGCAGAAGATTACAACCTGGTCCTCACCCTCACTTTCCGCGAGCATCCGGAACAGATTCTGCTCATCTTGAAGGTAACTCTGTTTGTCGGCATACTGAATCCACAGTTCTTTTTTCGTCATCTCAAACGGAATCACCTCTTCACAGATCAGCTTACTTGCATTATCATCTTCTTCCGATACACGTCCCCGCACAAATACTTTGCTGTCCTCCTGCAGATACTGCTGGCTTTTCTCATAGCTCTGCGGGAAAATGACAACCTCTACCGTTCCAAGAAGATCCTCTACGGTAATAAATGCCATCGTTTGATTCTTCTTTGTATATTTGATCGTCTTCGATGTGATCATACCACCGATGATCTCCCTTGACCCGTCACGCACTTTTGTCCGTCCGGTCTCTTCATCAAGCTGAAAATCCAATGTCGTTGCGGAAATACTCTTGCGCCATTTCTCTTCATATTCTTCCAATGGATGTCCGCTGATATACACGCCGAGTACTTCTTTTTCAAATGCAAGCATCGTTTCCTTCTGGTATTCTCCCACATCCGGAAGCGTGACCTCAAATTCTTTTTTCTGTTCGTCATCTACAATATCAAAGAGCGACATCTGTCCGGCAAGCGAATTTTTCTTGTTCTGTGCTACCTGATCCATGATCTGTACATAAATGATCATAAACTGCTTTCTGGTCCCTTTCAGACTGTCAAATGCGCCGGATTTGATAAAGTTTTCTACCGCACGTTTATTGACTTCCTTACCGGAAAGCCGTTCCAGAAAATCCTTCAGATCACGAAACGTGCCATGCTCTTCTCTGTCCCGGATGATCTGCTCGATCACCGGTCTTCCAACCCCCTTGATCGCCGCAAGTCCGTAACGGATATTACCGTTATCTACAGAAAAATCACCAACCCCACGATTGATATCCGGCGGCAGGATAGAAATTCCCATCTGTCGGCAAGTGTAAATGTATTCGGCAACCTTTCCCGGATTGTCGATGACAGAAGTCATAAGCGCTGCCATATATTCTACCGGATAATAATATTTCAGATACGCTGTCTGGTATGAGACAACCGCATACGCTGCCGCATGTGATTTGTTGAACGCATACTTTGCAAAATCGATCATTTCATCATAGATCTTATTCGCAACCTTTTCATCGATTCCATTTTTGACACAGCCCGGAATGCCTTCTTCTTCATTACCATATACAAAATTCTGACGCTCTCTCTGCATCACGTCGCCCTTTTTCTTACTCATGGCACGGCGTACAAGGTCGCTTCGCCCAAGTGAATATCCGGCAAGGTCACGCACGATCTGCATAACCTGTTCCTGGTATACAATGCAGCCATAGGTCGGTGCCAGGATCGGCTTTAACTGCGGGCATTCGTAAGTAATCAGCTCCGGATGGTTCTTTCCTTTGATATACTGTGGAATGAAATCCATCGGACCTGGCCGGTAAAGAGAAATTCCGGCGATAATATCTTCCAGACTCTGTGGTCGAAGCTCCTTCATGAAGCTCTTCATCCCTGCACTTTCTATCTGGAAAATACCGTCCGTCTTTCCGGTTCCGATATAGTCAAGCACTGCTTTATCATTATAATTTAATTCTTCTGTTACCAGCTTCACACCGGTACTTTTTTCAACCAGTCTGATCGCATCCTGGATGACGGTCAGGGTACGAAGCCCAAGGAAATCCATTTTCAGAAGTCCCAGTTCTTCCAGTGTGGTCATGGTAAACTGTGTGACCACATTGTTGTCCGCTCCAAGTGCCAGCGGAACATATTCATCCACATCCTTCTGGCTGATCACGACTCCCGCGGCATGCATGGATGTATGCCGTGGCAGACCTTCCAGCCTCTTTGACATATCGATCAGCTCTTTTACCTGTGGATCTTCATCATAGAGCTTCTTCAGCTCATGGTTCATCTTCAGGGATTTATCCAATGTAATATTCAGTTCTTTCGGAATCATCTTTGCAATTGAATCCACAAAAGCATACGGAAGATCCATAACCCTTCCCACATCCCGCAGCACCCCGCGCGCCTGCAGTGTACCAAAGGTTACGATCTGCACTACCCGGTCTTTGCCGTATTTACGCACAACATAATCAATGACTTCCTGCCTTCTTTCAAAGCAGAAGTCCACGTCGATATCGGGCATGGACACACGTTCCGGATTCAGAAAACGCTCGAACAGCAGCTGATACCGGATCGGATCGATATTGGTGATCGCAAGTGTGTACGCCACAATGCTTCCCGCCGCAGATCCACGCCCAGGTCCAACCATGATTCCGTTGCTTTTTGCAAAATGAATGAAATCCCATACAATAAGGAAGTAATCCACGTAACCCATGCTTTTGATAACGCCCAATTCATAATTCAGGCGCTCCACAAGGGCTGGATCCGGGTCTTCTCCATATCGTCTTTTCAGTCCGTCAAAACAGAGCTTATTCAAATATTCCCATGAGGTAAATCCTTCCGGCACATCGAATTTCGGAAGCTTTGTCACACCAAATTCAATCTCTACATGGCATCTGTCTGCAATCTTCTGTGTATTTTCCAGCGCCTCCGGTGCATATGGGAAAAGTGCTGCCATCTCTTCTTTTGACTTCACGTAGTACTGTCCGCCTTCATAGCGCATCCGATCCTCGTCTGCGAGCTTTTTCCCTGTCTGAAGGCAAAGCAGGATATCATGTGGCTTTTCATCTTCTGCGTAAGTATAATGCACGTCATTTGTCGCCACAAGGTCGATTCCGATCTCCTGCGACAGACGCATCAACTGCTGGTTAACGGTACGCTGTTCCGGGATCCCATGATCCTGCAGTTCCAGGAAAAAGTTGCCTTTCCCAAAAATCTGTTCATAATGAAGCGCAGCTTTTTTTCCTTCTTCATACATCCCTCTCGCCAGGTTTCTCTGTACCTCTCCGGCAAGACATGCACTGAGGGCAATGATTCCTTCGTGATAGGTCTCCAGAAGCTCATAATCTACTCTTGGCTTATAATAGTAACCTTCCGTAAATGCACGTGACACGATCTTCATCAGATTGGCGTAGCCTGTATTATTCTCAGCAAGAAGTACCAGGTGATAATATCGGTCCTCATCGCGTCCTACGGCTGTTTTATCGAATCTGGATCCCGGTGCCACATAGACTTCACATCCCAGTACAGGATTGATTCCTGCCGCTCTTGCGGCTCTGTAGAAGTCAATGACGCCGTACATGACACCGTGGTCTGTGATCGCAGCCGCTGTCATCCCCAGTTCTTTGACTCTGGCAACATATTCTTTAATTTTATTCGAACCGTCCAGAAGGCTGTATTCCGTGTGGACGTGCAAATGCGCAAAATTCATATTGTGTTCGCTCCTTTTCTCTGTGTTCCATTTTAGCAGAAATGAGGGGGATTTCCAACTGGTGTGGGGAAAATTTTATAGGTTGGTGGGCGGCGGATTTCCAAATATATATACTCCGGTTCCCCTCGGCAAAACATTCCGATGAACCCCTGAAAGCGGGAATCGTGTTCAGCAAAGGCTTCCACGATTCCTGGGTTTCATCTCCATTGCCTCGAAGGGAACCGGAGTATATATATTTGGAAATCCGCCTGTTCAACGGTATCGAATGATTTTCTGGATGTGTTGGAATCTGCAGGAAGAGAATTGATGGAAACACAGATTATACTTACCTGCGCTGTACCACTCATACTCTATGCGAGTATAAACCTGTTAACTTTCTTTTTGGGGCGTTGGTGTCACAACCTTATTTATCCTCTAACGCAAAAATACCGCCGCATCAGATCTCATTTCCAATGCGGTGGTTTCTTTTCTTACTCCACTGCTTTTACCGCAGCAGACATTTTTTCTTCATTTCGTTTTGAAAAATACAGTTTTGTTTCCCCAATGATCACTTTTCTAAGTGCAATGATTGCGATCAGGTTTGGAATAATCATCAGCGCATTCGTGATATCTGCAAGAAGCCAGATTGGTTCCAGCGATAAAAACGGTGCCAGTGCAATCGCTGCAATGTAGATGATCTTATATGGTTTGATCCATTTTGTTGTGCCGGTCAGATAAACCAGGCAGCGTTCTCCGTAATAATTCCATCCCAAAATAGTGGTAAATGCAAAGAACATAATTCCTACTGCGATCAGATACATGCCTATATTGTGTGGCAGACACATGTTATAAGCAGCTGTAACAAGTGTGCTTCCGTTCATATCCGAACTGTCCATCAGCCCGCTGCTGATGATAACAAGTCCTGTCATGGAACAGGTCAGAATCGTAGTAACAAATACACTTGTCATGGAAAGAAGGCCCTGTCTCACACCGGAGTTCGTCTTCGCCGCCGCTGCAACGATCGGTGAACTTCCAAGTCCTGCCTCATTGGTATAGACACCTCTGGCGATTCCGGTTCTCATAACCGTCATAAACGTGATGACACCCGTTCCTGCAGTCCCTCCTATTACCGATTCTTTTGCAAATGCACAGGTAAAAATGGCCTTAAAAGCACCTGGTACTGCAGCCCGGTTGATCACCAGTGCAACGATCGAACCTCCAAGAAATGAAAGTGCCATGATCGGCACAACGATCTCAGCAACCTTTGAAATACTTTTAATCCCGCCAATGATCACAACCGCCGTTAAAACGGTTACAATAATTCCTGCTACGATAATCGGTATATGGAATGTCACATTAACGGATTCCGTGATCGCATTCACCTGCGGAAATGTTCCGCATCCAAATAACGCTGTACACATGCCAAACACAGAAAAGGCTTTTGCAAGCCAGATAAATCTCTCTCCCATACCATTTTGGATATAAAACATCGGTCCACCGGCCATCTGGTTATTTTCGTCCGTCACTCGGTATTTTACCGCTAAAAGACTTTCTGAGTATTTCGTCACCATACCAAGTATGGCTGAAATCCACATCCAGAATAACGATCCCGGTCCACCAATTCGAAGCGCCGTTGCAACTCCAACAATACTTCCCGTTCCTATGTCTGCTGCCATCGTTGTACATAGAGTCGCAAATGCCGATACATCTCCTTCTCCGCTTCCGGTCCCACTTTCTTTTTCAAAAATGGCCCTTACTGCACGTGGAAATTTTGTGATCTGCAGTCCTCTCAATTTGATCGTAAAGTAAAGCCCTGTACCAATCAGCAGCAACAATGTCGGAGGTCCCCATACATAACTTTGGATAGTCGTCAGCATCCCCATTAAACTACTCATTTCACTTCTCCTTCGCCTCTGTTATTGTTTTCCATCCATATTCTACTACAATATATTTATGGATAATCCCCTTACATCCAGTAAGGAATTATCCATCTTGTTGCTTAAGCTGTTAGAATGTAGGTAGCAATTGGATATCGTCCTTATTCTTGGACCTTGCGTCCGTAAAATAGACTGATAACCAGCTCCTCATTCGCAGCGTTCGTTTTATGCAGGTTGAATCGCCATAGGCGCATTCGTGTCACACCACAGTAGATTGAATAGGCAATGAGTAAAACTGGTATTTATCCATTGCAATAATCTTAAGGAGTGACAAATTTATGAACGCAGTAGGTATCGATGTTTCAAAAGGTAAGAGTATGGTTGCTATCATGCGACCTTTCGGTGAAATTGTTTCCACACCTTTCGAAATCAAACACACAGCCAGTGATATCCATTCACTTGTAGAACTCATCAACTCTGTTGAAGGGGAGTCCCGAATCGTTATGGAGCACACAGGACGTTATTATGAAGTCCTCGCACATCAGCTTTCAGAGGCAAATCTTTTCGTCAGTGCCATTAACCTAAAACTTATCAAAGACTTTGATAATGATTCGCTTCGCAAAGTGAAATCTGATAAAGCAGATGCTGTTAAGATTGCCCGATATGCACTTGACAAATGGCAAAATCTTAAACAGTATAATGTTATGGATGAATTACGCAATCAGCTCAAAACCATGAATCGTCAGTTCGGCTTTTACATGAAACACAAGACGGCTATGAAAAATAATCTTATCGGCATCCTTGACCAAACCTATCCTGGTGTGAATACTTACTTTGACAGTCCTGCACGCAGTGACGGCAGCCAGAAATGGGTTGATTTTGCATCTACATACTGGCATGTGGACTGTGTCCGTAAAGTGTCCCTGAATGCCTTTATCGACCATTATCAAAACTGGTGCAAACGCAAGAAGTACAACTTCAGTCAGTCAAAAGCTGAAGAAATCTATGGAAAAGCAAAGGAACTTGTTCCTGTACTTCCAAAGGATGCCATTACAAAGCTTATAATTAAACAGGCTGTGGACCAGCTTAACAGTGCCTCTACAACTGTTGAGTCACTACGCACTCTCATGAATGAAACTGCATCCAAACTCCCTGAATATCCTGTCGTTATGGCTATGAAAGGTGTTGGAACTTCACTCGGATCTCAGTTGATGGCTGAGATCGGAGATGTTTCCCGTTTCACTCACAAAAGTGCTATTACTGCATTTGCCGGTGTAGATCCCGGTGTTAATGAATCTGGAAGTTATGAACAAAAAAGTGTTCCAACCTCAAAACGAGGTTCCTCTGATCTTAGAAAGACTTTATTTCAGGTAATGGATGTCCTAATTAAAACACATCCTCAAGATGATCCTGTTTATCAGTTCTTAGACAAGAAACGTGCTCAAGGCAAGCCTTACTATGTCTATATGACTGCAGGTGCCAACAAGTTTCTAAGAATC
>NZ_JAQDVB010000030.1:0-40765 GCF_027674365.1 Coprococcus sp. AM11-30B | reverse complement strand
CTATATGGAATTTACTCTTGCATTTGGTCCAAAACCGGAATTTAGTTTTTCATTTAAGTATTTATGTAGGATAAGAAAAAAACCACCCTAAAAGGTACACAAAAAAGATCATGTGTTCGAATTTCGGACGGTACACATGATCTTTTTTATATGTGCCTTGGCACATTCTTTGTCAGCAAAAAAATCTATTTAAAAAAATTTTAAAATTTATGAAAAAAAAGCTTGCATTTTTTATAGCTGTCTTATATAATAAATCTTGCGTTACGGAAAACCGAATAATGTATGCGCTTTTAGCTCAGTTGGTAGAGCAGTAGACTCTTAATCTATTTGTCCAGGGTTCGAATCCCTGAAGGCGCAGTATCAGCACTGTTTTTGATGAATTAGCATCGGGGACGGTGCTCTTTTTTTAGAATCTGTTTCTACAGATGGAGACATATGTAACAGATGAAGACATATGTAAAAGTAATCGTTTATTTCATTTGTGGAAAGTTACTGGATCTGTGGAAAAATAAAGGAAAATCTATTTCGTGTACTAAAAAGGGGACTATTTTAGTCCCCTTCTACTACATCTTGCATAAAATATTGATTGCATCCTTGTTCAGGAGGCATTTTTCATGTTCATTCAGATAAGCTTCAGAAATTGCATCTTTTTCGACCATGCCACCGAATTCACCGGCGGATACGATGCGCTGAGCCTTTTTATTGCCGTCTTCTGTATTCGGGAAGTCTACCATCAGGTAGTAGACACCGTCATCTTTATACAGACGGCTTTCTGATGCCTGGCCGTATCCAAGGATTTTGCAGAAGTCGATTGCATTATCCAGACTTGGAAAGAGAATCTGCCAGCGAACGGTCTCTTTCTCACTGCTGTCAGGCTCAATCAGCATACCGGAAGCTTCAGAACCATCTTTTTGGATGGATTCCAGAGAATTCTCAGCCTGGCAGGAGATCGACAGCATCAGGCTCCGGTCAGGAAGAAATGCACCGTAAAATCCCTGGATTCCATTGTCTGTGTTAAGCCCAAGGACTTCTTTCCCTTTCTTGAGAAGAAGATTCAAAAATTCTTCGGTACGCTCCCTGTCCTGTGTCAGATCTTCCAGTGAGTAGCCAAGTGCGGCAATCTCTGCTTCTGTGATAAGGCAGTTCATTCTGGTGTCGGATACTTTCCAAAAAGTCATATGCTCACCCCCTGATTTGTAAAATCTATTGCTTTTGTAATCTTATTTGTTCTATAAGTTATATAACAAAACGGGTGTAGTGTCAATATATTTTCTATATTTTATGATTTTTTCAGAAATATTATTTGTTTTTCATTCGTTTGATCACTTTCAGTCGGGTAAATTCTTCCCGTTCCTTCTCTTCCAGTGCATTTGTAATCGTATATACGAGATTGTCATACATCGGAATCGTAATATTTTTCAGGGCATTTGCCCTTTTCTGTGTCTTTTTGATACTTGAAGCCAGCCGGTACGCTGCATTTTCTACCTCAGAAAGCTTGAGTGTCAGCTCTTTAACACGGTAGAATGCATCACGGGCGATATCGATGGATTCTCTGGAAGTACTGAATGCATAGGTTGGTCTGGTATTTTCTTTTTCGTACTTCACTTTCGGGATTTCTGTTCCCATAATGCTTCGCGTCTGGATGCGGATAGAATCCTCGATCGGAACTGTATAGGCAAGTTCTTCTACTGTACTGATCCCGTGCTCGATATTCGCCCTCTGAAGGCACTGATAGGCATAGGTGAAGGTTTTATCGATTTCTTCCTGAATATCCTTTGCTTCGTCGATTAAGCCCATCAGCTCGCGGATCAGAATGTTCCGCTTCTTGTCCATCAGCTCATATCCCTGTCTGGCAAGTGTCAGTGAATTTTTCGCAAGTATCAGATTTCCCTTGGTGGGAAATGAACGTGGATCCATAGACTTCCCTCCTTAGCCTTTGTAGTATACGTCAAGAATCTTGGTATCGACACGGTCAAGTTCTTCTTTTGGAAGGATTCTAAGCAGTTCCCAGCCAAGATCCAGGGTTTCCTCGATGGTACGGTTTTCATTCGGTCCCTGGCCGATATAACGCTCCTCGAATGCCTTTCCGAATTCCAGGTATTTCTTGTCAATCGGAGAAAGCTCATCTTCTCCGATAACGGAAGCAAGATTCCGAGCCTCTCCTACTTTAGCATATGCAGAGAAAAGCTGGTTTGCCAGGTCCTGGTGGTCTTCCCGGGTATATCCTTTTCCGATACCGTCTTTCATCAGACGGGACAGGGACGGAAGAACGCTGATCGGCGGGTAGATTGCCTGTCCGTGAAGATTCCGGTCAAGTACGATCTGTCCTTCGGTGATATAACCGGTCAGGTCAGGGATCGGGTGGGTAATGTCATCATTTGGCATGGTCAGGATCGGGAGCTGTGTGACAGAACCATTTACTCCTTCTACGATTCCTGCACGTTCATATAAGGTGGCAAGTTCACTGTACAGATATCCCGGATATCCTTTACGGCTTGGGATTTCTCCTTTGGAAGAAGAAACCTCACGCATGGCTTCGGCAAAGGAAGTCATATCGGTAAGAATGACCAGAATGTGCATATTTTTTTCAAATGCAAGGTATTCAGCGGCGGTCAGCGCAACCTTCGGGGTGATCAGACGCTCGACGACAGGATCGTTGGCAAGGTTCAGGAACATTGCCACATGGTTTGCAACACCGCTCTCCTCAAAGGTTCTGCGGAAGAAATCAGCTACGTCATGCTTGACACCCATTGCGGCGAATACGATGGCGAAATCCTCATTCGTGCTGCCGCCAAGAGAAGCCTGCTTTACGATCTGTGCGGCAAGCTGGTCGTGCGGAAGACCGTTGCCGGAAAAGATCGGCAGCTTCTGTCCACGGATCAGTGTGGTCAGTCCGTCAATCGCAGAAATTCCGGTGCGGATATAGTTACGAGGGTATTCACGTCTGACTGGATTTAACGGAAGTCCGTTGACATCGCGCACCTCTTCAACCGTGATCGGTCCAAGGTCGTCGATCGGTTCGCCGATTCCGTTAAAGGTTCTTCCAAGCATTTCTTCGGACAGACCGATTTCCATCGGATGTCCGGTAAGTCTGGTGTGGGTATTGTTAAGAGACATATTTTCCGTGCCTTCAAATACCTGGATGATTGCTTTGTCCTCGTAGACCTCCACAATACGTCCCATTTTGTGTTCTTTGCTGTTTACGACAAAATCTACGATTTCATCAAAAAAAGCATCCTGAACGCCTTCCAGCGCGATCAGAGGGCCGTTAATGCTGCTGAGGCCTAAATATTCAATTGCCATTTTATTTTCCCTCCTTACGCGTTCTTTTCCATGATGCGGTCATGGAAAGCATCAATGTCTGCCAGATACTGGTCAAGAAGCTGAAGATTGTCATTTGGAACATCGTATTTGATCGCAATGACACGTTCAAAAATATTTTCCTCCTTGAGGACAGACATTGGCATATTCATGGCTACCAGTTCGCGGCAGCGTTTGTATAAATATAAAATGATTTCCATCATTTTGTACTGCTTCTGCAGAGAGACACAGGTATCATCCTTGTGGAATGCATTCTGCTGCAAAAATCCGAGACGGATGACTCTTGCGATTTCCAGAACCAGCTTCTGATCGTCCGGAAGTACATCACTTCCGATCAGCTTTACGATTTCCATCAGGCTGCTCTCCTGGTTCAGAAGTGCCATGATGCGGTTGCGGTAGTCAACGAATTTGGGTGATACATTGTCGTGGTACCAGGCGGCGAGATCGGTCAGATACTCGCTGTAGCTGGTCAGCCAGTGGATCGCCGGAAAATGTCTTGCGTAGGCAAGGCTCTTGTCCAGGCCCCAGAAGCAGCGGACGAAACGTTTGGTGTTCTGGGTGACCGGCTCGGAGAAATCGCCTCCCTGAGGCGATACGGCGCCGATAATGGTCACGGATCCGTCACTGCCATTTAAGTTATGCATCATGCCTGCGCGCTCGTAGAAAGCAGACAGACGGCTGGCAAGGTAAGCCGGGAAACCTTCTTCTGCCGGCATCTCTTCCAGACGGCCGGAAAGCTCACGTAAGGCTTCTGCCCAGCGGGAAGTAGAGTCTGCCATGATCGCTACGTCATAGCCCATGTCACGGTAATATTCAGCCAGAGTAAGTCCGGTATAAATACTTGCTTCACGGGCAGCTACCGGCATGTTGGAGGTATTGGCGATCAGAGTGGTTCTGTCCATCAGCGGATTGCCGCTCTTTGGGTCCACAAGCTCTGAAAACTCTTCCAGCACCTGTGTCATTTCATTTCCACGCTCGCCACAGCCGATGTAGATGATGATATCGGCGTCAGACCATTTGGCAATCTGGTGCTGGGTCATGGTTTTTCCGGTACCGAATCCGCCTGGGATTGCTGCAGTTCCACCCTTTGCGATCGGGAACATGGTATCCAGGATACGCTGTCCGGTGATCAGAGGGACACTTGCCGGGAAACGGTAGCTTGTCGGGCGCGCCTTGCGGATCGGCCAGTGCTGTATCATGTTGAGCTGTTTTTCTGTTCCGTCGGAAAGCCGCAGAGTGACAAGTGTATCTTCGATTCGGTATTCTCCGTCCGATGCACAGCAGATTACTTCACCTTCCACATCCGGCGGAACCATGCATTTGTGTACGATCGCACTGGTCTCCGGAACCTCCGCTATAATATCTCCGCCGTGAAGGTAATCTCCTTCGGCCACAGTGATGTGGGTATCCCATAATTTGTCGCGGTCAAGCGAATCAACGCTGACGCCGCGGGTGATAAATGCACCGCCGCCTACATTTGCGATCTGCTCAAGCGGGCGTTCGATTCCGTCAAAAATATTGTTCAGGATTCCAGGTGCCAGAGTTACAGATACCGGGCTTCCGGAAGCCTCCACGATTTCTCCCGGTTTCAGCCCGGAAGTTTCTTCATAGACCTGAACAGTCGTGATGTCTTTGTCCAGGGAAATGACTTCGCCAACCAGCTTTTCCTTTCCCACATAGACCATTTCCGACATCATGAATCCGGTGTCACCCTTCAGATAGATGACCGGACCGTTTATTCCATAAATAGTTGCTGTCTTATTCAATTCCTGCACCTCCTGCTGCAAAACTGAACTGATGATATTCATAATCGACTGCAGCCTGGAAGCTGTGATCGATCAGAATATTACGGCCTCGGATTACAGCACGCATACCGCCCATGAAATCATATTCACTGATGGTGATCGTCATGCCGGTACGTTTTTCCAGTTCTGTCCGTTTCTCCTTATCAGAAGGAGAAATATAAATGGTCATCTCCTCGCCGTCGGCAAAGCGTGCGGCTTCGCGGATTTTGCTGCAGAGATAGTCCAGATATTCGTCTGTTTTTGTAAAGTCAGAAAGAAGCTCCTTTACTTCATCAAACAGCCTGACTTTTAATTCATTTTGTGTTTTGCCAAGAGCACGTTTCAGTTCGGTTTCGGCTTTTGCCGCAGCTTGATTTACCTGCCTTCTGGCTCTTAAGGTCTCGGATTTGATGCGGACCTCAGACTGTGCGGTCGCTTCTTTTTTATGTTTTTCAAATAAAGATTCAAGCGCTTTTTTGTGATTGTCAATGATCGCATTTCCTTCAGAACGGGCTTCAGTCATGACCGTTTCCTGTAAATGCGCTATTTTCTCTTCAAGCGTCATTGTCTCACCTTCTATGCCTTTCTAGTTAAAGTTTCAGTCCAATCGCTTCATTGACGTATGAGGTAATGAAATCCTTTTTACGTCCTGTTCCGTGTCTGTCCGGAATTTCGATCAGAAGAGGCAGCTTTCTTTTTAACTTGATCTCATCAATGAGATCCGGAAATTCTCTTCCAAAGCGTTCCGTCAGAAGAACGATACCGATCGACTTGTCGTTCATGGCAGTTTCCAGCGCATCACGCAGCTCCTGCTTTTCATGAACTACGACACCGTCCACGCCGGCAAGCCGCATTCCGGTATAAGTATCCACGTTGTCACTGATCAGATACATTTTCATGATTACAGTCGGCTGATGATCATGAAGGAGATGATAAGACCGTACAGGCATACACCTTCTGCAAGACCTACGAAGATAAGGGATTTACCAAGGACGCTGGAATCCTCGCTGATAGCTCCAAGAGCCGCGCTTGCTGCACTTGCTACGGCAATACCGCCACCGATGCAGGAAAGACCGGTAACAAGAGCTGCTGCAATGTAACCAAGACCGGTTGCAAGGCCTGCGCCTGAGGCAGCGGCGTCTGCTGCATGTACCGGTACACTTCCAAAGAGCATGATCCCTGCTACAAGGAAGGTTCCAAAGTAAGAAAGAACATTGAAGGCAAGTGCACATTTATAACGTCCTTTATTTTTTTCTCCGAGCAGGTAATATCCGAATGGAATGAAAATGCTTAAAACCAGTGCGGCAATGAGAATGAGTTTAGTTGCTAAAGTCATGATAATTTCCTCCTAAAATGAAAAACTAATTTTTTGCAGTACCTGTATAAGGTTTAAATTCGCGGCCACTGCCTTTGTAGAAGCGGCTGAACATCTCGTAATAGACAAGTCTCAGAACCTGGATTCCAACGATCAGTCCTTCGAATCCACATACAAACAGGTTGCCGAGTACGATCACTACCCAGTTAATATGCCCGCTTTCGGCACCGGCAAGCATCAGTACAACCTCCATGATGGAAGCGTGGCTGACTGCGAATGCACCGATACGGATAAAGGAAAGCGTATTTGAAAAATAGCTGAGCAGGGTTTCAAATAATTCAAAGAATGCCTGGGTGACAAACATTGCTTTGCTTTGTTCCATTTTTTCGGTTTTCTTTTTGATCTTGTTCGTCAGCGGCTCTTTCAGTGCGATCAGAAGAAGCGGTACTCCGAACATCACTGCAAGAACGATTCCACCCGGCAGAGAGTGACCTGTCATGAAAAGAACGATGCAGGTAACTGCTGCCCCGTAGAATATCAGCCCTGCCACGCCGTTTGCATCAAACCAGGTTGCTTCGGTATCTTTGGCACGGATGCCGTTGATAATATGGAAGATCATAGAAATCAGGATGATTCCCATACCAAAAGCAATCGATACGATAAATACGGTATTCAGTTTTCCGATAAACGGTAAGGTAGTCATATGATTGATCGGTCGGATCCATTTGGCTTCTATAATGTCTTCAAATCCAAACACACTTCCAAACATAAATCCAAAGAAGGTGGAGAAGATTCCGGCAAGTGATACGATTCCGGCAAGGTTCATTTTCTTTGTGAAATACAGGATCGCACCGCCGATAAAGAGCAGCAGCCCCTGACCGACATCCCCGAACATGGCGCCGAAGATAAAGCTGTACATGATACCTACAAAAATGGTCGGATCCATCTCACCGCTCCTGGGAAGTCCGTACATCTTGATGAACATTTCAAATGGTTTGAAAAGCTTTGGATTCTCAAGCTTGGTAGGAGGTTCTCCAAAATACTGTTCCCGGTCCTCTTCTACTACGATATAAACCTTGTCATCTCCCTGTGCCTCTTTGATAAATGCATTTGCATCTTCTTCGGACATCCAGCCGCAGAGGATGTAGTATTCTTCCTGCTCGTCTGTCTCGGTTCGTGCCGCAAATTTCCGGATATCAAAGTTATCGGAAAAACGATCCAGCTGAATTCTTGCACCGAGTAGTCTGGAAGCGTTCTTGCGGAACATCTCCTGACGTTTATCCTTCACTGCCTGGATTTCATCGGTCAGATTCTGGACTTCTTTATCCAGGCTCCGGTAAGCTTCCAGCGGGGTTCCGCCAAAGTCTTCCAGCAGATCGACTTTTTCAAAGTGGAGAGACCGCATGATCGAATCGACCTTTCCTGCATCAGCATCCGATACAAAATAAACGCCATAGACATAAGAGGCATCTCTGGAGCCTTCCAAAAATAATGCATCAATGTCTTCAAGAAGCGCTTTTTCCAGCCGGTGATAATAATCCACATTGATTTTTCCAAATCTTGTGCGGATGTATTTGTACTGCATGATTTCATGCAGGTCAAAATCCAGAGAAGTAAAAGGTTCCAGGACTTTCATACGTGCCTGGATATTCTCTCTCTTTTTTTTCAGTTCTTCTTTTTGCTGCTGCAGATCCATGTAGTCATGATTGGTAGAACGAATCATCTCAAGGATCTCGTCTTCGCTCTGATCAAAGGATGGCTCTGCTGGCATGTCTTTCATATATCCCAGAAACTGTGTCACTTTTGCGAGTGGATCACGGTAAGGGTTCATTTCCAGAAATGGCATCAGATTATCTACTGTCTTGAGCTCCGTGAGTGCATTTTCAAGCTGCATCTCATATTTGGAAAGATACCGGTTTGTCATGCGGTCGATGTCGGCGCGTGGTCCGGTAATGCTCAGGAACTTCATCTTAACAATCATTTCGCTGTTCCTCCTATATAAGTTAATGTCTCACGTGCAGGAAGTCCGTAGCGAACACATTCGAGCACAGTTGTAAGCTTATCAAGCTCCTCCTCTTTCAGAAAAAGATAGGTATTCACGGTTGCGATGGAATAAGGGTTACTTCTTCTGTCTGCCAGGTAGAGACGGTACAGGCAGTCTTTGTAAATCGTCTCGATGGACGCTGGTGTCTGAGTATCGGTGTGACGCAGATAAGGTGTTCTGGTAACCAACTTTAAAAATTCATCGACAGACGGTGCTTCTACAAGATCCTTCAGCTGATCTACATGAATCCGGTAGTGTATCGGGATCAGCAGTGTGGAAATATCCGGTGGAAGCATGTTGTAATATTTTTTAGCACGGTAGATCCACTGCAGATTCAGCAGGTCGATCTTTGCTCCGGCATCTCTGGTGAAAATTTCCAGTTCCTTATGCTTCAGAATCTTTTTGCGTTTCTTCCACATAGTTGTAAAATAGTACAGATTCAGTGCCAGATCGTAATCAAAAAGGGTTGGGTTCTCCGCATTTTCCAGACGTTTCAACGGCGCATAGTATTCTGTGCCCTTTAAATTTTCCACCAGCTCACCGATATTCCCCGAAGTGATCAGTTTATCGATGGAGAGATCCGAATATTTGTCGAAGAATATTTTCTTATGATCCAGATCAAAAGGCTTCTGATAGTGGTTGAATACAATACGCAGACAATAGTTGATCAGATTCATCTCGTAGCGCTTCAGATAAAGCTCCAGGAATTTTTTCTGATCCATTCCGGAAAAACGGTACAGGCGTGTATAATCACTGTAAAGTGACTGCACAAGAAGCTTCTCAATCTCACCGCGGTGAAGACGGTTTTCGTCCATATCTGCAAGGACATTCCGATATCCGGGATGTTCTTTGAGATAAGCAGCAACTTCGGTTACTGTATGAAATGCGGCAATGTTCTGGAAATCTTCATCAGTGAGCAGTTTCGCCTGCATGGCGCGTACTTTTGTTACGATGCCACTGTATGCAAGTAAATTTCCCATATGCTATCCCTCTATGATACGTCTGACAATTTTCTCGGCATATGCCGTATGCTTCTCTTCAAAATCTTTTTTAAGTTCTTCGATCGCTGTCTGGTTCTTACGGTTCTGCCTTGCAAGAATCTCATCCATCTGACGGTTTAATCCTTTGTGGATATCGTTCAGCTCCTTTTGGGTGTGATCTTCAAGTTGTTTGTCGAACTGATTGCGTTCATTTTGAATGCGTTCTTCCAGTTCTGATTTCTCCAGTTCCGCGTGTTCCACAACAGCTTCGGCTGCGTGTTCGATTTCGGAGAGCTTTTTAACAATATGATCCATTGTCCGACTCCTTTCTTAAAAATTATTTATACATTTTTAATAATGCATACATATTCTACTACTTTAAATTAGAAAATTCTACTAAAAAATAAGAGAATATCATAAGAATATTTTATACAAAACTTATAAAATGTATTTTTGGGTTTTCAAATATTTCAGAATAGTATAAAATAAATAAGGTTATACATATTTTCACTAAAGGAAGAGAAAGATATATGAGGTTAAGAAATGTACCAGGAGCAGATGCTTATCTGACAGCTCATCCCCTTGTAATTAAAAATGAGACCAGATATCGCGGCACCTGGAAAGAGACTTTTCAGAATCCGGAGAATCCGATCCATATTGAGATCGGGATGGGAAAAGGACAGTTTCTTCTGACACTTGCAAAGGAGAATCCATCCATCAACTATATCGGTATCGAACGTTATTCAAGCGTACTGCTTCGGGCGCTGGAACGCTTTGACAATGACGAGGAATACAAGGATGTCAATAATATTCGTTTTATCTGTATGGATGCGACAAATCTGCCGGAGGTTTTTGCTGTCGGAGAGATTGACAAGATTTATCTGAATTTTTCAGATCCGTGGCCGAAAGCACGTCATGCAAAGCGCAGACTTACTTCCAAGCAGTTTTTTGAGCGGTATGACAAGATCCTTGCCTTTGACGGAGTCGTTGAATTTAAGACAGACAACAGAGAGCTGTTTGACTTTTCACTGGAGCAGGTGGAGTTGGCAGGCTGGGTACTTCTGGCGAAGACCTATGATCTTCACAATGATCCGACACTCAGCAGAGGGAATGTTATGACTGAGTACGAGGAGAAATTTTCCGGGCAGGGACATCCGATCCATAAACTGATCGCAATGCGCCAGTAAGACAATTGAATAAAATGCAACAGGCAGATCATAAAGGCGCTGAGTGCGTAAGATGATTCCTGGCAATATAAGAGACAGCAGATACGGAGCAATCCGCACATCGGCTGTCTTTTTGCATATATTGTAGAAAGAGGAAATCAGGAAGGAACAGATATGCGGAAAAAGCATCATTTTCAGAATTGTATGCGGGGGTTTTGCTATAAGAATCCAAGATTTAATAAAAAGCTGATCTGTTTCAGAAATTCTTTTCAGGAAGTCTATAAAATCTTAAACCCGAAATGTGGATGCCACTAAATCCAGTCCTTTTTACATAGCCTGAGATGGCAGAAATGAGGAAAGTGTATGGGTATCGCATTGATCACGAAGGATTATGAAAATACAGTCGGAAAGCAGAGGATGCCGGTAATTGTGGAGTTTTACGCATCATGGTGTCCAAAGTGCGGAATGATGTATCCTGTTGTGGAAAGGATTGCCAGCCGGTATCAGGGAAAATGGATTTTTTATAAGATTGATATTGATATATCGAAAGAGATTGCAGAGTATATAGGCATTGAGATCGTACCGACGTTTGTGGTGTACAGAGATGGAAAAATCTATGGATATACAACCGGAGTTCTTCCAGAAGAAACTCTGGAAGAACGAATCCGGGAAATGTTAAGAAAATAATTGGTGGAATCAATTATTCGTATGATGAATATTTTGCGCAGATTGCATTGACTTGCTATGTTAAAATTCGAATACAGCAACACCGTATGGCGGAAGATCGTAACCAAATGAATATGGTCTTCCATCACATTCCTGTTTCTTTGCTTTATATACTGCCGGGCGGGCTTTTCCGCTTCCGCCATACTGCAATTCATCACTGTTCAGTACCAGGCGGTACTGTTTGCCGCGTGGTACGCCGACACGGTACTCCGGTCGTTCGATTGGTGTGAAGTTACATACGAATAAAAGGTTCTTTTTTGCGCCCTTTGAATGACGGATGAAGCTGTAAATACTTCGTGAGCTGTCATCTGCATTGACCCACTCAAAGCCTTCCATGCAGGTATCCTGTTCATACATGGCTTTGTTGTGTGTGTAAAGATGCAGCAGGTCACGGTAGAAATTCTGGAGTGCCTGATGCTCCGGCTCTGCAAGGAGATACCAGTCAAGTTCTCTGGCCTCGCTCCATTCACGGAGCTGTCCGAAATCCTGTCCCATGAAAAGAAGCTTCTTGCCAGGATGTCCCATCATGAAAGCATATCCGACTTTCAGGTTGGCAAATTTCTCAAATCCAAGACCAGGCATCTTATTGAGCATAGAGCATTTTAGATGTACCACTTCATCATGTGATAATACAAGAATATAATTCTCGCTGTATGCATAGGTTAAGGCAAATGTCATACCGTAGTGGTCGCCTTTGCGGAAATATGGATCCAGCTTCATGTATTCAGTAAAGTCATGCATCCATCCCATGTTCCACTTCAGGCTGAATCCAAGACCATCATCTTCCGGTTTGCCCGTTACTTTTGGCCATGCAGTGGATTCTTCTGCGATCATCAGTGCGCCAGGGTTACGTCCGGTAGTAACGGAATTCAGATGCTTGAAAAATTCGATTGCTTCCAGATTCTCATTGCTGCCGTATTTGTTGGCGATCCACTGACCGTCTTCTTTACCGTAATCAAGATACAGCATGGAAGCAACAGCATCTACGCGGAGACCATCGATGTGATAATGTTCGATCCAGAACAGTGCGTTGGCGATCAGGAAGTTCTTAACTTCTGCTTTACCATAATCGAAGATCTTGGTTCCCCAGTCCGGATGTTCCCCTTTCTTAGGATCTGCATATTCAAAGGTAGCTGTGCCGTCAAAATCAGCGAGTCCGTGTGCATCGCGTGGAAAATGTGCCGGTACCCAGTCAAGGATTACGCCAATCTTATTCTTATGGAAATAATTGATCATATATGCGAAATCTTCCGGCGTACCATAACGGGAGGTCGGAGCATAATATCCGGTCACCTGATATCCCCAGGAGCCGTCAAATGGGTATTCTGAAATTCCCATCAATTCGATATGAGTATACCCCATCTTTTTTATGTAGTCTGTAGCTGCATGCGCAAATTCACGGTAGCTGTAGAACCCCTCATCTTCACGTCCCGGATGGCGCATCCAGGAACCGATATGTGCTTCATAAATGGAAATCGGTGAGGAATGGAAATCCCATTCTGCCCGGTGCTTCATCCAGACACTGTCACTCCATTTTAAATGGGAGATATCAGCAATCCTTGAGGCAGTTCCCGGTCTCAACTCTGCACTGTTCGCAAATGGATCAGCTTTGTAAAGCTTATCTCCGGTCTGTGTCTCGATACAGTACTTGTAAAGCTGTCCGAGCTGTGCTTCCGGAACAAATGCGGTATAGATTCCAAGCGGTTCCTGACGCTTCATAACGTTTGCATCTTCACTCCAGCCGTTGAATTCACCGATTACGGAAACTGATCTGGCATGTGGAGCCCATACTGCGAAATATACGCCGGATTTTTTGCCATCTTTTACAAAATGTGCACCCATTTTTTTATAGATTTCATAATGGGTTCCCTGTCCGAATAAATATTGATCTAATTCGCCGATTCTATAATCAGCGGGTTTATCTGTTGTTACAGTTTTTACAGACTTTTTAGCTGTAGACTTTTTAGCAGCAGTTTTAGCAGCTGCCGGTTTTTTTACAGTAGATTTTTTTACGGCCGTCTTGTGGGTCGTGTTGGTCTGTTGTGCTGTTGTTTTTTTTACTGCCATCCCATTCACCTTCTATCAAAGATATTTAGGAATATTATACTAGAAATAGCGATAAAAAGAAAGAGTTTTGGACAACTTATACACTTCTTATGTAAGATGTCTAAAACTCTTTGTTTATAGTTATCGGTTTGGTCTGCATATACAAAAGAACGCGCCGGAAGCGCGTTCTTTGTAGAAATCTTATGATTTAAAATCATCTTCTTTCAGGATGATGTGGTCTGAATTATCAGTGCTTCTTCCAAATACCCGTTTCACAAGATGTTTTACATTTGCTTTCTGGGAATGTGAAATTGCTTCATCCATGATCTCTTTTACTTCTGCAACAGTAACCGCATGATCTTCTCTCTGCATCATATCGATCCGGCTGTATAATGCAAGGATTCCCATTTCATCGATACGGTATCCGTTTTCCTTAGCATAGGTCTGACCGAATGTAACCAATTCATCATTGATGAATACCGGAAGCTCCAGTCTGGAAGTAAATTTACGTTTGAATTCGCGATGAGATGCAAACATTCTTTCCAGCGGTTTCTTCTGGTCTTCCAGAAGGAAGAGAAGTTCGCCGGTCTGTTCATCCATCATGTCATTCAGTTCACGGATGGTTCTGTCATTCATCTTGGAAGCTTTTTCGATGATCAGTGCGCCACCGTTCAGCTTATCGATGATACTTCCGATGTCCTTTTTGTTCAGAGAATCACCGGTTACGATTGCAACTTTACCCTGTTTGAGTCTGCGCTGTTTCTGGATTGCTTTTACAATATCAACTGCGAGGACTGTTTTTCCGCTTCCCTTGCGACCAAGGATCAGGATGTTGCCTGTGCGGGAAGTTCCATAACGGTTACGGCAACGTTTGTCGTTATCAAGGATTTCAACAAGCTGTTCACTGACACCACGGATCGGTACAAAGTAAGAGAACAGCTGCTTCTGCTCTTCAGTAAGTCCAAGCTTCAGTCCGATCTCACTTGTTGCACTCAGATCGTAACGACCCTGTACAACGAATCCGGTATCGAATTTACCCATGCGTTCGGTGATTTCATCTTCTGACGGTTCTTCGATTTCAAGAACTTCGTCAATATCAGGAGTTGGCGCTGATTTTGAAGTTTCTTTCTTTGGCTCAGGAGCCGGTTTCTCGTCAAATTCAAGATCAAGATAATCATCACTGCTATCTAATTCTTCTTCATCTTCAAAGGAATCAAGGTCTGCAAAATCACCATCATCTTCGTCAGAATCATGATCATCGATATCGAGAGCAGATTCTTTTTCAAAATCAAAATCCTCTTTATGATCTTCATCTAATTCATCATCAATCTGGTAGTCATCTTCGTCTTCATCCTCGTATTCTTCCTCATCGTCATACTCGGAATCATCCTCATCTTCGTATTCTTCGTCGTCATCATACTCGGAATCATCTTCATCCTCGTATTCCTCGTCGTCATACTCGGAATCATCTTCATCCTCGTATTCCTCGTCGTCGTCATACTCGGAATCATCTTCATCCTCGTATTCTTCTTCGTCGTCATACTCGGAATCGTCTTCATCTTCGTATTCTTCGTCGTCATCATACTCGGAATCATCCTCATCTTCGTATTCCTCGTCGTCATCATACTCGGAATCATCCTCATCTTCGTATTCCTCGTCGTCATACTCGGAATCATCTTCATCCTCGTATTCCTCGTCGTCGTCATACTCGGAATCATCTTCATCCTCGTATTCCTCGTCGTCATCATACTCGGAATCATCCTCATCCTCGTATTCAGCTTCTTCATCGTAAACCGCATCCGATTCATCATCTTCTTCGGAGTCAACGATTTCTTCAAAATCATTTTCTTCCGGATCTTCCTCGTCAGTGTCTGAAGCTTCTTTGGATGAATCTTCCGGGCTTTCAGTCGCTTCATCTTCTTCATCATCAACGAAATCTTCAGCATCTTCATCGGTGATTTCAGGCTCTTCACCATTTTCAAGCTGTTCCATCAGTTTGCGGATATCATCAGAAAGGATTGGTTTTGTAGCTCCAAGAACTTCCTCTTCTTCTTCTTTCTTCTTCTCGCGCAGGGCTTTTTCTTTCTCAGCTTCCTCCTGGCTCTTTTCAAGAATCTTTGCATTTTCACGCTGGGTTGCTTCCCAGTTGGCAAGAATTTCTTCAATCTTCATCTTACCGGTCATCTGTGAATCGTCTGAAGCAGATTCAGGAGCAACTGCACCACTTGCAACGGCAACACCGGCTTTCAGGGCATCTGAAAGGGAAGCACCGGAAATGGTTGTGGAAATATCGGAAGTGCTTCGGATCCGGGTTTTTGGCTGTGACTCGGCTTCTGATTCGGAAGCATGTGTCCGGGCCATTGGCTCTGGCAGATCCGGGAGATCAATACTGTCTGTGACATGTACATCTTTGCGGATCTTGTCTGCGATTCGTGGATCCGGTGCCGGACGTTCTTTAGATTTTCGGAAGGAAGGTTTTCTCTTGGAAGAATCCTTACGGCCGATACCATCATTTCGATGATCGTATTTTTCCTGCTGAAGTGGAGTCAGCGGTTTGTATTTCATTTTAAGTTCCATTGCCTGGTATACATAAGTACCTTCGCTGAACCAGAGAATCAGATCATCACATTCATCAAGACATTCGGAAGTCATACCGGCTTCAGCGTATAATCTGGCAAGTTCATATGCCCATTTTTCAACGTATTCAGAATGCTTGAAATCTTCAAGAGCTTCAATCTGTTCTTTGACTGGCGCTTTCTGTGCTTTTAAGATCTTATACCGGAGAATGTACTGGTTTGGATCTTTCGGAGCAAGCTTGACAAATTCTTCGTAGCAATCAGCTGCTTCATCGAAATGTCCCAGCTTCAGAGAAATAATTCCCAGGCGGTATACAACCTTTCTGCTGGAAGGTGCTTTATCATACGCAATAAATAAGGTATCACGTGCTTTACCAAGTTCCCCCGCATTTTCATAGATTTCGCTTACGGTAGAGAGCATGGCGGTATTTTTTACTTTACGCCAGTCGATCGTATCTGCAATCGACATCGCTTTCTGGTAAGACTTCTGTTCGGCATACGCAAGCATCTGCTCTGTCTTTGCGCGATATTCATATTTATCCAACGTTTCTCACCTCATATGATTATTATTAATTATTTTACTTTTCCTCAGTAAGTCTGACTTTTGTACCAGAAACGGAAAACAAAAGTCTTATAATTTTACTTACTAAGTGTATCATAGAGCGTTGTCAATGTCAAAAATTACGGCTGATATTTTTCAGAAATGTTAAAAAAATATTACAAAAAATTCACAAATTGGGAGCTGGTAACAGAAAAAAAGGAGACAGCCATCTTTTGAATGGCTGTCCCGGAATATTCAATTGTAATTTTTATTTTTATATCGGAGGAATTAAGTAATTCTTATTCCTGTAAGTTCTTTGAGCATTTCATATGATATTCAGATTTTATAAAATTTATAAAAATGAAATCATATGAATCGATTCTGATCAATTCTGATCGTTCGTTATTTTATATAATCAGGTAATCCAATTTTGGTATTTATCAGCTTTCTCGTCACTGTTAAATTTACTTATCAATGAATGTTTCTTTACACATTTTCTGATCTTGAATTACTGTGGTATTTACTTCAATATGTCAACAAATGCTGAATCTTTTTATATCTTATAATCGCTTCCGGTTTATCTACTACTCCGACCTTTTTTATCATTAACTTTTCTCTTACCGGATTATAATCTATGGTTAAGGCTCATCTCACAGGAATTTACATTTGCCATACCATTAACATATTGAGTTTTAGATGATGAAATATCCAACGGTCAAAGCCTCCTTCCTTTCGTTCTCGTTCCAAAATTTTATCCGGATATTCTTTTTCTCTTATACTTTTTTCTGTTCAGAAGTCAGATATCAATTTTCTCTTATTATTATAAATTATCAATTTTAAAAATTGTTCTCTACACACTCCGCTTACAAAACGCTCATAACCAAAATGTATAGTTGCTTTTTTAAAACTTTCTAACCTTCAAATAACAATTATTCTTGTTACCCTTTTCTGATCTGATTCTTCATCTTATACTCTTGTCGAGTATAGATGAAACTATGTAACAGATTAAAAAAATATCTTTTTGAAATTCCCTTTCTCGTCAGGAACTTCTTTTCTTTTGGATTGACTTAATAATAACACCCAAATACTTATTTGTCAATATAATTTTAAAATAATTTTTATAAAATTAGAAAGAATTGAAATTGCAACATGTATATCAGAAAATTCAAACAATTATAAATACGATTAGAAATAGTTATAGCCATTTGCAATATATTCGGGGTTTTGCTATTGTTTCCGCCCATAAATGCATGATACACTAAAAAATAGATGAAAAATACAGGCTATGGCATTGGGATAAAGAAAGGAGACCTACAGATATGGGAGGATTTTTTGGCGTTGCATCAAAAGAAGCATGTAATCTGGATCTTTTTTATGGAACAGATTATCATTCGCATCTTGGAACCCGCCGCGGAGGTATGGCTACTTACGGAAGTGATGGCTGGAAGAGAGCGATTCATAATATTGAAAATTCGCCGTTCCGTACAAAATTTGAAAAAGATGTTGATACAATGAAGGGAAATATTGGAATTGGATGTATTTCAGATTATGATCCACAGCCAATTCTGATCCAGTCGCATCTGGGGTGCTTTGGAATTACGACAGTAGGTAAGATCAATAATGCGGATCAGCTGATCCGGAATCTTTATGAAAATGGACATACACATTTTCAGTCTATGACCAATGGACAGATCAATTCTACAGAGCTGGTTGCGGCATTGATCTGTAAAAAGGATTCGTTTGTTGAGGGAATCCGTTATGTGCAGTCAGTAGTTGAAGGCTCGATGACGCTTCTGCTTCTGACAGAGAATGGAATTTATGCAGCCAGAGACCTTCTCGGACGTACACCGGTTGTGATCGGAAAGAAAGAGAATGCATACTGCGTTTCCTTTGAAAGCTTTGCATATATCAACCTTGGATACACAGATTACAAAGAGCTGGGACCTGGGGAAATCGTCTACGTGACACCGGAATCTGTGGAGACTGTAAGTCCTGCATGTGAAAAGATGAGAATCTGTTCGTTCCTGTGGGTATACTATGGATATCCTACTTCTTCTTATGAAGGGGTTGGTGTAGAAGAAATGCGTTACAACTGTGGAAAGCTTTTAGCACAGAGAGATGACCATTCGATCGACGTGGATATTGTTGCAGGAGTTCCGGATTCGGGTATCGCTCATGCGATAGGCTATGCAAATGAATCAGGTATTCCGTATGCAAGACCATTTATCAAATATACTCCGACCTGGCCAAGATCCTTCATGCCGACAACGCAGAGTCAGCGTAATCTGATTGCCAGAATGAAACTGATCCCGGTACATAGTCTGATCGAAGACAGGAGCCTGCTGCTGATCGATGATTCTATCGTGCGTGGTACACAGCTCCGTGAGACGACAGAGTTCCTGTATCAGAGTGGCGCAAAAGAAGTGCATGTCCGCCCGGCATGTCCACCGCTTTTGTACGGATGCAAATATTTGAATTTCTCCCGTTCCAAATCAGACCTGGATCTGATCACAAGAAGAATCATCCGTGAGTGGGAAGGCGACAATGATGTCAATGTACTGGATGAATATGCGGATCCGAACAGTGACCGGTATGCAGCAATGCTGGAGGAAATCCGCAAGAGACAGAATTTCACTTCCCTTCGTTATCACAGACTGGATGATCTGATCAAATCAATCGGGATTGATGCATGCCAGGTATGTACCTACTGCTTTAACGGTGTGGAATAACAGGTAAATGAAAATATAAAACAGGTGTCCACGTAAGTATATCTTAGTGATATATCCCCGTGGGCACCTGTTTTTGTGTATACGATGAGCCAAGTGCAGATTTGTGCTTGCACAAGGATCTGCATTTGGCGAATGTACATCATCGAGCTGTTAAGCGAGATGATGTACAAAGTATAAGAATCGAGTAGGAGTCAGCCTACTCGATTATATACGATTTTTGTGTATACAATGAGGTGGGATGGTGTACAAAGTATGCGGAGCGGCAGCTCCGGCTGCAAATCTGCGCTACAGCAGCAGATCATCTATCTTCACATAGTCTCCCATCCGGTATGCTTCAATTGCATTTCCATTGATCACATAGAACTTGTCGTTTGCATACACACCGCGGGTTCCAAGATAAGAATTACCGTTGACTTCCTCTTGCATCTGTACCTGGAAGCCCTGATCTTTATCGTAAGAAAGGATCACATACTGGTTGGCAGATCCGGAAAGCGGAAAGCCGATCAGATTCTTTTCCGGATCAACCAGTGCTGCACGGTAGTCAGAAAAGACATCCGAGTAATAGTACTGATCCAGTGTGTACTTGCTGACTTCCTTCACATCCGAAGGATCACTGATATCAAACATGGAGACTTTTACCCCGTTTGTGACTCCATTTTCATCGGTATCCATACCGATGCCAAGAAGCAGATTATCACTGTAAAAATGCAGGTATTCCGAAAAGCCGGGAATTTTCAGCTTGCCAAGGATCTTCGGATTCTCCGGATCGGAAAAGTCTACGGAAAATAAAGGATCTGTCTGTTCATAAGTTACAAAGTAACCGGTATCGCCCAAAAATCTTGCGGAATAGACCTGTTCATCTTTGGCAAGATCTTCGATCTTACCGATTGTTTTCAAATCTGCATCCAGCACATAGACTGCATTGGACTGTGAAGAGCTTCCGGCATTGTGCGTAACCGTTGTCACCAGTCGCAGCGTATTGTCATACTCATCAATGCTGAAGGAATCGTTCAGATATCCTTTTACTTTGCCCTGGGCAGAGCCGGAAAGTTTTCCTTTATTGTAAGACAGCTTGCGGAGGATCGTCTGATTCTTTGCCGCAAGATTATCTGCGAGGATACTGCTGTTCGCATACTCGTAAATATAAATGTTGTTCTCACTCACATAGATTTCACCATTCTCAGACATGACTGCTTTTTGGTCTGCTGCCTTATCCGGACTGGAAGCGGAAATGGAACTGACAACAAGGTACTGGTCTGCTGCATGGTTCGTTGGGAGATAGATATCCGACTGCTTCAGAAGATTGTCACCGACAAGCGGAACATAGGAAGGATAATCTTTTTTGGTGATCGTATCGTAAATATAATAGTCACTGAATACATACAGGTATCCGTCTTTAAAACGTGAAGTGCGGTAGTAACCACTCTGATCCACGGTTCCGATGGATTTCGGATTGTTGATATCTGTCAGATCATAAGTCTGGATACGGGTACAGCTGCCGCGGTACAACGTCTTGCTGTCAGAATCAACCTGCGTGTTCTGCATGTTGCCAAGGACAAAAAGCTTCTGGTCACTCAAGTAAAATTCGGATGCCTGAAAATTCTCATTCAGCGAAATGCCGGAAACAGCCTTCATCTGATCAGACCGGATATCTACAATGGAAATTTCCTGTGAGTTTGCTTTCAGTGTATAAAGATAATTTCCATCCGTTTTTACAATGTCTGCTTCACCGACACCCTCTGTGCGGACGTTGGTATCGGAAAATGAAGTATCCACAGCGCGTGTAGAGGCTGTTGCAGAATCCGAAGAGGAGATGGAACTATCGGTGCGTGCACCACTGTCGGCTGTTTCATTTGAATACATGACAATTCCGCTGTCGGTTGAACCGGTAGCGGATGAAGAATCCAACTCATCCTGATAAGATTGCAGGTATGTGTAGACTTCATCATAATCGGTTGCCGTTTCTAAAGTATCGGAAGAGGCAAGCTTACCGGAGGATGTACCGATTGAAGAACTGCCTTTTGTGGAAGAAGTGGCTGAGTCTGAAGAAAGATTCTGCTGGCGGATGTGGGCGCCAATGCCGACAACCAGTACCAGTGCGGCAGCGATAAGTCCTCCGCGCATCCGGTGGCCGCGGGAAAATCCATGCTTTTTCGGGATATGTCCGGAAGCTTGAGTGCTGTTATGCTCTTCCAGCATTTTCATAATCTGATCCGGTGCAAGGCTTTCCGGAACAGGAGTTTTTTCCGTAGATTGTTTTATTTTATCCAGTATTTCTTTTTCGTGATCTGTCATATGAAACACCTCCTATTACTCTTTTATCCTACTCTTTCAGAAGCCAGCTCATCTTTTCGAGGGCACGCTTTCTGCGAGAGCGGACTGTATTCGGGTTCAGCCTTAGCATTTTTCCGATCTCTTTACTGTTGTAACCGCCATAGACGGATAAGCCGATGATCAGCTGATCGTCTTCATCGAGAATAAGAAAAGCACGTTCCACATCTGTGCGGAGTCCGTCACAGTATGTGGCAGAAGCATGATCTTCTTTCAGCTCGGTCTCGGTCCGTTCACGGCTCTTTAACTTCCGGCGGCACACATTTGCCAGAATCTGAAAGATCCAGGAACGGAATGCTTCTTCTTTGCGTAATTTATGTATGTTCTCATAGGCGGAAAGAACGGCTTCACTGACGGCGTCTTCTGCATCCTGCGGATGATGCATCATGCAGAGCGCAAAACGATACAGATCCTGATAAACCGTCTTATATAATTCTTTAAATGCAATTGCATCGATCATAAAGTCCCTCCTCTCATAACAGGTTCTTTGTATATAAGAGTATAAAAAAGTCGGAAGTGTTGCAAAAAGGGACAGAAAAATTTCCGTCCCTTTGAAATCATATCATTTTCTGAGAAAAATTAACCTCTGTAATAGTTGATCAGACATCCTTTGAGGATGATCTCACGTTCTGCATCCGTCAGATCACCGAGCTTCAGATCGATCTCCGTCAGATCATCGCCTACGACATAAGCCTTGATCGTGGAAGCTTTATCTTCTACTGCTTTGCGGATATCCGGCACGAAGAGATAGTCACCGTTCCTGAAAGAAAGCTTTGTGTGTTCCTCTTCGGTAATAAACGGAAGCATGCCCCAGTTGATCAGGTTCGAGCGGTAACGTTTGGTTGCGTACTCATTCGCGATATTCGCCCAGCCGCCGAGGACCTTCTGGCAGGAAGCAGCCTGCTCACGGGCAGAACCATCACCAGGTTTGACCGCGAAAATGGTACTTCCGACACCGATATTTCCTTTGCCGACTTCCGGATAAGACTTCTGGATTGCTGCCATCACCGGTTTTAATTCGTCCAGTACATCCAGTGGACAAGTACCTGCTTCAATCGCTTTCTGGGCTTTCTGGACCTCTTTTGCGCGTCCTACATAGGCAGGATCCTTTCTGGAAAGTGCAAATTCAGCAAGTCCAAGCGGGTTGGAACGATAAGAAGAAGTCTCGCCGGACGGGATCAGTTCGTCTGTCGTTGTAACCGGATCGTGGATCTCAGATACGACCTTCAGGATCAGATTCTCAGGAAGAGCGCTCATTGCCGGCCAGTCTTTGATGTTCGGCCCCAATTTGATCTCAACCGAAGGATCAGCAACGCCGTGGCTGTCAAATACACGGTTGGCGTAAATTCTGGAATCAAAGTGGTAGGTCGGGTTCTTGTATTCAATATCAAAATCTGTTGCCGGAGTAAGGAAACCTTTGTTCGCAGCAGTTGCGGCAATGGAACGTGCATCCATAAGGGCAACAGATGCGATCTGTCCACTCTGCAGCTTGCTTCCTTCACGGTTCGGGAAGTTACGGGTAGAGTGACGGATGGAAAATGCATTGTTTGCCGGGGTATCCCCTGCACCGAAGCACGGTCCGCAGAAGGCTGTCTTCACGATCGTACCGGCTTCCATCAGGTCAGCAACCGCACCATTTTTCACAAGCTCCATGTAGATCGGTGTACTTGCCGGGTAAACACTGAAGGTAAATTCATCTGATCCGATGTATTTGCCACGGATGATGTCTGCGGCAGCACAGATATTTTCAAAACCGCCACCGGCACAGCCTGCGATGATACCCTGATCGACATAAAGCTTACCATTTACGATCTTGTCCTGAAGAGAGTAATCCACAGCACCGTCCAGGCTTACCAGCGCGCGCTGCTCTACATCGTGGAGAACATCTGCAAGGTTGGCATTGACATCCTCGATGGTGTAGACATTGGACGGATGGAACGGCATGGCGATCATAGGCTTGATCTCACTCAAGTTCACGTATACAAGACCGTCATAGTAAGCGACTGCGCCAGGATTTAGTTCCCTGAAGTCATCACTTCTTCCGTGGATATCGTAGAACTCTTTGATCTTGTCATCGGTTCTCCAGATAGAAGAAAGGCAGGTTGTCTCTGTCGTCATAACATCGATTCCGATACGGAAGTCTGCACTTAATTTGCCAACGCCAGGTCCGACAAATTCCATGACCTTGTTATTGACATAGCCATTGCCGAAGGTTGCGCCGATGATCGCAAGGGCAACGTCCTGCGGTCCGACACCTTTCACCGGTTCGCCGTCCAGATAGATTCCGACAACGCCCGGCATCTTGATATCATAAGTCTTATTCAGAAGCTGTTTTACAAGTTCCGGTCCGCCCTCTCCCATTGCCATGGTACCGAGTGCACCATAACGGGTGTGGCTGTCAGAACCAAGGATCATCTTGCCGCCGCCTGCGAGCATTTCACGGGCAAACTGGTGGATAACGGCCTGATGAGGCGGAACATAGACACCGCCGTACTTCTTCGCACAGGTCAGTCCAAACATGTGGTCATCTTCATTGATCGTACCGCCGACTGCACACAGAGAGTTATGGCAGTTGGTCAGAACATAAGGGATCGGGAATTTCTCCAGTCCGGATGCTCTTGCAGTCTGGATGATTCCGACAAAGGTAATGTCGTGCGAAGTCAGCTTGTCAAATTTGATCTGAAGCTGCTGCATATTACCGGAAGTATTATGCGCACTTAAGATCCCATAAGCCATTGTCTCTTTTGCAGCAGCTTCTTTTGTTGTCTCAATCCCTGTCTTGCTTTTTACGGCAGCAAGTGCATCGGGTGCATCTGCAATTACCTCAGTACCGTGTAAAAGATAGGCACCGCCTTCGTATAATTTCACCATATCATGTCCTCCTATTTTCTGTTTTCTATGAATTTCATGTGGTCTGCGACCATCAGAGCAATCTTAAATGTCAGGGCGTCCTCAAACACTCTGACATCCAGCCCGGTCTGTTTCTGGATCTTCTCCAGCCGGTAGACGAGCGTATTCCGGTGGACGAAAAGCTGTCTCGCTGTCTCCGAAATATTCAGGCTGTTTTCAAAAAATTTATCAACTGTGGATAAGGTTTCTTCGTCAAACTGATCAACGGTATTTCCGGCAAATACTTCTTCCAGGAACATCTCGCATAAGGAAACGGGAAGCTGGTGGATCAGCCGTCCGATACCGAGTTCGCGGTAGGATAAAATATTGCGTTCCGGATAGAAGATACGTCCCACATCCAGAGCCATGCCTGCTTCTTTGTAAGACTGTGAGACCTCTTTGAGTTCGGGAATGATGGTTCCGAAGGAAAGCCGGACATTGACCATAGCTTCGGTGTTGATCGCATTCACCAGCATATCGGCAGTCGAACGGATCGTATCATAATCATCCGTACTGTCAAGGGACTTGATCAGAATAATATGTCCCTCATCTACGGCAGTAACAAAATCGCCGGTTCCCGAGGAATAAATCCCACGGATCATATCCAGGACGATCGTGTCATCCGGATTCTTCGGTTCGATCAGATAGACGACTCTGCGCTGCTCCACTGTAATACCAAGCTTTTTCGCCTGATTGTAGATATCTACGAGAAGCAGGTTATCCAGGAGCAGGTTCTGGATAAAACGGTTACGGTCAAGACGTTCGCTTCCGGATCTTAAAAGGCTCTCCAGCTGGCAGACACTTAAGCGTCCGCTGGTATGCACATCAATCTCATTATTGTGCTCGATCACGAAAATATAAGTCAGTTCATCATCATCATAAACCGGGAACAGACCATAGCATTCATCCAAGTGCTCCTCCGATACGCCGGTAACCTCCAGCTCTTTTAAAAATGAGCAGACAGCTTTTTTCACTTCAGGCTTTTCCTTACCTACAGCTGCAAGCATCACTCCGTCTGTGTTCCAGATGGAACAGTTACACTCGATGATATCCCCTATTTCATTGATTGTTCTCTGTAAAATCTGGTTGGATAACAATCCATTCACCTCTCCATTCTTTTCAATATATGACAAATGGGAGAATTGTGAAATTCCCCCATCTTCTTCTGACAATACAATCTGATATTATTTTAGCAAATGTTTTACACTTTAGCAAGTTAAAATGAAAAACGTTCTCTCTTATTCGTCTTCGTCATCGCGTCTGTCAAGCATGGCAGCAACGATTTCAAGAATCACAGCAAGACCGATCATAGATGCAGCGGCAATCTTTCCGGCAGTGCCGGTTGCAGCCTGTGCGATACCGCCGACAACCGGAACAGAAAGCTTTACTTTTCCGATGTAGTTGTTGTAAGGGATCGGATTCATATCTTTTTCCTCATTGGCATCCCCTTTGGTGATAAACTGTCCCATCGCCGGGCTGTTGGATACTACGCGGTGGGTGATGATCGAGCCGTCTGCATTGTTGCTGTAAAAAGCAATGACATCATCTTTGACGATCGTGTCTGGTTCTTCATGCCGGACATAGACCAGGCTTCCCGTCGGGATCGCCGGTTCCATGCTCCCACTGATCACGGTGTATATCTGAAAACCAAAAGCTTTCGGAAGCGTCAGCGGAATACAGGCAAGAATCAGTACTGTCAGTAAAACAGTGCCCAGTGCACTGCAAAATGCAGCCACTGGGCTTTTCTTTTTCTTCGTTCTCTTCAAAAAAGACTTCTCCTTTAGTGCCGCGCTTTTTTTATTTTGCACGTTTTTTCAAGAATACGATCAGTCCTGCGAGAGCTGCTACTGCAACAACGATAATAGCGATTCCTGCTGCGATCGGAGTTTTGCTCGTCTTGTCTTTCGCATCGATATTTCCTTTTGGAGTGTCTTCATCATCCAGATCTACCAGAGACTTTGGTGTCTGTTCATCCTCAGATGTTGCAGTATCTTTATCTTTAGCTGTCGTATCCTGAGAATCGTTATCTGTCGTTGTACCATCGGTTGTACCGGTTGTGGTTCCGTCTGTTGTGCCACCGGTAGTTCCGGTTGTAGTTCCACCGGTAGTTCCGGCAGTTCCACCGGTTGTGCCGCCTGTCGTGCCACCTGCTGTACCGACATTACTGGTACCTGTGCCAGGAGTTGCTGTACCAGGAACAGTCGTTGTGATGGTGGTTGTTGTTGTAACAACACGGTCTGTAGCACCCGGTTTGTAGGTAAACGTAAATACATTCTCAGATACATTATTACTCAAAGTCTTGGTAAGTGCAAGAGCATCTGGAATATAATTCTCGATATACTGATAAGCGACGATTGGTTTGTCACCGACATTTCCGTAGAAGGTCTGGCTTTCTACAAGCGCCTTACCGGAAGCATCCTGATAGTTTACGGTGTAGGCAACCATGTCCTTTTTGATTCCATAGGCTATTACATAGTCGGCATCGCCGGTTACATTGTCGAATACAGGAGAAGCAAGAGCTTCTTCATTGTCACGTCCGCTGAGACGGATTCCTTTGACATAGTATTTGTCATCGGTTACCTGAACGTCTTTCAGATTAAAAGTAACAGTAGAACCGGCGACAGAATCCTGCTCCACCTTAGTATGTCCGTTTATCGTTCCTTTATTACCTGCCGATAAAGTTACCTTATAGGTATACCCGTCAGCAGCCATAACGCTCATCGTGGATGCACCGATCGTCATTGATACAGTCAGAAGAGAAACCAGTAATTTTTTCCATCTTTTCATCTGCTTACTCTCCTTTCCGTCTGCGTTTCTTTGTGTTCTTGTTATATGTGTAGATTCCGTATGCCAGAAGGATCAGTCCACTGATGAGTGCAAGCACACAGAAGAGAAGAACTCTTGCGGTATCACCGGTCTTAACGGTGTTGGTAGTCTTGACGATTTTCGTCTTGGTAATGGTATTGCTTACTTTTACCTTTTCCACTGCAAAGTTCATACGAAGCTTTGCGAGCGTGTTCTGATAACCATTGCCCTGTGTCTCACCTTCGATACCGATGGTAAGGTGTACGGTTCCGGTACCATTGGAAGCAAGACGACCGAGGTAGAAATATTTCTCGGTAGAGTTTCCAAGTTCCTTCAGACCTTCACCGGTCTTAGAAGAACCTTCGCCTCCGACGGTATCACTGTTATAGAGTACCTTTTCGGTATTGTCACTTCCAACATAAGTCAGCTTGTATTCGTAAGCACCGCCTTCAGCGGATTTCTGTGCTTCCTCCAGTGTCTGGATGATCTCATTGGTCATGTACCAATCGGTCTCGCCTTTATCGGAGTTTTTCAGCTGAACCTTCAATTCGATGCTGTCACCCGGCTGGATCGTTGCCAGCTCATCGGAAACAGTCTTGTTTTCAAAATTGCTTTCCATCTTGCCGCCGGTGAAATTAACCTGCCATCCGTCGGCTCCCTGATAATCCTTTGCAAATGCAGTTGTGTGTACCCCTGCTGCCATTATCACTGTCATGGCGAGGCACAAAATTTTCTTTTTCATACTCTGTACCTCCCTACTGTAAGCTTAAACTGGTTTCGTCATCTGATACATTCACATCTACACCCCAGGCACTCTTGATGGCATCTTTTGCGTTATGTGTCTGTACTGCATCTACCTCTGCATCGATGTGGAATGTATAGTCGCCATACTTATATGTGTAAGTAATGGTGTTGTCCTTTACTGTTTTCTCTACATCTGTTGCAATCTTTGGATCAATGCGGAGTGTGTCAGATAATGCCGGTGTGGTATCTCCGGCTTTTACTGCCTTTGTGTAATAAAGAACGGTTCTTTCGTCTGTGGTCTGCTGATCTGCAACTACCCAGCCGTTAGCGGTAAGGAAATTCAGTTCAATCAGATCCGGTGAAAGAGTGGTGTTCTTCTTGCCCTCTTTGTCCTGCCAGCTCTTGGTAAGGATCACACGGACGAAGGTGTCGATGTTACCGCTGTTCTGAACACTGAGCTCTTCTTTGTATTTCTTTCCAGGTGCGAATTTTTCATCTTTTCCGAGAAGGCCTGTCAGGAGTTCCCCGTCTTTTACTTCTTTCTGGTTCTTAGATGTAAAATCCTGGCTGCTGACGACATCGCCATTCTCTAAAAGAGATACACCGATATTCTGCATCTCGATCTGTGCGGAATAATTCTCACTGTAGTATGTGAGTGCGGCACGTGTACTGCCGACAGTACTGCCAATCAACAGGAGCGCTGATGCTGTCAGAAGCAGGGCCGATTTTTTTGGAAATGATTTCTTTTTCTTTTTCATCTTCGTTCCCTCCTATTCTGTGGTTTTACTGTCTTCTGTTGTCTCAGTTGTGATTACATGATTCCAGTCTGGATATGGCTTTCCATTTTCATCGTAAAGAACTGGTGTGCATTCCTGGATAACCACGATATTGAATTCTTCCGGTTTATCCTTCCCTTCCGGGAATTTGTAAGAGATATTGAGTTCCGGTGTGGTTTCGCCTGCCGGAAGAACGCCTTCATAGTACCAGTAACCATCATCTTTGGCTTTCCATCCGCCATTTGGAGTAGTATAGGTAAGTTTCATCGGGGCAAATGCTGTTACTCTTACGAAGCAATCATAATCACCGGTATTTGTAATGGTGACGTGCTTGCCATCTTTATCGACTGTTTCGTTAGGGATGGTTTCGGTAAATCCCATATTCATCGTCACACCGCCACCGGCTGTTGTATAAGTTGTGAAGTATGCCATTGCACTTCCAACTGCCAGGGTTCCGGTAAGAGCAAGTGCTGCTGTTGCCATGATAAGTGGTTTCTTATGTAACTTTCTCATTCCGACTCCCCCTTTCTAGTTCTTTGCTGCCGGTTCGGTGTACTGATACTGACCATTTTCGTCCAGCTTGAAATTATTTTTTACGCCGTATCCGCCATTGGTACGTCCATCATGTTCGTTGGTAAATGAAACCACTGCTGTCTCGCCTGCCTGACCTGCTTCTTTTTCATCATTGGCAACGATGGTAGCTGTCACATTATTTTTAGAAGTGAGCTTGTAGCTTGCACCGCTGTAAACCTCCGTTACCTTGACATGAGATCCGGCAGGAATTTTTTCAATCGTTACAGAATCGCTACCTGCAGCATTGAAGGTAAGCTCTTCGATTCTGGTTTCGGTCTTCTTATCCAGTGTTGTGATATCGATCTGGAATACGAACGTTGCATTGTTACCGAAGGTAGCATTGTGATCTACCAGTTCCTTATTGATCACCAGATTACCGTATCTTACGTGCTGTTCCGGTTTCAGACCAACTGCACTGTTGTATTCTTTGGTCAAATCGTAGATCCAGTCATCACTTGCACCGTTACCACTGTAGTAATTATTGGTCGGAAGTGATACAAGGTAAGGAGTAAAGGTATAAGTATAATTGGTTGTAATCACTTTTGGTGTATCTACAAGGTAAAGTCCGGTATCCAATTTATCTTGGTAGCCTCTTCCGTTCTGCAGTGTAACGGTTTCGGTTGGATCAACAACCGTATTTCCCTTTGAATCTGTCAACTTACCTTGTGCTTCTTTGGCACGTTCTGCCCAGGTAGCAGCTGCAGTATCCAGGTTATCAGCACTTACGGATGAAAAATCCAGTTTTGAAAATGCACCGGTTGCGGTATAGTTGCCGGATACATCAACTGATGCAACTTTGTACAGATTGACCTGAACAGTAACGTCGTCATTTAGAAGTTCACTGTTTCCACCAATGTCAAATTGGATGGAACACTCTGCATCGGTATCGATCGCGCTTGCGGCTTTCGCACCCGGAAGAGTGAGCAGTGGAAATGTAAGAGCGACAGCTAAGAGAAAAGTACTTCCCTGTTTTAATCGTTTATTCATCATCGCCTCATGTCCTCCTTAAAAATCTTGGTTATTCTTTGTGAGCTTTTCTCTTGGAAAGGAATCGCAAGAGAATGATCACAAGAATCGTGATTGAAAGTCCTAAAATTAAATAGAGCATATAATAATTCTGAATGGCTTTTACCATAGAATCTGTAACTGATTCGGTAGCATCCTCTTCGCCGTTATATGGAACTCTGGTTCCTCTTACGAGAAGACGATGGGAGTTGACTCCATATGGTGTACAGGTAAATAAAGTTACCTGATCTTTTCCTTCTTCAATCTGGAGTGCTTTCTCCAGTGTTTCATGATCGTCTTTGTCTACCATCGGAAGAATCTGATCTACTTTGTAGGCAAGGACTTCATCCAGTACATGGATGTAAAATTTATCGCCAACTTTGAGCTGATCGATATCGGTAAAAAGCTTTGCGCTTGGAAGTCCACGGTGAGCTGCGAGAACACTGTGGGTATTCTCCCCTCCAATCGGAAGCTTTGTGCCGTTCAGATGTCCGACGCCGGTCTGCAGATCCTTGTCACCGGTGCCATGGTAAATGGCAAGCTTGATGTTGATCTTCGGAATGGAAAGGTATCCCATTACTCCGTCATCTGCAACGTTCAGGATTTTCCAGTATTCGGTGTCTTTGATGTCATTTTCATCTTCACCGAATACATCTCCGTAGAGGTTGTTCTGCTGAATGGTATCATTGAAAGCTTTTGCCTTTTCCCACTCAGAGGTGAAGTCCTCCGGTTCCATGTCCTGTATTGTATTGTCATAGCTGCTGATCAGCTGATTCTGTCTGTAGGTGTTCCACTGGTTGGATACCGTCGGGTAGATCAGAATCCCAAATCCTATCAAGAATAACAGACCGAAAAGGAAGGTTGAGATTTTTCTTTTCATAGGCATATTTCCTTTCTCGTTCTTATTCTCTTTTTAAGAGGTCTCATTTTTCTTCTTTTGAAGCTTCTTCTCCTTTAAGTATAACACAAGGATGAAGATTGTGGTAATTACAAGACCAATAATTACCCATAAAAGATAATTTGTATGAAGACTGATTCCGCTGAGCGGTGTCTTCTCATCGGCAACTTCCTGTTCCACATAAGGTACTCTGTGACCACGGACCAGAAGCCGCTCGGTATTGACTCCGTATGGAGTACAGGTAAGAAGTGTTACAAGATCTTTTCCTTCTTCTACTGCAAGAGAGGAAGTTTCCTCCGGTTTGACCACGGAAATCTTGTCGACTTCATAACATAGTGTTTCGTTTAATACATGGATCAGAAAATGATCGCCTTCTTCCAGCTGATCCAGATCGGTAAAAAGAGACGCACTCGGAAGTCCACGGTGTGCGGAGATAACGGCGTGTGTACTTTTACCGCCGATTGGAAGAGAGCTTCCTTCCAGATGTCCGGCTGCCTGTTTGAGAACATCTTCATCGGTAGTGTGGTAGATCGGAAGCTTGATGTCAATCTTCGGGATTTCCACGATTCCCATCATCTCGTCACCGGCAATATTCAGAGCATCCATGTAGGACTGGTCTTCTTTGTCACTGGCTGCGGCTACTGCAAATGAGTCAGGAAGGATACTTGGAAGTAAGGCTTCGTTGTAAGCTTCTGCTTTCTGCAGTTCTGCGTCATAATCAATCTCATGTGCTGCATCCTTTTCGGATACAGTCTGTTCATAACTGCTGATCAATTGCTTTTGCCTGTAGTTATTCCACTGGTTTGCAACGAATGGATACAGCAGTAAGGACAACCCGGCTAAAAATATGATGCCAATAATAAGTTTGTTTGTTTTGCGTTTCATCCGAACTCTCCTTGCTGTTGTATTATTTTTTAGGAATCCGGGGCGACCTGCCCCGGATTCAATATCTGATTATAAATAATTATTGCAATTATTTGTTGTCTGATTTCTTGCGGCTTGCGAAGAACAGACCAGCTGCTGCGATCATGATAACGCATCCAGCGATTGTGAAGATTGTTGTACCGATACCACCGGTTGATGGAAGAGCGGAAAGTTTTGTATCATTTAACTGACCTTCATTATATAATTTAGCTGTAGCAACATCTCCATTTACAGTAAGTGTAAGAGTTTTACCATCTGTATTGATAGAATATCCTTCTGGTGCTTTAGTTTCTTCGAAATGATAAGAACCAACATCTAAACCTTCTACATCAATCATACCGTTTTCATCTGTTACAAGTGTTGCTGTAGCATCTTCTGCATCCGGAGCATATTTATATTTTCCATTCTCCTGCTTTGTGAATGTTAATGGTACTTCTTCGCCATCTTTATACAATACGAATTCAGCGTTTGCTAAAGCATTATTTACATTGCCATCACCATATTTCAGTAAAACAAGTTCTCCAGTAAATAACTTAACTGGGACATTATCAGCACCGTAGTCTACACCAGCTGCATGACTACCAGCTTTGTTTTCTACTGTTGTTTTGGTTACTTTTGCAGTATAGGTAACTGTGATTTTCTTTCCAGCGTTCGGATTGTCTGTATCAGCAACTAAAGTGTTTAAATTAACGGTAAATCCTTTACCATCTTCATTTACTACGATTTCTCCAACTTGCCCATCTTTGCCTTCCATAGTTACACTATTAACTGCATTTGGACCTGCTAAATAATATTCAGCACCTTTAATTTTATCAGTAATTGTAAATGTTCTGTTTTCAGTATTAGCTGCATCAAGAAATGGTACATATGCTTCAATTGTATAAGTTACGATATCTCCGATTGCTACTACATGATCGTCATCAGCTACTGTTTTGTCTACAGTTGTTGGAGATTTTTTAGCTGTTACTTCTGCATTTGTTAATGCTGGATATGGTTCTCCAAATCCTACATATGCTGTTGCTGTTTTATAAGTAAATCCTGTTTCTTCTGCTTTGATTGCATAAATACCAGCTGCGCTTACTTCGATTTTTGTTTTATCTGTTGATTCTGTGAAACCATTAAGTGCTGCAACTTTACTTAATGCTAAGTCAATTTTTGCTGCTGTAGCAGTTTCTGCAGTTACACCTGTTGGTAATTTAACATTATTATCATTATACTTAATTAATCCCCAGATAACCTGCTGCTGTGCATCATCTGAATCTGTAAGTCCGAATGCTTTTGTAAAGCATGCTCCTGCACCATTAGTAAATGCCCAACCAGAAGTTTTGGTTTCATCTTTCTGGATAATCTGCATATACTCAACTTTATTAGCTGTGTCAAAGTTTTTAAGTGTAATTGTTGCTTTTGCATCCGCTGCAAACGATGTCATACTCATTCCGAGTACCATAGCCAGTGTTAATAACACTGCAAAGATTTTTCTCATCTTCTTCATATTTTGTCTCCTTTTCTTTTAAGGGTTTTGCCCATTTTTTATTGTCCCCTCATATGGGATAATAACGTTTTTGTGTGGCAAGAAGCCACTGAAAAATTAATTCTTACAATTATTTTTCCAGCACCTCCTTGCATTTGTTTTTATATAAGATCCATACGGCTGCAAACATAAGTAAGATACCGCCAATCATATACAAGTAAATTCCGGTGCCTCCAGCTGATGGGAGGGAATAGAGAATTTCGTTTTTTACAGTTAAGGTATATTTTCCAGCTGTGTTCGAAAGTGTCCACATTGTAGGTTCACTTGAAAGTGCTTTTCCCTCCTTATCTGTTAAAGTAATCTTACCCTTTTCCTGTTTGAAATAAATCTTGTCTGCTAACAACATACAAGCTTCCGGTGCCTTTACTTCTTCCAGATAATACTGTCCAGACTGAAGATTTTTAAGTTCAGCTTTTGATCCTTCGGTATTTATTACCTGGATGGTTTCTCTTGTCTGATTTTTTCCAGACTCATCTGTATATTCAAATTTCTGAAGTTCATATGCTCCCTCATCATTCTTCTTATACAGCTTGAATTCTGCGCCATCAAATTTTGTTCCGGTTACTGAAGTCTTAATCAAATCTAAATCTGCAGTTTGTTCCGAATAAGTATTCGTGATCTGAATCTCAGCGTTCTGTGGTTCGGTAAATGTGTACGTTCCAGCTGCAAACATAGACCACTGTTTTGATGCATCAAACGTAAGTTCATCCTGCCCGTCATACTTGATCTCACCATTTCTGAATACCAACGTGTCTTTTATTCCATTTCCACTATAGAAATAGCATTTTTGTAATTCTGTTTCTGGACTAAATCCGATTCCTTTGATTCCATCGATTTTATCATTTATCAATTTCACTATCTCTTTACGTTCACTGATGCTTACCGGTGTGTTTGTCCACACGAAATATCCTTCGTTCGCAGTGAGCTTTGCAACAATTAAATTAACTTTGCCTATAGAAAACGTTTTTGGTGAGCACGTAGTAGTATTTTCAGATTGTTTATATTCTTCTATTGTTGCTTGCTTTGTACTTACTGAAAAATCATTCCAATTTGTAACTTGTTGTCCATTGACAGTGACAGTTACATCGTATCCATCTTTACCGTAATTGCTTTCACTGACTTTGTATGTGCCATCCAAACAATCTTCCAGTTTCCAGGTATATGTCCATACTTTTTTGTTATCATTGCTCTGAAGTATATCGTTTAATTTACCTGCATTCATTGTAAGCGTTTTAGACGTGTTTGTATCAGTATGAATCAATGTAATTGTATATGGATTCTCTGGATTAGCCAACTCTTGAATCTGTGTTTTTGTAAGTCCTTCAAACGTTTTGGTCACTTCAATAAACGGCTTATCCTCTTGATCTTTCTTCTTATTCAGAATCGTAGTGGTCTTTCCATCATCTGATTCAGTAACCTGACCGTAAAATGCGTTTGTAGCCTCTGTCTGGACTTCTTCTACTGTGTAATGGATAGCTGTTTCTTTGATACCATCTGTAGTTTCGTAAAAGTATTTATCCGGAAGATTTTCCCAGGTATAGGTCCATTTGTTTGCTTCTGACAAATTAACTTGCATGGACGTCGGAAGATTTTTTACATCTGCACTTGTAAGATACTTCGGATTATCAGCGTTTATTTGAGAATCCGCCGCTTCTGTTACATAAGCCTTCAACTCGACGCCAACGGCTACTTTATCTGAGTCATTTTCCCACTGTTTAACCACTGTATGAGAATCTGTACTGGCATTTACCTGTATAACGGGTTTTGCATAAGGTTTCTCATATGTTTTATTGTTGTACTTGTATGTTACATTTGCTGATTCGTTTGAATAGAATCCTTTTTGTTTTGAAGATGTTCCATCATTCCTAGTATCTTTTCCAGGTTTTTTATCCGTTTCAAGATATTCGTCTGTATTTTCATCACCAGTATCTGTATAGCTTTCATTCTGATACTTCAGATAGGCTTTTGTAGTTGGCTGGATTTTTGCTGTTACATAATACGTGTAACCTGATTCCAGCTTATAGCCAGGTTCAAATCGCATAATAATCTGAGTCTTGCCGTTTGAGTCTTTCGCTGTACTGACAGTTATAATCTCTGATACGGCTACTTCATCTCCTGAAGCATCTTTCAGTTTGGTGATAACCTTTCCAGTTTCATCTTTGACAACCACCTGTAAATCTTGATTAACTAATTCAACTTCATCGGTTAACGTATCGGTTACAGTTACATCTGTACAAAGAAGTTCTGTTGCATCTCTGATGATTGTATCAAAAGCATTTTTCAAATTACTTGAATCTGTACCGTTGTAACTACCGGTTACTGTTCCGCTCGGAGCATTGCTGATCAGACTTGATAAATGATTGTAACTATCTTCAGGACCAACTCCGACTGTGTAGAAGTAGTTCATACTCATTTTGCTAAGTTGAGTTTGGGCATTGGCCATTGCTGTATCACTATAGCTATTTCCGTCACCACCACCAATTCCAGTTATATTACCTTGGCTATTCTTTTTGTAGTAGAAGGTTGGATCACCATCTGACAGAAATACAACTATTTTTGTTGCATCAGTTCGTCCGCTATCAAGCAATTCCTTTGCTTTTATTAATCCTGCTTCATAATTTGTTCCACCGGCCTTTTTGTTATAACCCGAATAATTTCCAACTCTGGTGGGATATGTAATCGAGCCCTTTGTCCAATCTGTTTTGATACCCGCTTGTGTATCAAACGCCACCACTGCAAATTGAGCATCTACATTTTTCTTGTTTTTCAATTTCGCAACAGCATCTTCTACAGCTTTTTGCTGATTGTAGAAACGACTACTACTATTCGTTGTGTAGTTATTTTGGTCTCGCGAAGAATCCATTCCACGTTTCATACTGTTCGACGTATCCATCACGAACAGTACATCCAGCTTATTCGCATAGGACTCGCTTCCAACTGCACCTGAAACATTTAACGTAAGATTGTATGTACCATCTTCATTCTTAGCAATATACTTTTCATGAGACAGTTCTTTCTTTGTTTCAACAATGCCCGGTGTCGGAGGCTGTACTGGTGTGCTTGCTGAGTTGATAATCTGGTATTCACCACCGGTAAGCTTTCCAAGTTCTGTTGTACCATCTGCCTGGTATATCTTTGTGCTTAAACCATTATTACCATCAGCAGTTACTTTTACTTTCCATGAGGTTGTTGGTGTAACATAATCTTTTGGTGCCTGTGTTTCTGTTAATGTATAGGTTCCGGCTACGAGCTGCTGGAACTGAACCAATCCATCACTTTCGGAAGCTGCATACATTGTGGTCTTTGTGCTGTCATTCGTTAATGTAAACTGTGCACCGGAAAGACCGGTTCCATCTGCATCTGTTTTATAGAATGAAATGTTTGTCATCTTTGTTTTATCGACTTGCTGTATCTTCGCTGATGGAAGAGTAAACTCCATCTGACAATTAGATGCGCCTGCACCACGTTCCATATAAAGGATTGTCAATGTATGAGTCTGTTGTTTTTGTGCTTCTGTCAGATTTTCTTTATCACCAATATACTGCCACAAATCAACATTTCCTGTTGCTGCGCTATGAATACCACCAAGATCAATTACTATTTTCTTACCATCAAGAACTACCCATAAATCATCGTCGCCTGTGAATTTGTAATTAAGTGGTCCTACATAATCACCAATCTTGAATGTGACATCATATCGCATTCCGAAATAATTGTTATTGCCTCTTTCACTATCTTCATAAGAAGGTTTCACACTGTTTAACGGATAGAAATTGTTTCCTGCGCCTGTAACCCAACCGTTATCCTTATTTCTTACGCCATTAAGTGTATAAGTATCACCTTTTCGGGCAAATTCCAAAGTGTAATCTTTATACACTTTTCTCAGAAATCTCTTTTCACTTCCACCGAAGATACTTCCTCCGAATTGAACGCTATAATCGCTATCCACAAAAAATCCCGGTTCTGCGTAATTGAATATTACATTACCGTTATCATCAATTTCTTTTAGCAATCCTGGGATTGTACTATCTCCTCCAGTATAACAGTTTGCATCTTTTGTATTACCGTTACTATCTGGCAAACTAATCTTATACTGTTGATACTCCGGATAATTTTGACCAACGTTTGAATCATTCGTGCCTGCAATAAGTTTTTTGTTTTCACTAACTTTTGGTGATTTGTCATTTGTCAACTGATTAAATGAATAATATGTATCACTAAAGCCCCAAGATCCATCCTGTTTACCGGCTTTAACGGTATAGTCATAAAATGTAGTACTTCCAGCAAGTGTTTTTTCTTGAGGAGTGTAATATACCCTAATTATGCAATCGCTTACGACTTGGATTTCATCAAGATTTGATATACTTTCAAATTTTCCATCTGTAGTACTCTTCTCTGCCCAATTTATGTTCCAGTTATCAGCTATGTCATAATTGCTTATGCTTTCCCCAGGTGATAATTCCTTTTTGCTTGCATATATCATAGCCTTTGGAGTCTGGGTATCATCATAGTATTCAATAGTAACGTTAACCTTTGATTTACCTTTTTGAACAATGACATATTTAGAAAAATGCGGAGCATCGAATACGACTTTTCCTTCTCCATCAACAGCACCGTTCATGTCTTCCGCTACATTATTGTCATCCACATGCAGTACTGCTGTATTCTCGTTGGATACAATCTCCGGAGTGTCTACGCTGACCTGAACCGGAGTGGTAGGCTGTACTTCAGAACCGTTTACCAAGAATTTGATATCATAGGAGAAGATATTCTTGATGGAAAACTGTTCTTCGATCGCTTTTTCTTCTACTGCTTTTTCGATCTCTTTCACTTCATCTTCTGAAGTAATCTCTGTTACGGAGAGTTGTGCGTCTGCAGGAAGAGCATCGGCTGATCCATTTACTTTAACAGTAGCATTTCCTACTTGTACTGACCATTCTTTTTTCGAAGGTATTTCGATGTCAGGTGTATCAGACACATCTTCGGTAATCGTATTTTCAGTAGACACATCTTCAGTAGTTGTATCTTCTGTAGTTGTATCTTCTGTAGCCTCATCTGCCGCCGGTTCTGTTACGACTTCGGCCTGGCTCTGGCTGTCTGTGTTCTGTGGCTCATCTGCCGCCGGTTCTGTTACGACTTCGGCCTGACTCTGGCTGTCTGTGTTCTGTGGCTCATCAGCAAAAGCTGATATCGCACTGCTAAGCACTAATACCATGCAAAGCATGAATGCTATTAAACGTTTCTTTGTATTACTTTTCATGGCGTCCTCCTTCTATTCCTCAATTCTGACTTCATAATTGTTATCAAGTGCTCCGTCTATCAGCTTCAATAATTCAAGGGCACTGCGGAAATGCTGCTCTCGCTGCTCTTCCACCCAGGTAACGCTGCCCTGCCAGGTACCGTTCTGCTGATCCATGATTTTTATTAAAAAAGTTCTTGTATTTTTTTGCTTTTTATTCATGTCAGTTTTCATCTGCCCTTCCTAATTATTTAGACTTTTTTATCTTATATAGGTATTGTATCTGACAAAGCATTACGTGAATCATTACCAATAACGGAAAATATTAACTTTTTTAAGTTATAACAAGAAATAGTAATGTTTTTGTAATAATATAATGATTTGATACCAGGGGCAAAAGGTCAGAAAGCCGATGCAAGCTTGCTTGCAAGAGGATTTTTGACCTCTTGATCCGCCAAAAACATGAGTAAGTAGCCATTTTTCAAAGAAAAGTGAGCGGATTACGAATGCTTTTGAGGACTGCGAGAGTGCAAAGCACGTAGTAATCTGGTATCAAAGGGGGCAAAATACCTTTGAACCCCAACATCATGATTTGTAGGAGTGCGTAATATTTGTGTCTGACTCTACTATATGTATTGGGATATTAGAATAGAAGTAAAAGTGGGGAATAATGTGATGGAAGTGCAAAAAGTATAGCTTGCGGGGAGCGCATAGAAAAGGAGTGATCTGGTTATAGCGGTGAGGGAGAGGGATTTTCCGGACAAAAAGATCCCGTGACTGATATTGGGGAGATGCACTGTATCTTAGACGGTGATCAGTCACGGGATGGGGGGAAGGATTATTTAGTTTTTATTCAATGCCTAATTCTTTTAATAGTTTCTTTTGGTATTCGATGTCTTCGGTAGCGCGTTCGAGGTCGTTGTAGCGTTTGGCTTTCAGGAGACATTTGTTTAGTAGTTTAAATTCATTTAATTCTGCTCTGATTTCAGCGCGTCCTTCCTCTCTGCCTTCCTCTCTGGCATCTTCCTTCAAGGTTTTCTCATATAAGTCTTTGTCATATGTCGTCAGAATCATATTTGTCACCTCCGCTCGATGTTTTTTCAGAAAATCTGCCAACACGTCCTGATTAATACAGGTATCAATTGCCTTTTCTAATGCATCTTCCACAGAAGGTTCCGATTGTATATATTCCCTGACACATTGGACAAATATGGAATATTCTTCAAGCCTTCTGCAGTGCTTCATCAGTTCCTGATTGTGACCATAGTTGATGTTCAACATGGTTGCGGTGCATTCCGGGCAAGGTGCGTCGTTATCTGTATTTTCAAAGCAGTCTGAAAGCTTTAACTCCATGGAATCTGGCTGGTTTTTTGTACCATTGTAAAAGACAATATATTTCGGCTTTGGAAGTCGGACTCTTTTTTCATGGTAGATCATCAGATTATTATCTGCAACATACCCTTCATATAACCGGGAGAAATAAAAGACTCCGCGAAGTGGCATGTTTGGGTTAAAAGTGCTTTGATGCTCATATAGATTCATGGTTCCGCCAACCAGGAAGGATACATCATTTTTCATGGACAGATAAAGGACATCTTCCAATGTGTTTACCTCCAGGTCATCGGGATTATGATAGTCCGTGTGGTTGATCGCATTATAAAGCTGCAGCAGATCTTCTTTGTTATTAAAGATCATTCTCCATAACCGGTCCTTATACTGCCGGTTGTGGATTTGTTTGCTATGGCGAGATTTCTTCTTTTGTTTTCTCATTGCTTACCTCCATTATAATAGAAAACAGTTCATAAGTAAATTCGCCATATCT
>NZ_JAQDVB010000003.1:0-208526 GCF_027674365.1 Coprococcus sp. AM11-30B | reverse complement strand
CTATATGGAATTTACTCTTGCATTTGGTCCAAAACCGGAATTTAGTTTTTCATTTAAGTTATTGTAGTAGAATAGTAGTAAGATAGAAAAGTACAAATGAGAATCGAACATTTGTACTTTTTTCTTGCTTTCATCTATATACTTTCAAAAAAATGTTTGATATAATAGGGACTGTTACAAGAACAAACAGTAAAAATATGACAGAACCGGAGCCTAGTATCATCAGGCATTTCCGAGTGCTGTTTTATCCGCAAATATGAATTTTGTGACTTTTATTCGTAACGAGACAAAAATGACCTCTATTCGAGACAAAAATGGGCATTTCGTTACGAATCTGATTACGAATTTTTGGCTGATAGTGGTCATAGTAAAAGTCACAAATGGAGGAATTTACCATGAATGAGTTCAAATTGAAAGCCCCATACGAGCCAACCGGAGACCAGCCACAGGCGATTGCAGAGCTTGTGAAAGGGTTCAAGGAAGGCAATCAATGCCAGACTTTACTAGGGGTTACGGGTTCTGGAAAGACTTTTACGATGGCAAATGTGATTCAGCAATTACAGAAGCCGACACTTGTCATCGCTCATAATAAGACGTTAGCGGCTCAGTTATACGGAGAGTTCAAGGAGATGTTCCCCGATAACGCAGTGGAATATTTTGTATCCTACTACGACTACTACCAGCCGGAAGCTTATGTTCCGTCATCCGACACTTACATTGCCAAGGACTCTGCCATCAACGATGAGATCGACAAGCTCCGCCACTCTGCGACAGCAGCGCTTTCTGAGCGGAATGATGTCATCATTGTGGCAAGTGTGTCCTGCATTTACGGACTGGGTTCGCCGATTGATTACAAGGAAATGGTGATTTCACTTAGACCGGGCATGATCAAAGACAGGGATGAAGTTCTGAAGAAGTTGGTTGAGATCCAGTATGACCGCAATGATATGGATTTCAAGCGTGGAACGTTCCGGGTGCGAGGAGATGTGGTTGAGATTTTCCCGGCGTATTCGGAAAAAATTGCATACAGAGTTGAATTTTTCGGTGATGAGATAGACAGAATAACAGAGATTGATACATTGACCGGTGAAGTGTTGAATGTGATTGGGCATGTGGCAATTTTCCCGGCATCTCATTATGTAGTGTCCAAGGAGAATATGGAGCGTGCCATCGGGGAGATTGAAGAAGAACTGGAGCAGCAGATCCGTTATTTTAAAGGGGAAGATAAGCTTCTGGAAGCACAGCGTATTTCTGAGAGAACGAATTTTGATATAGAAATGATGCGAGAGACAGGATTTTGTTCCGGAATTGAAAACTATTCGAGGCATCTGACCGGGCAGAAAGCAGGGGAGCCGCCATGTACATTGATTGACTATTTTCCGGATGATTTTCTGATCATGATCGACGAGTCGCATAAGACGATTCCACAGATTGGAGCCATGTATCACGGCGATCAGTCGAGAAAGACAACACTGGTAGATTATGGATTCCGTCTGCCATCGGCAAAGGATAACAGACCGCTCAGCTTTGGGGAATTTGAAAGTAAGATTGACCAGGTACTGTTTGTATCGGCGACACCGGGAGAGTACGAGGAGTCTCATGAACTGCTGCGGGCAGAGCAGGTAATCCGACCGACAGGTCTTCTGGATCCGGAAGTAGAAGTGCGCCCGATCGAAGGACAGATTGATGATCTGATCAGTGAGGTAAATAAAGAAACAGCGAAGAAGAATAAGGTACTGATCACAACACTGACAAAGCGTATGGCAGAAGATCTGACCGATTATATGCGGGAGCTTGGCATTCGTGTGAAATATTTACATTCGGATATTGATACTCTGGAAAGGACAGAGATCATCCGGGATATGCGCCTAGATGTATTTGATGTACTGGTTGGAATCAACCTGCTTCGAGAAGGCCTGGATATTCCGGAGATCACACTGGTAGCGATTCTGGATGCGGACAAAGAAGGTTTCCTGCGTTCGGAAACTTCACTGATCCAGACCATTGGTCGTGCGGCGAGAAATGCAGAGGGGCATGTTATCATGTATGCGGATAACATGACGGATTCGATGCGGATGGCGATTGATGAGACGATGCGCCGTCGTGAGATTCAGATGAAATACAATGAAGAACATGGAATCACGCCACAGACGATCAAGAAGTCGGTGCGTGATCTGATCAGTATTTCAAAGAAGGTTGCAGCAGAAGAGATGAGGCTGGAAAAAGATCCGGAATCCATGAGTGTGGCAGAGCTGGAGAAGCTGATCAAGAAGCTGGAAAAGCAGATGAAGAAAGCGGCAGCAGAGCTGAATTTCGAGGCGGCAGCAGAGCTGCGTGATAAGCTGATCGAGCTGAAAAAGCATTTGAATGAGATGGAGTAAAGCGAAGAGATAGAAGAGGAAGAACAGATGGCTGAAAAAAAGAAAGAACTGATAAAGATCAGAGGTGCGAACGAGCACAATCTGAAGAATCTTGATGTAGATATTCCGAGGAACAAACTGGTAGTACTGACCGGTCTCAGTGGTTCCGGCAAATCATCCCTTGCATTTGATACAATTTATGCAGAGGGACAAAGACGATATATGGAATCTCTGTCTTCTTACGCAAGACAGTTTCTTGGGCAGATGGAGAAGCCGAATGTAGAAAGTATTGAAGGACTTTCACCGGCGATTTCCATTGACCAGAAGTCTACGAACCGCAACCCGAGATCCACAGTCGGAACTGTGACGGAGATTTACGATTATTTTCGATTGCTGTATGCGAGAATCGGGATTCCGCATTGTCCGAAGTGTGGAAGAGAGATCAAGAAGCAGACGGCAGATGAGATGACCGATCAGATCATGGCACTTCCGGAAGGGACAAAGATCCAGCTGATGGCACCGGTTGTGCGGGGGAGAAAGGGAACCCATGTCAAGCTTCTGGACAGAGCAAAGAAAAGCGGTTATGTCCGTGTAAGGATTGACGGAAATATGTATGAGCTTTCCGAAGGAATCACATTGGACAAGAATATCAAACATAATATTGAGATTGTTGTAGACCGTCTGGTTGTCAGGCCGGGGATTGAAAAAAGACTTGCAGATTCCATAGAAAGTGTATTAAGTCTTGCGGAGGGGCTTCTGGTTGTGGATGTGATCGGAGGGGAACCGCTGAATTTCAGCCAGAATTTTGCCTGCCCGGACTGCGGAATCAGTATTGATGAGATCGAGCCGAGAAGCTTTTCATTTAACAATCCATTTGGTGCCTGCCCGGTATGTTTCGGACTCGGATATAAAATGGAGTTTGATGAAGACCTGATGATTCCGAACAAATTACTCAGTATCAATGAAGGAGCAATCGTGGTGACAGGATGGCAGTCCTGTACCGATAAGAGCAGTTTTACTCACGCGATTCTGGAAGCACTCTGCAAGGAATATCATTTTGACCTGGATACGCCGTTTGAACAGTATCCGAAAGAAATCCAGGATGTTTTACTTCGTGGGACTAATGGAAAAGAAGTCAAGGTCTATTATAAAGGACAACGCGGGGAAGGGATCTATGACGTTGCATTTGATGGGCTGATCCGAAATGTGGAGCGAAGATACCGTGAAACGGGATCGGAGACTATGAAAGCAGAATATGAGAGTTTTATGCAGATCACACCTTGCCGAGAATGTGGCGGACAGCGACTGAAAAAGGGTGCACTTGCGGTAACGGTCGGAGATAAAAATATTTCAGACGTAACAGCAATGTCGATTGAACGGCTTCAGCGGTTTATCAGCAGTCTGGAACTGTCAAAGACGCAGCAGATGATCGGCGGACAGATATTAAAAGAGATCAAAGCGCGCCTGCAGTTTCTTCTGGATGTGGGTCTGGAATATCTGACACTTGCCCGTGCAACAGGAACTCTTTCCGGTGGAGAAGCACAGAGAATCCGGCTTGCGACGCAGATCGGTTCCGGTCTTGTGGGTGTGGCTTATATTCTGGATGAGCCAAGTATCGGCCTGCACCAGAGAGATAATGACAAACTTCTCGCAACACTCAAGCATCTCCGTGATCTTGGAAATACACTGATCGTGGTTGAGCATGATGAAGATACCATGTTTGCGGCAGACCAGGTAATCGATATCGGACCGGGAGCCGGAGAACATGGTGGAGAACTGGTTGCCCAGGGAACGGCACAGGAGATCATGAAAGTAGAACGGTCGATCACAGGTGCATATTTAAGCGGAAAGATCAAGATCCCGGTTCCGAAAACCCGCGCAGTTCCGACCGGCTGGATCAAAGTTGTAGGTGCAGCAGAGAACAACCTGAAAAATATTGACGTGAAGTTCCCACTTGGCGTGATGACCTGTGTAACCGGCGTATCTGGTTCCGGCAAGAGTTCATTGGTGAATGAAATCCTTTACAAGAGTATGGCGAAAAAGCTAAACCGTGCCCGTGTGATTCCTGGAAAGCATAAGCGGATTGAAGGACTGGAAATGCTGGACAAAGTGATCGACATTGACCAGTCTCCAATCGGAAGGACGCCAAGATCCAATCCGGCGACATATACCGGAGTATTCGACCTGATCCGGGATCTGTTTGCGGCAACCGCGGATGCGAAGGCGAAAGGCTATAAAAAAGGAAGATTCAGCTTTAACGTCAAGGGCGGACGCTGTGAAGCGTGTAGCGGAGATGGAATCATCAAGATCGAGATGCATTTCCTTCCGGATGTATATGTGCCGTGTGAGGTATGCGGCGGAAAACGCTACAACCGTGAGACACTGGAGGTAAAATATAAAGGAAAAAGCATTTATGATGTTCTGAATATAACAGTAGAAGAGGCGCTTCATTTCTTTGAAAATGTACCGAGTATCCGTAGAAAAATGGAGACACTTTACGATGTAGGACTTTCTTATATTCGTCTTGGCCAGCCGTCTACAACCCTTTCCGGCGGTGAAGCACAGCGGATCAAGCTTGCAACTGAACTGAGCCGGAGAAGCACTGGGAAGACAGTGTACATTCTGGACGAACCAACAACCGGACTTCATTTTGCAGATGTGCACAAGTTGACGGAAATCCTGCGCAGACTCGCGGCAGATGGCAATACGGTTATCGTGATCGAACATAACCTGGATGTGATCAAGACAGCAGATTATATTATCGATATCGGACCGGAAGGCGGTGACAAGGGGGGCACAGTTGTTGCGTGCGGTACACCGGAAGAAGTGGCAGAAAACCCGAATTCATATACAGGAAAATACATCAAAATGATGCTGGACAGAAAATGATACAGAAATCTTAAAAAATCCTGAACTTGAAAAAAAGACTTTCTATTTATTAAAGATTTGATTATAATAAGGTGAGTATGTGAAAGGGGAATCGTGATGTCAATAGATTTAGGAATTGATTTAGGAACAGCAAGTATCCTCGTTTATGTGAAAGGAAAGGGAGTTGTACTGAAAGAACCTTCAGTCGTTGCCTTTGACAGAGATACCAATATGATAAAAGCAATCGGTGAAGAAGCAAGGCTGATGCTTGGAAGGACACCGGGGAACATTGTTGCAGTAAGACCTCTCAGACAGGGCGTTATTTCCGATTACATTGTCACAGAAAAAATGATCAAATATTTTGTTCAGAAAGCACTGGGAAAGCGTACATTTAAGAAGCCGAATATCAGTATCTGTGTGCCAAGTGGTGTTACAGAGGTTGAAAAAAAGGCGGTAGAAGAGGCTGCTTTTGCAGCCGGTGCGCGGGAAGTACATTTGATTGAGGAACCGGTTGCAGCGGCAATCGGAGCCGGAATAGATATTTCAAAACCATGCGGCAACATGATCGTGGATATCGGTGGTGGTACATCCGACATTGCGGTGATTTCCCTTGGAGGAACTGTTGTGAATACATCATTAAAAGTTGCAGGTGATGATTTTGATGAAGCAATCGTCCGTTATGTCCGGAAAAAGCACACTCTGCTGATCGGAGACAGGACAGCAGAAGATATCAAGATCAAGATCGGAACGACATATCCTCTTGTAGAAGATGAATCAATGGAAGTAAGGGGGCGGAACCTGGTAACAGGATTGCCAAAGACGGTCACGGTAACGGCTTCTGAGACCGAAGAAGCACTGCATGAGACTACAAGTCAGATCGTCGAAGCGGTCATTGGGGTTCTGGAGAGAACACCGCCGGAACTTTCCGCGGATATTCTGGATCGTGGAATTGTACTGACAGGTGGAGGTGCGCTGCTTCGCGGGCTGGAAGAACTGATCGAAGAAAGGACAGGCATTAATACGATGACAGCGGAAGACCCGATGAAGGTTGTTGCAATCGGTACCGGTCAGTATGTGGAGTTTATGAACGGAAAAAAAGATTTCTAGTGATAAGCACATGAGAAGGCTGTTTCTGTAGAGAGACAGCCTTTTTAAAAAGGAAAAAAGTATGGAAACAGTAAAAGGTTACGTAGAACACATTGTATTTCGCAATGAAGACAATGGATATACCGTATTTAATTTGAATAATGATGATGGCGATCTGACCTGTGTCGGAAACTTTAACTATTTATCAGAGGGAGAGCTGATTGAGGTGAACGGAGAATATGTGGTTCACAGTGTATACGGAACACAGCTCCGAGTGCTGAATTATGAGATCAAAGCACCGGAAGATCTGCTTTCGATTGAACGCTATCTGGGATCAGGGGCAATCAAAGGGGTTGGTGCATCTCTTGCCGGCAGGATTGTGAAAAAATTCAGGGAAGACACCTTCCGTATCATCGAAGAAGAACCAGAAAGACTTGCGGAGGTGCGTGGGATCAGCGAACGTATGGCAAGAGAGATCGCTGTACAGGTAGAAGAGAAAAAAGATATGCGGAAGGCAATGATCTATCTTCAGAAATTTGGGATTTCGACGACACTTGCAGCAAAGATTTATCAGTTTTACGGTCCGAAGACCTATCAGGTACTGGAAGGAAATCCATACCAGCTTGCAGATCAGATTCAGGGGATCGGATTTAAGATCGCTGATGAAATCGCAACGAAGATCGGCATCCATTCAGACTCGGATTTCCGTATCCGGAGTGGTATTTTTTATACCTTACAGCAGAGTGTTGCCGAAGGGCATGTCTATCTGACAAAGGACGTGTTGCTTCGCCGGGCATCTGCACTTTTGGAAGTGGAGATCAAGGATATTGAGAAATACCTGATGGATCTGTCGATGGAAAAGAAAATCGTACTCAAAGAATCTGAAGAAGGTTTGCGGGTATACGTGTCCCACTTCTATTATCTGGAACTCAATACTGCGAAAATGCTGCATGATCTGAATCTGGAATATGAAGAAGCCAATGTAGTGATCGAAAAAAAGATCCATCAGATTGAAAAAGAAGCCGAAATGCAGCTTGACGAGAAGCAGGAAAATGCGGTCATGGCGGCTGTGCGGAATGGAATTATGATTCTAACAGGAGGTCCCGGAACCGGAAAAACGACAACAATCAATGCCATGATCGAATATTTTCACGGTGAGAATATGGAAATTATGTTGGCGGCACCAACCGGGCGTGCCGCAAAAAGAATGACAGAGGCAACCGGATGGGAAGCGCAGACGATCCACCGGCTTCTGGAGGTGAACGGTAATCCGGAGGTGGATGAGAACCCGAACCGGAACGGATTTGCAAGAAATGCAGACAATCCACTGGAAACCGACGTGATCATCATCGATGAGATGTCTATGGTAGACCTGCCTCTGATGAATGCACTTCTTACCGCAATTGTACCGGGGACAAGGCTGATCCTGGTAGGGGACTGTAACCAGCTCCCATCAGTAGGCCCGGGAAGTATTTTGAAGGATCTCATCGCATCGGAATGTTTTCCAGTCGTCATGCTGACCCGGATTTTCCGACAGGCACAGGAGAGTGATATTGTGGTAAATGCACATAAGATCAACCGGGGAGAACCGGTCCTTTTGGATAATAAAAGCCGGGATTTCTTCTTTTTGAAAAGACAGGATCCGAATGTGATCATCAGTGTTCTGCTGACACTGATCCAGAAGAAGCTTCCTAAATATGTCAATGCAAAACCATATGATATCCAGGTACTCACACCGATGCGGAAAGGACTGCTGGGAGTGGAAAGGCTGAACAGTATTTTGCAGGAGTATCTGAATCCACCGGAGCCGGGAAAAGCGGAAAAAGAATATGGCGATCACAAATTCCGCGTGGGCGACAAGGTGATGCAGATCAAGAATAACTATCAGCTTGAATGGGAGATCACAACCAAGTATGGACTGACGGTGGATAAAGGAATGGGAATTTTCAATGGCGATATGGGAATTGTCACCGAGATCAATACATATACTGAAACACTGGAAGTCGAATACGATGAAAAAAGAAAGGTAAAGTATCCGTTTGAATTGCTGGAAGAACTGGAGCTCGCCTATGCGATCACCATTCACAAGTCGCAGGGAAGCGAATATCCGGCGGTTGTCATCCCGCTTCTGAGCGGACCAAGACAGCTGTTTCACAGAAATCTTCTTTATACGGCGATCACAAGAGCCAGAAAATGTGTGACAATTGTCGGGAGTGACCAGACCTTCCATGAGATGATCCGGAATACCAATGAACACAACCGGAACACCAGTCTGGCAGAACGGATCCGGGAATTCTGCGGATAGTTACACTGAAAATGTAGAAAATCAAATCCGAAAAGCGGATGGAAAACTTAAAAAAGGTCAAAGAAACAATTCTGGAACTAATTTATCCCTCGAAATGTCCGTTTTGTGGAGAAATTGTAAGTGCAGGAAAGAAACATTCTACGGAACACAATGGAATCTGCAAGGCGTGTCGTGAAAAACTTCCTTATATTGGTGAAGTAAGATGCATGTGCTGTTAAGAGAATTAAGGCGACTAGTCCTCAGAAAGAGCTGGGCGATAAAGGGAGAAAACGAAACATCAGGGGAGCATTTGCAGTGCAGAAAAATGTAAAAGGAGAAAATATCGTTTTGATCGACGACATTTATACGACAGGAAGTACCTTAGACGAAGCGGCGAGAGTGCTGAAAAAGGCAGGAGCCGAAAATGTATACTTTTTGACGGTAAGTATTGGACAAGGAATCTGATATTTGTTATACTGAAAGTAATGCATATACGAATAAAACGTATGAGGTGACAAAATGTTAAATGAAAGCAAAGTTAAGCTGATGACAAGGATGGCGATGTACGAAAGCAAACAGGGAGAGGAAGATTTTAAGATCAGTTCTTATTATAAGAAAGATTACCGGAGCTTTCACACCATTGCTACGATCATATGGGTCACGGTCGGCTATGCTGTTGCAGTGGGAATCGGAGTTATTGCTTTTCTGGATGAACTGATGAAAAATCTGAATATGCAGTTTCTTGTGATGCTTGCGGCAGCTGTGATAATTGGATATCTGGTACTTGTTATTTTTTATGGAATCGTTGCTTCCCATTTTTACGGAACCAAACATGAAAAAGCAAGAAAGCGTGTGAAACAATTCAATCACGATCTTACAAGACTGAACAGAATGTATGAAAGGGAGAAACGATAATGAATGATCTGATAGTATGGAGAGATAAATTACAGGAATTATACGCGATAAAATCAATCTATATTGATAAAGCTGTGCAGTTTGTTCTGGCACTGGTCACATTTCTTATGATCAACCAGAATATTGGACTGATGAAAGCGGTGGCGACACCGGTTGTAGCGGTGGCACTGGCAGTGATCTGCACCTTTCTTCCACCGGTTGTAACGGCGTATGTGGCGGCAGGACTTGTAATTGTGCATCTGTTCAAACTGTCTATAGGAGTGGCAGCGGCAGCGGCACTGATCTTTGTGGTAATGTTTATCTTTTACTGCAGATTTACTCCGAAAAAGGCACTTCTTCTTCTGGTCACACCGGTAGCATTTATGCTTCATGTTCCGTATGTGGTGCCGGTTGCCTGTGCGCTTGTACTTGGACCGATTTCAGCAGTACCGGTTGTATTTGGAACGATCATTTACTATATGATCGAATGTGTGAGAACTTCGGCAACAGCGATCACCAGTGCGGATGGAATTACTAGGCAGATTTCGCTGTTTGTGAAGACGGTATTCCAGGATAAGACTCTGTGGATCACTGTGATCGCATTTATTATCTCTATTTTTGTGGTATATACAGTGCGCCGGCTTTCGGTAGATCATGCGTGGAAAATCGCAGCAGCATCCGGTGCGGTTGTGAATATTGTTGTAATTGTGATCGGAGATATTGTATTCGATATACATACTTCTTATAATATGCTGATCATTGGAAATATTGCAGCAGTCGTGATTGGTTTTATCATGGAATTTTTCCTGTTCTCGGTGGATTATTCCAGAACAGAACGTCTCCAGTTTGAGGATGATGAATATTATTATTATGTAAAAGCCATCCCTAAGATTTCGATGACAGCTCCGGAGAAGACGGTTAAACATATCAATGAGCGGAAAGAAACAGGTGAGATTGCGGGAACAGAACCGGAGAGAAGACAGAGGTCGAAGAGTGGGCAGACGGAGAAACCGGCAGTACGCAAAACAAAAACGGCTTCTAAGGTAAAACGGCCAAAGAGTCCGGCAGTTCAGCGACCGACAAGAGTTGGGGGCAATACAGATGAAATCCTTCTTGCAAAGAGCCTGAAGGAAGAACTGGATATTCAGAGCATTGTGGAAAATGAACTGAATAGCGATAACAAATAGGGAAATATTATAAAAAACAGGGGTATAAATAACGGATAGAAAAGGGGGTACACTGTTGAACACAGTATTAACACAGGTTTTAAAAAGATTTGTATCAGAATCGTGGTACTTCCCGCAGATCCGGGTAGTAGATGCTGTTGAGATACTGATTATTACATTTTTATTCTATCAGATTATTCTCTGGATAAAGAATACAAAAGCCTGGATGCTGCTGAGGGGGATTCTGGTTGTTGCATTGTTTATTCTGGTGGCTGCAGTTTTTAAAATGTATACGATTTTGTGGATTGCACAGAATTCACTTCCGGTCATGGCAACCGCAGTCGTGATCATTTTCCAGCCTGAGCTCAGAAGAGCATTGGAAAAACTGGGGGAAAAACAATTTGTTCCCAATATGGTAACACTGGATAAAAGAGGAAAAGATAATGTACGTTTCAGCCAGAAAACGATCGATGGAATCGTAGAAGCATCCTTTGCGATGGGAGCAGTGAAGACAGGAGCGCTTATCGTCGTAGAGCAGGCAATCATGTTGACAGAATACGAGAGTACCGGAATCGCGCTGGACTGTATTGTATCACCGCAGGTATTGATCAATATTTTTGAACACAACACACCACTTCATGATGGCGCGATCATTGTCCGTGGAGACAGGATCGTATCAGCGACCTGCTATCTTCCATTGTCAGACAATATGGGAATCAGTAAGGAGCTGGGGACCAGACATCGTGCAGCAGTCGGAATGAGTGAGGTGAGTGATGCTCTGATCGTCACCGTATCAGAAGAGACCGGGTATGTATCTGTAGCGATGGGCGGACAGCTTGTGCGCAATGTTACACCGGAATATCTGAAAAAACGTCTGGAATCTATCAGTAAGAAGAGTGTGGAGATTGGACGTTTGAAAAAAATATGGAAAGGATGGAGATCGCATGAAAAGGGCGTTGACTAAAAACTGGGGTCTTAAGTTGTTGGCATTTGTATTCTCTGTCCTTTTATGGATAATTGTTATGAATATTGAAGATCCGGTGGACGAACGGACATTTTCCGGAATCCAGGTGACAGTGACACATCCGGAAATCGTAACAAATCCGGGCAATACATATCAGATTCTGGATGACAGCAGGACGGTATCCGTAACAGTAAAGGCAAAACGTTCTATTTTAAATAAAATTAAAACTGATGATATCAGGGCAACAGCGGATATGAAGAATCTGGATGTCAGAACCAGATCCCTGATCCCAATCGATATATCGATCCCTTCTTATGCAGGAAGGTTTGAGGCGACTGCCAACCCGATCAATTTGCGAGTAAGCATTGAACTTGGAAAATCAGAGACTTTCCCGATCACAGCAACCAGTTCGGGAACACCGAGAGACGGATATCAGGTGGGTGAGCTGAAAGCAAATCCGGAGAAGATTAAGATCAGCGGGCCAGAATCAGTAATCGATTCAATCGACAAGGTGGTAGCACTTGTTGATGTTTCAGGACAGTCTAAAGATGAGGAAAAAGAAGCAGAGCTGATTCTTTATGATAACAATGGAAAGATCATAGATTCGACACAGATTGAGAATAACCTGGGAGACGAAGGACTGAAGGTAAAAATCACCATGCTTCAGACAAAGAGTATTCCGGTAGAATTTGATACTTCACTGATCGGTACTGCGAGCGGATATCATTTCAGCGGAATCAGTATCCAGCCGGAAAGCATTCAGATCGTAGGCACAGAGGAGCAGCTGGAAACAGTGGATTCAATTGAAATTCCGGCAGAAGAGCTGGCAGAAGATGGTCTGGACCAGACAATAGAGAAGACAGTAGATATCGCCAATTATCTTCCGTACTGGGCAAAGACAGACCAGGACAGCGCAGGAGGCGTACCGATCGTTATAAAGATCCAGGTAGAGAAATTCGGAACTAAGACAGTCGAATTCCCATACAATTCCATTGCGCTACTGAATGCACCAAAGGATTACAAGGTGTCATATGCAGAACAGGGCAATCTGGAAATTGTTGTGCGTGGTTCTAAAGAGGATCTGGATGATTTTACTCTTGAAAAAGGAAACGTGTCAATCAATCTGAACGATTGCAAGACAGCGGGAACCTATAATGTTCCGATCCAGGTTACACTTCCTGACGGAATTGAACTTGAAGATACGATCAATGTACAGATCACATTGACAAAGAGCAGTGGAGGAGAAAATGATCAGTAAAAAGGTAACGATCAAAAATCCGACGGGATTGCATTTGAGACCGGCAGGACTTTTCTGCAAGATGGCACTGGAATATGAAAGTAAGATCACTTTTCATTACCGGGATACGGAAGGAAACGCGAAAAGTGTTCTGAGCGTGCTTGGTGCATGCATTAAGTCCGGAGATACGATTGAGATCGTGTGTGAGGGAAAAGATGAAGAGAAGGCACTTGAAGCGATGGTAGAATTAGTGGAAAGTGGGATTGGAGAGTAAGAGATAAATGAAAAAAGAGGGATTTTATTCATCGGGAGAATTTGCCCGTATGGCACATGTCACCGTGCGTACCATCAGATATTATGACAGCCATGATATATTAAAACCGTCTTTTGTAAATGAATCAGGAGCTCGTTTTTATACAGATGAGGATTTCACAAGACTTCAGCAGATACTTCTGCTGAAGTTTTTGGGTTTTTCGCTGAATGATATCAAAAATATGACTATCGGAGATATGGATTATCATTTTTTGTCAGATTCGCTGGAAGTACAATTAAAACTGGTTCGTGATAAGATCGAACAATTGCAACTGGTTGAAAAGGCAATTGAAGATACTTCTGGTGAGATCAGAGAGTATCATACGGTAAACTGGAACAAAATGCTGGAACTGATTCATCTTACAGGAATGGAAAATGCGGTAAAGAAGCAGTATCAAAATGCCACCAATATTGCTTCCCGAATCCGCCTGCACCGATTATATTCGGTAAATAAAGAGGGATGGTTCCCCTGGATCTATCGAAATCTTGAATTGAAAAATGGACTGAAGGTTTTAGAAATCGGTTGTGGAAACGGAATGCTTTGGAAAGAAAATATACAGAAAATACCAGACAGCATCAGCATAACACTTTCTGACCTGTCCGAGGGTATGTTAAGAGATGCCAGAAGAAACATCGGTCAAAAGGATAAGAGATTTGAATTTAAAATCCTAGATGCAGAAAAGATTCCCTTTATGGAAGAAACCTTTGATCTGGTGATCGCCAATCATATGCTGTTTTATTGTGAAGATCTGAGTCAGACCTGCAGGGAAGTGGCAAGAGTATTAAAGAAATCCGGAAGATTCATATGCAGTACCTATGGAAAAAAACATATGAAAGAAGTAAGTGAGCTGGCAAAAGGATTTGACAATCGGATTGTACTGTCAGCTGACAATCTGTATGAGAAATTTGGGAAAGAAAACGGAAAAGAAATCTTGAAACCATATTTTCATGAAATTTCGTGGCAGGAATATAAAGATAAGCTGGAAATTCAGGATGCAGAACCGTTGATCGCATATATCCTTTCCTGCCATGGCAATCAGAATCAATACATCTTGAGCAGATACCAGGAGTTCAGAGATTATGTAAAACAAAAAGCTGGCAAAGGATACGATGTGACAAAAGAAGCAGGCATTTTTGTCTGCAGGAAATAAACAGTGCAAAAATGTCTGCTTCTATCTTGAGAACAGGATAAATAATATTAGGATAAATCCGGTCAAGAGGCTAGACTTCTGAAATCAGGATTTCCAAAGAAAGTATGGAATGTGAAATCAGAGAATCTGCCTTGATCAGAGAATCTGAATTCCAGATTTCATAGTAAAAGTCTGAGAAAATTTCATTCAAAAAGAACTTATTTGTGACACAGATACCATAGTCCGGTGTATTTCGCTTGAGACGCAGGGAACAAAATGTGTCTGCAAAAATAACACTAGGTCTTGGTATGTGCTGATAATCTGACAGAACACCGTCCGGAAGTACTCGGATATCAAAATTGTGATTATTGTGGTATAACCGATCAATATAATTCATAAGGACAAGCCTCTGTTTTGGAGTAAGCTGAACACGGCATCCGTAAAAATCCATTTCGCCGGAAATCGCAAAGTCATTAAAGACCGAAGCATAGAATAATATTTTAATCGGCGCAGAGGATAATAATTGTTTTGTCAGAGAATGTAAGTGTCTTAAGGTGTTTGGGTCTGCTTGATCCAAAACCGGTTCGAAGGTTTCTAAGAGCTCTTCATGTAAATCGTCCGGAAGAAAATGCTCCGTAAAATGAGCGAGAAGACAGGCTGGATTTTGAGCAAAGAGAGCATGCTCGTACTCGTGACTGCGAATCATGGCTTCAATACTTGTTTTGCGGATCAAGAGAGACTCTTTGTTACAAAGAGACTTTAATTTATGATAAAGCTCCGAGGAAAGAGTTTCATCTTCTATGGTAGTGACTGATAAACAATGGTTTTGGTCCATCAGCATTCCGGAAATAGAGTAAATATCTTTTACGGAAAAGATAAGCTTCTTTTCTGCCTGGGTGCCATAATAAAGATTGAAATCAATATTGGCAAGATTTGAAAGAAGATCGATTAAAAACACTGCAATTTTCGAATTGCTTAAATCTGTGTGTTCCAGATCCAGCATAAGGGAAAAATGAACACCCGGAAGAACCAATTTTCGATCATTGTGAAGACCATTCATTTCTGCGATCAACATCTGATAATTGGTGTCAATATTTAAAATATCTACCATGGCATGGCAGTTGACGGAATCTACTTTACGAAGAGACGGATGTTTCATTTTGAAAATAAACTGATCCAAAGTCAGTTCTGGATAATAGAAAATCTTGGAAGCTACTTCAGAACCTGTCGAGGTCTGCAGTTCTTTGACATAGTTATATTCAGATTCCAGATGTTCATAGACAGCGGCTTGAAGATCGGTAATATCTCTCACCTGATATTCTTTCAGAAACACGGGAATTGTTTCAGGTGTCAGAGACTGGACGATGCATTCGCTGATTGCCTGAAGGATTAGCTCATGGTTTTTGTCAGAAGGAAGTAGTTTTCCACTGATCCACTTACTGATATAAGACTCGTCGTACTGCAGAGATTTGGCGAGCGCATAGTTTTTTAAATTAGCCATAGATGTCAGATGCTTTAAAAGTACACTGAACCGGTTTTTATCTTTCATATTTTTTCTTGCGTGATGAACAGACATCACGCGTTCCCTCCTCATTTTATTCTGCTATTTATGTAACACCAAATCCCCATATCTTTTGTGACAAAAGATATGGGGATTCTTTTTTTAATTTATACATAGTATAACTTATATTAGTTGTTTTCTGCAAGAATAGCTTCTGTTAATTCTTTACGGTTTGTTTTGAAGTGGAAATATGGTCTTTCTTCGATGACACGGATGTCTACCGGATATTCGTAATCTTCTAATGCTTCTTTAAGACCGGCTTTTACTTCGTCAAGAGTCTTGCTTCCGTCAAGAATGATGAAGAGATAAGGAACGAAGAATCCTTCGTGTTCCTTATCCGGTACGATACAGAAGAAACCATCCTGTACGCCAGGAACGCGAACGGCTTTTGTTTCCATTCTCATCATATATAATTCTCCGCCGCCGAAACGTTCAGAATGTCCACGTCCAAGAATGTAAACCATACCAGTTTCCTTGATGTAAGCAATATCGCCTGTGTGGAGCCAGCACTTTCCGTCGTCATGAGTGATTAGAGTACGTTCTGTCATTTCTTCACCCATCCATCCTGCGTAGTGGAGCATGATAGATGGACCTGTCATACATAATTCACCGATTTCACCGTAGTTAAGTTCGTTGTTATCTTTATCAAAGATACCAAGAACAGTTGCCGGCATCGGCATACCAACACAACCATCTACCAGAGGGAACATCGGGTTTGGAAGTGTGAAGTTAGAACATCCTTCGCTCTGTCCGTATCCTGCACTTAAAGTAGCTTTTACGCCATGTTTGTGGAAGAATGCTTCTACTTCCTGGGTTTTTCTTTCATTCATGGCTTCTGCGCCGGTTCCGAGTGTTCTCAGATGAGACATGTCATAATCTTCCGGAATTCTGTCACTCTTCATCAGGATTTCGCAGAGGAATGGAACCAATGCCCAGAAATTCGGTTTCTGTTCCATAAATGCAATGTCCACATCAGAGATCGGGCAGAATGGATCTAATACAACGATCAGCCCTGCTGACAGCGGGAACAGTGTCATAGATACAGTAACTGCGATGAGTGCAGGTGGTAAAATCGGTAACCACCATTTTTCCTGTACCGGTGACGGCGGGATAAAGATGGACATCTGGAATGCAACGGCTACCATATTTGAAGAAGAATGGATAACCAGTTTGGAAATTCCTGTAGATCCACTTGTGTAAGCCCCGAATACAGCTCTGTTAGGATTTCTTTCAGCTCTGTAGTCTTCTGTATAGTTTTCGCCTAATGCCATGAATTCGTCCCATGTAAGAACGCCTTCTGTAGAATCCGTAGGATTTACATATCTGGAAGCGATTTCTTTTTCTACATAATCCGGAACAGAAGCTTTGTCAGCGTAGCAATAAGGAGACACTTTGATCATACGTGTCATCGGAGTTGTCTCACGGAAAAGCTGTTCATCTTCTTTTGAAGTATAATCCATTACAAAAGCAGTGTTGGATTTAGACTTTCTGATCGCGAAACATAATTCTTCCGGAATATCATCTCTACAGATAATAGCTGTTCCGATTCTCTCGGCAGCAAGTAAGATGATATAGTGTGCCGGTGTGCTTGGTAAGAACATTGGAAGACGATTCCCATCTCCAAAGCCTAAAACCTTTAATGATTTGGCAGCTTTGTCTACTTCTTCCCAAAGTGTCTTCCATGTGATTTTATTTCCATAATATTCAAATGCAATTTTTGAATCATCCGGATTTTTCATTTTCAGAAAATGTGAGGAGCGATTCTATGGAACGATTTGTCTTAAAAAAGGTGCTGGCTTGGAAGAATTCTTCCTACCGCAAGCTTTAAATCTTAAAGGGTGTACGTCGAGTGGGTAAGACTAGGATTGTGAAAGAGTTCGGCAGACGCTATTATGAAAATACAGCTTACTTTAATCAATCCGAACTGTCGGAGCTGTTACCTTCCTGATCTCGTTCCGCAATCGGTATTACACCTACGTCCACGCTGTAGCCATGCATACGAAGTTCGTTATAAATTATATTCTCCATAGAGTGAGTCTGTTCAAACTGACGGAAATTGATTCTGGCATTGCGAAGCCCAAGATCGGAAAAGTAATATTTCTTTGGTGTTTCAATATATGCTTTTCCTTTAATGTCATATCTTTGCGCTGATTCAATTAGGAAAGAATGTTAAGAAGATCTTCCAGTCACAAATACATCCATATTATCTTTACGAAGGTAGTCATTCAGAACAGCTTCAAAATAAAAATCTTTGTGAATCTCCATCTTAAAACCTCCTTGCGAAAGATTTTTGCAACATGTTGCATTTTCTATTCTGTGTGTCCAGCGAAGCTGGATCACACTTGCCGGTGTAAGTCCGGTCACGGTAATCGCCAGTGAGCCGTGTAGCTAAACTCGGTGCGCTGTAGTAATACAGGGTGCTAAGCGAGTGGATAAAGTAATCTTGATAAAAGGTGCAAGCAATCATACAGACCGTAACATTAAGTGAATTCTGCCGTATCGTTAAAAAGGTCTCTGAAAAGAGAAGAAAGGGGAGTTGAGCCTTGGGAATATGGGCGAAAACCATGGAATGTGCGAAGAAACTGGAAAGCAGCACAAAAGAACCCCTCGGTATATAGGAAACGGTATGTATGAAAAGTGTGGTTCGGAACTGGAGAGACCCTACCCATCACCGAAAGGTAAAAAGAAAGCGTATAAGCTTGGCGAAATCGTATTTCTGACGGGAGGGAGTCGGAGAGGAACATAGTACCGATAATGACAGTGCAAGAAAACGCAGTCTATGGGAAGGTTCCTTGCTTCATTCATGTTTGTAGAGAGGGTAAGAGTGAGAGAATGTCATGCAGACTAATAACTCCAAAGAAAAAGTTCGACAACTTCAAAACAAACTATATCTGACAGCCAAGAAGTGTGACAGCCGAAGATTTCATGCACTTTACGATAAGGTATATCGGGATGATGTACTTTTTGAGGCATGGAAAAGGGTAAAAGCTAACAAAGGTTCCAGTGGTGTGGATGGTATCAAAATCGAGGATGTTGAAGCGATGGGAATTGAAAAATACCTGTCAGAAATCAAATCAGAACTGATGAATGGAAAGTATAAACCATCTCCAGTAAAGCGGGTTATGATACCAAAACCAGACGGAAGTGAAAGACCTCTTGGAATACCAACGGTCAAGGACAGAATCGTGCAAATGGCTACAAAGATAGCAATAGAGCCAGTATTCGAAGCTGACTTTAGAGAATGTTCCTATGGATTCCGACCGAAAAGAAGTGCAAAACAAGCACTGGAAGTAGTAAGGAAAGCGTGTAACAACAAGGGCTATTATGTAGTAGACGCAGATATTGAAAAGTTCTTTGACAATGTAAACCAAGAAAAGCTGATGAAACTGGTAGAGCAGAGAATATCAGACCGTAGGATATTGAAGCTGATAAAACAATGGTTAGTATCAGGAGTATTATACGGAAATGTACTGGCAATCTCTGAATTGGGAACAAGCCAAGGTTCAGTCATATCTCCGTTACTGGCAAACATTTATCTAAACACACTGGACAGATTGTGGGAAAAGCATGGACTTACTCACGGAATTCTTGTAAGGTACGCAGATGATACGGTAATCATTTGCAAGAATAAGAAAAGCGCAAATCACGCACTGAGCTTATTGCAGTATATCATGGCAAAACTGGATTTAAAGTTACATCCAGTGAAAACAAAAATCGTCAGCATGTGGGACGGAAAAGAGGGGTTTGACTTTCTCGGAATGCACCACAGAAGAATGACAACGGAAACACGCAAAGGACAACTGTACAAGGAAACGTACCAGTACCCCAGCAGAAAAGCTATGAAGAAAATGAAAGCCGAAATCAAGAGGAATGTAAACAGTCGAAGCCTGCTAGTTGCAAAGGAAGAAGATTTAATAAAGAATCTGAATCCGAAAATCATAGGATGGAAGAATTATTATTCTACCAAAACAAATGAGAAATGGATGCAGGCATTGGACTGGTACATTATTTGTACTTTCACAAGATGGTACAACAAGAAACACCAAAGCCGAAATCATATGTCGAAAGTGGGATTTGTTAGGAATAGCATTTACGAAAAAGGATTAAAGAAAATGGCTAGAGCATGACGTAATGCTGTAGAAAGAAGAATGTCGGAAAGCCGTGTGAGGGAGAACCTCATGCACGGTTTGATGAGGGGAAAGAGGGCGGATGCCCTCTAACCTACTCTACACAATTATATTATATGTATTAATCTAGATCCTTAAATATATCATAAAAAAAGACTTGAAGGTAACGTAACGTCATCTTTTATAATAGTAATTGTAAATAATAGAACTAAATTGCTGCATACAGACAAGATCGTGTACAGAGAGGAGAATTTTAGATGAAAGGAATCATTCTTGCTGGTGGATCAGGAACAAGACTTTATCCATTAACCATGGTAACATCGAAACAGCTACTTCCGATTTATGACAAACCAATGATTTATTATCCAATGTCAGTGCTTATGAATGCGGGGATTAGAGATATTCTGATTATTTCGACACCTGCAGATACACCGAGATTTCAGGATCTGTTAGGAGATGGACACCAGTTTGGCGTAAATCTTCAGTATGCTGTACAGCCAAGTCCGGATGGACTGGCACAGGCATTTATCATAGGAGCAGACTTTATTGGTGATGAGCCGGTGGCAATGGTTTTAGGAGATAATATTTTTGCCGGACATGGCTTGAAGAAGAGATTAAAAGCCGCAGTAGAAAATGCAGAAACAGGGAAAGGGGCAACCGTTTTCGGATATTATGTAGATGATCCGGAACGTTTTGGAATTGTAGAGTTTGATAAGAATGGAAAAGCTGTCTCTATTGAAGAGAAGCCGGAACATCCAAAGAGTAATTATTGTGTAACAGGTCTTTATTTTTACGATAACCGTGTTGTTGAATACGCAAAGAACTTAAAACCAAGTGCAAGAGGAGAACTGGAAATCACGGATCTGAACCGCATTTATCTGGAAGATAACAGCTTGAATGTGGAACTTCTTGGACAGGGATTTACCTGGCTTGACACAGGAACCCATGAATCACTGGTAGATGCAACGAATTTTGTAAAGACAGTAGAGCAGCATCAGCATAGAAAAATCGCGTGTCTCGAGGAAATCGCATATCTGAACGGATGGATTTCAAAGGAAGAAGTTCTTGAGGTTTATGAAGTTTTAAAGAAAAATCAGTATGGACAGTACCTGAAAGATGTATTAGATGGAAAATATCAGGAACATTTGTATTAAGAAAGGTGAGGAAATAAGAATGACGATAATTGTAACCGGAGGAGCCGGATTTATAGGAAGTAACTTTGTATTTCATATGCTGGAAAAATATTCTGACTATAGAATTGTGTGTGTAGATAAGCTGACATATGCAGGAAACTTATCTACTTTGGCACCGGTCATGGATAATCCGAACTTCCGTTTCTGTAAGATTGATATCTGCGACAGAGAGGCAATTTATCAATTGTTTGAAGAAGAACATCCGGACATGGTTGTAAACTTCGCAGCAGAATCCCATGTAGACCGTTCCATCGAGAATCCGGAAGTATTCCTGGATACCAATATCAAGGGAACTGCTGTTATGATGGACGCCTGCCGTAAATATGGAATCCAGAGATATCATCAGGTAAGTACAGATGAAGTATATGGTGATCTTCCGCTGGACAGACCGGACCTTTTCTTTACAGAAGAAACACCGATCCACACAAGCTCTCCGTACAGCAGTTCCAAGGCAGGAGCAGACCTTCTGGTTCTTGCTTATCACAGAACCTATGGACTTCCTGTAACCATTAGCCGTTGCTCCAACAACTATGGCCCATATCATTTCCCGGAAAAACTGATTCCGCTGATGATCGCCAATGCATTAGCTGATAAGCCGCTTCCGGTTTATGGAGAAGGCTTAAATGTACGTGACTGGTTATATGTTGAGGATCATTGCCGTGCCATAGACCTTATCATTCATAAAGGACGTGTCGGAGAAGTGTACAATGTCGGCGGACATAATGAAATGAAGAATATCGACATCGTAAAGATCATCTGCAAAGAACTTGGAAAACCGGAAAGTCTGATCACACATGTAACCGACCGTAAAGGACATGATATGCGTTACGCCATCGATCCAACTAAGATCCACAATGAACTTGGATGGCTTCCGGAAACCAAATTTGAAGATGGAATTAAAAAGACCATTCAGTGGTACTTAGATAACAAGGAATGGTGGGAGACAATCATTTCCGGCGAATATCAGAATTACTATGAAAAAATGTATGGCAACAGATAAGAATAGTAGGAGCGATAGTCGAATGAAAGTATTTGTAACAGGTGTGGCAGGTCAGCTTGGCCATGATGTCATGAATGAATTGAAAAAAAGAGGCTATGAGGGCATCGGTTCCGATCTTGCACCGAAATATGCAGGAGTGCAGGACGGAAGTGCTGTTACCACAATGCCATATGTTCCTTTAGATATTACAGATAAAGAAGCAGTAGAAAAAGTTCTCACAGAATGCAGACCGGATGTTGTGATCCACTGTGCTGCATGGACTGCGGTAGATCTTGCAGAAGATGAGGATAAGATGGCAAAGGTTCGTGCTATCAATGCCGGAGGGACAGAAAATATTGCAAAGGTTTGCAAAAAGCTTGACTGCAAGATGGTTTACATTTCCACAGACTATGTATTTGACGGACAGGGAACAGAACCATGGCAGCCGGATTGCACTGCTTATAAGCCCCTGAATGTTTACGGACAGACAAAGCTGGAAGGTGAGCAGGCGGTCAGCAGCAATCTTGAACGCTACTTTATCGTTCGTATTGCATGGGTATTTGGAGTAAATGGAAAGAATTTCATTAAGACGATGCTGAATGTAGCAAAAACACATGATACGTTGAAAGTTGTAAATGACCAGATCGGTACCCCGACATATACCTATGATCTGGCACGTTTGCTGGTGGATATGATCGAAACCGACAAATATGGTTATTATCATGCGACAAACGAAGGCAGCTATATCAGCTGGTATGATTTTACTAAGGAAATATTCCGACAGGCCGTAGAGATGGGAAGGACAGAATATGCCGAGGATGTTGTGAAAGTGCTTCCGGTTACAACGGAAGAATACGGAGTTTCCAAGGCAAAACGACCGTTCAACAGCAGATTAGATAAGAAGAAGCTGGTGGAAAATGGTTTTGTACCTCTCCCGACATGGCAGGATGCTTTGAAGAGATATTTGAAAGAAATTGAGTTCTAGGTAAGGAGCGGAAAAATGGGACAGATTAAAGTAGAAAAAAATGCAGGTGGAATCGAAGGACTTTGCGTGATCGAACCAACCGTACACGGTGATGCGCGCGGATATTTTATGGAGACCTACAATCAGAAAGATATGGAAGAAGCAGGACTTACAATGACCTTTGTACAGGATAATCAGTCTTCTTCTACCAAAGGAGTACTCAGAGGTCTGCATTTTCAGAAACAGTTTCCTCAGGGAAAACTGGTCCGTGTTGTAAAAGGAAGCGTTTTTGATGTCGCTGTGGACTTGAGAAGCGGATCCGAAACCTATGGGAAATGGTTTGGAGTAGAACTGACAGAAGAAAATAAAAAACAGTTCTATATTCCGGAAGGATTCGCTCACGGATTCCTGGTGTTATCTGACCTGGCAGAATTCTGCTACAAGTGTACAGATTTTTATCATCCGGGAGATGAAGGCGGACTTGCATGGAATGATCCGGAAATCGGCATCGAATGGCCGGAGCTGACGGGAGAATATCATGGTACAGCAAGCGGCGAAGGTTATGCATTGACAGATGGAACCAAACTGAATTTAAGTGAAAAAGATGTATTATGGAAAGGTTTGAAAGATACCTTCCGATTTGAATAACAGGAATACTTATCCTCGGCACGAGTTGTGCCGGGGATTTTCATTTTATAAGAAAAATCTTAAAAAAAAGGAAAAATGTTTTAATTGAACCTTGTATGTGTTATAATCAGAGGTAAATGTTAAAATTTTGCTATATACAAATGGAGGAATTATTATGAATAAAGCTACATTAGTTGTTATGGCAGCTGGGATTGGAAGCAGATTTGGCGGTGGCATTAAGCAGTTAGAGCCGGTAGGACCAAAGGGCGAGATCATTATGGACTATTCCATTTATGATGCAATACAGGCAGGTTTTGATAAAGTTGTTTTCGTTATCAGAAAAGACTTGGAGGAAGATTTCCGTAGAATTATCGGAGACCGTATCGAGAAAAAAATCAAAGTCGAGTATGCTTTCCAGGAGGTGGATGATATACCGGCAGAATATAAAGAAAAGTTTGCCGGAAGAACGAAACCTTGGGGAACCGGTCAGGCCATTTTATGCTGTAAGGATGTAGTAAAAGAACCATTCCTTGTAATAAATGCGGATGATTATTATGGAAAAGAAGCTTATGCAGAAGCTTTTCGTGAACTGACGAAGGAAGAAGAAAAGTCAGACAAGATGCAGATCAGCATGGTAGGCTTTGTTCTTAAGAATACATTGAGTGAGAATGGCGGTGTGACACGAGGAGTCTGCAAGGTGGATGAGAACCAGATGCTGACCAAGATCGTGGAAACCTCCAATATCGTGAAAACAGAAACAGGTGCCGCAGTTTTAGCTGATGGAAAGGAAGAAATCATTAATGCGGATACTCCGGTTTCTATGAATATGTGGGGACTTACACCAGAATTTTTTGGTATTTTAGAGAGTGGTTTTGCTAAATTCCTTGACAAACAAGAAGCAGGCAATCTGAAAGGAGAATATTTGCTTCCGACCATTATCGGAGATCTTCTGGAAAAAGATCAGGTTTCGGTAAAAGTGTTAAAATCCCATGACAAGTGGTTTGGGGTTACCTATAAAGAAGACAAAGACCTTGTCGTAAGAGAAGTAAAAGCTCTGATAGAAAAAGGGCTATATCCAGAGAATTAAGGAAGAGGAAAAGAATAAATGGGTGATGTATTATATATAGTAGTTCCTTGCTACAACGAAGAAGCGGTTCTTCCGGAAACGCAAAAAGAACTGGGCAATAAGCTGGAAACAATGATTACAGCTGGTGCTGTTTCCGAAAAGAGCAGAATTATTTTTGTAGACGACGGATCAAAAGACAAAACATGGGAACTCATCGAAAAATATCACAGTGAGAATCCGAGAATTGGCGGTGTCAAGCTGGCACACAACAGAGGTCATCAGTTCGCAGTTCTGGCCGGTCTTATGACAGTAAAAGATCTGTGTGATATGGCGATTACCATGGATGCGGATCTACAGGATGACATCGATGTAGTAGACAAATTTGTTGAAAAATACAAAGAAGGCTGTGAAGTTGTATATGGAGTCAGAAATTCCCGTGCAACGGATACGTTCTTCAAAAAAACGACTGCAGAAGGATTTTACAAGATCATGCAGGCGATGGGAGTAGACATCGTATTTAACCATGCAGACTATCGACTGATGAGTAAAACCGTATTAGATGCCTTATCTGAATATAAAGAAGTAAATCTGTTTCTGCGTGGAATCGTTCCGCTGATCGGATACAAAAGCGATACCGTAGAATATGCAAGAAAAGAACGTTTTGCTGGAGAATCCAAATATCCGCTGAAAAAAATGCTTGCCTTTGCTATTGATGGAATTACTTCATTCAGTATTAAACCAATCCGTCTGATCACAACTCTCGGTGTAGGGGCCTTATGCGCCAGTGCGCTGATGATCATCTGGTTTATTATCGGAGCAGTCAGAGGAAACACAGTTTCGGGCTGGGCAACCATCGTTATTTCCATCTGGCTTTTTGGAGGACTCATCTTATTAGGTCTGGGCGTTGTCGGAGAGTATATTGGAAAGATTTATATGGAAGCAAAAGGAAGACCACGCTTCAGAGTAGAAAAATTCTTAGGGTAGAAGTAGAATGCAGAAATTAAAAGAATTATGGGATAAAATCGGAGTTCAGTTTATTAAATTTGGCATGGTAGGAGTAAGTAATACGGTTGTTTCACTGGCAACTTATTATTTGTTTACATTTTTTGGTGTGCATTATCTCATCGCGAATGCACTTGGATTTGTGACAGGAACGCTGAATGCATATTATTGGAACAGCAAATTCGTATTTAAAGAAGAAGCAAAAGAGAGTGGCAATAAAAAAGAATCCCTGGTAAAAACCTATATTTCTTATGGATTCAGCTTCATCCTCAGTACTCTTTTACTTTATTTACAGGTTAACATCCTGGGAATATCACAGGCTGTGGCACCGATTATCAATATTATGATCACAACGCCGATTAATTTTTTGATGAATAAATTTTGGACATTTGCTAAGAAGGGATAAATGGAATGGAATATCAAAATACAGATCACACATTTGCAGTGTGCGCATACAAGGAATCGCCGTACCTGGAAAGCTGCATCAAATCGCTTGTAAACCAGAAGGTAAAAAGTAATATTATCGTTTGTACGTCGACACCTTGTGAGTTTATCGAGAATATGGCAAAAAAATATGACCTTCCCTATTATGTAAGGGAAGGAAAGAGCGATATTTGTGATGACTGGAATTTTTCTGTTGCATGTACAAAAACGAATTATGTGACAGTTGCGCATCAGGATGATGTGTATAATGAACATTATGTGGAAGAACTTTTGAAACATATTCCGGATGAAAAGATGTCGATCTTTATCGCAGATTATCTGCCACTGAAAGGCGGAAAAGTCGGAAAGCGAGATATAAACAGTAAGCTCCGGAAGTTTTTGAGACAGCCTATGAGATGTAAAAAACTTGCTGCCTCAAAGTGGTGGAGAAGAAGGATTCTATCTCTGGGGAACAGCATCTGCTGTCCGGGAGTTACCTATAATAAAAGTGTGGTAGGACTTCCAATCTTTACTTCCAAGATGAAGTTCTGTATTGACTGGGATACTTTTTTGAAATGTGCAGAGATTAAAAATTCACATTTTGCTTATTGTGATACACCTATCATTTATTATCGAATTCATGACGGGGCAACAAGCAAGGAATTTATCGTCGATCACAGAAGAATCAAAGAAGATACCGATATGTTTAATAAATTCTGGCCTTCTTTTTTAACAAAGATCATTATGGTTTTTTACAAAAAGGCTTATGATACTTACAATTAGGAACAGACAGTTTAGAATGGCGGAGTAAGTAAATGAAAATAAATAGAATATTTGCAGTGCTGATGGCAGTAATTTTTATAGGAAGTCAGCCAATGGCAGTTCTGGCAGAAGATGTGCCAAATGAAACAGAAAATGTATCAAACGAAACAGCAGAGAGTGAAGAACTGAGGGATCAGAGCGGATTTGTGGAGAACAGTTTCCGTTATTCCAACGGACAGCCGATCCAAAAGAGGTCAGCCGGTGCGTATGCCATCAGTGATACATCGAATGCCTATAAAAAAATCAATGGCGTTTGCTATAATTCACAGGGAGAACCGGTTGAGAGGGCAATCGGAAAGGTCATCGACGTAAGTGAACACAACCAGGATATTGACTGGGAAAAAGTAAAGAACTCAGATGTCGATTTTGCAATTCTCCGTGTTGGATATGGAAATGATGTTTCTTATCAAGATGATAAAAAATGGCAGTATAATGTATCTGAGTGTACAAGATTAGGAATTCCTTTCGGAGTTTATATCTATTCTTACGCTGAGAATACAACGGAAGCTGAAAGTGAAGCGGATCACGTACTGCGACTGATCAAGGGATACAATCTGGCATATCCGGTGTATTATGATCTGGAGGATAACAGCCAGGTCAGCCTTGGAAATGACACGATCCAGAAGTTTGCTGAAACCTTTTGCAATAAGATCAGCAATGCAGGATATCAGGTAGGTGTGTATGCGAATCTGAATTGGTGGAACAATTACCTGACAGGCAGTGTCTATAACAACTGGCATCGCTGGGTGGCACAGTATAATTATCAATGTGATTATAACGGGAATTATGATATGTGGCAGTGCACCAGCAAGGCACAGGTGGATGGAATCAGTACAGATGTGGATGTCAGCTTTTACTATGGTGATCTGTTAAGTGATGCAGATGTGAATACACCGGTTGTAGAAGTAGGTGATACCGACCTTATCAGCTATTGTGCAAATATTCAAAATGATGGCTGGACAGACTGGAAGAAGAACGGGCATGCCCTTGGAACAATTGGAAAGAGCCTGCGTCTGGAGGCACTGAAAATCCAGACAAACAGCGAAAATCTGGGAGTAAGTTATACCGGACTTGTGGCTGGGTATGGATGGACTGATGAAGTTCAAACCGGCGCAATGCTTGGCACAGAAGGTCAGAGCAGAGCTCTGGAGGCTATTAAACTTAATCTGACCGGAGATGATGCAGAGAATTACGATATTTATTACCGGGTACATAGCAGTAATTTTGGCTGGCTTGGCTGGGCGAAAAATGGAGAGAAAGCTGGAACAGAAGAGTATGGCTATGCGATAGAGGCAGTACAGATTGCTGTTTTGCCAAAGGGAAGCGCTGCTCCTGGAGAAACGGCAGATGCGTATCGTTTTAACGAAGAGTGGAATAACCCGTCAGTTAAATATACTGCCCATGTGCAAAATGTCGGTTGGCAGCCGACTTGCTGCAATCAGGAAACAGCAGGAACGATCGGGAAAAACCAGCGTCTGGAAGCTTTGCAAATAAGTTTGTCTGGTCGTGGATTTTCAGGAGACATTCATTATAGTACCCATGTGGAAGATATTGGATGGCAATCAGAAGTTTCAAATGGAGAAACGGCAGGGACAACCGGACAGAATAAGAGGATTGAAGCAATAAAAATCTGGCTGACCGGTGAGATAGAAAAGGAATATGATGTGTATTACCGCGTCCATGTCCAGAACTTTGGCTGGCTTGACTGGGCGAAGAATGGAGAAATTGCAGGAACGGTTAACTATGGTTATCGGATGGAAGCAATAAAGATTGCTCTGGTTCGTAAAGACGGAGAAGGGCTGACACCGGTAGGAACTTCCTCAAAAACCTTTGATACCCAGGCTGTTTACAGTGCCCATGTTCAAAATATTGGCTGGCAGGATGAGGTCTATAATGGAGAGACGATTGGAACCGTTGGTCAGGGACTCCGCATGGAGGCTTTGAAACTGGATTTATATAAGCCATTGTATTTGGGAGATGTTACCTATAGCGCCCATGTTCAGAATATTGGCTGGCAGGACTGGAAAAAAGATGGCGAGATATCCGGTACAGTCGGAGAAAAACTCCAAATGGAAGCGGTTAAGATAAAACTGACCGGTGAGATGGCGGATCATTACGATATTTATTATCGTGCACAGGTTGAAGAACTTGGCTGGCTGGAGTGGGTAAAAGATGGAAAAGAAGCCGGGACTACAGGCAAGGGATACAGACTGGAATCCTTGGAGATTAAACTTGTGCCGAAGACAGAAGGATAAAAAGAAGCATAAGGAATAGAAGAGACGCTGAAGTGATTTGCCATGAACTTCAGCGTTTTTCTGCCTTGAAAGTTATAAAAATGTTGCTACTCTAAGAATGTGGGTGCTATACTAAGACTGAAACAGTGGGGGATCTGATGAATAAGTAAGGAGAATACTATGGGAAAGAAATCAAAGCAAATGGCTGCACTTTTTATGGCAGGTGCTGTGATAACAGGAATGACAGAAATGCCGCTTCGTGTATATGCCGAAGAAGAACCTCAGAAGGTCGAAGAAAAGCTGATAGAAACAGACGAATATGGAAACGTGTATGAAATAGAACCGGAAATAGGATTAGTTGAAGAAGACAAAAGTATTCGAATGGCAAGAGATTCTTCTGCCCAAATCGTTAACTTTAACACAAAAGGTGCTGTGGTTACAGAATACACAGAAGCAGAAACCGGCGCCCAGGGATATACCTGCGGTGCGTACGGTGCGGACGCTGCTTATCTTGGAACCAGCGATGGAAAAGTGCGGTTTATGCTTTCAGGCGTGATCGGAGAAATCGATCCGGATGAAGTACAGGTCGTAGATATTTCCCAGGCTGAATCCCTTAGTTGTTATCAGGTCTCATCCGGAAGACTCTATCATAATATCGTTGGAAACGTAACGAATAATGATTATAATGCCCGTCTGGACAATGGACCGGCACCGGAGTATCTTGCAGAGGGCACCGATTATTATAGTTATGACGGACATTATTTTTACACCTACGATAATTTTGAAAATATGCTGGAAGATTATCAAAACGGTGACCGTTCACATTCTGTGAATCCGTCTGCTCCATATTATAATTATTTTCAGTATCTGCCGCTTCGCAGTCAGAGCAATTATAGTGCAGATGAATTGAATTCTATCATCAATGCAAAGACTGATTCGGACTCTAAAATGTGGGATACCGGTGCACAGTTTGCGAAAAATCAGGATACATACGGTGTAAATGCCCTGATGATGGCAGGAACAGCAGCCCTTGAGAGCGGATGGGGAAAGAGTAGTATTGCAAAGGAAAAGAATAATCTTTTCGGTTTAAATGCTGTAGATACCTCTCCTGGAGAGAGTGCCAATAGCTACAAGGATGTCTCTACCTGTCTCAAGGATTTTGCGGAAACTTATATGTCGAAGCAATATTTAAGACCGGGATGTGGAACCTATAAAGGAGCCTATCTGGGTAATAAAGGAAGTGGAATTAACGTCCACTATGCATCCGATCCGTTTTGGGGTGAGAAGATCGCCAATTTGATGTGGAGCCTCGACAGGACAAATGGATCAAAGGATTATGGAAAATATTCCATTGGAATAAAGGATTTGATAAACAGTGAACATACCACGCTGAATGTCAGAAAAGAAAGCAATACTTCTTCTGATGTGCTGTATAAGACAGCTGCTCAGTCACAGTATGCATTTTTACTTTTGGATAATGGTGAAGCAGCGAATGGATTTTACCGGGTTCAGAGCGATGGTGTCCTTACAGAGGGAAGAAACGGAGTAGACAGCAGTACCGGTAACTATAATTTTCATGATATGTATGGATATGCCAGTACAGATTACATTTCACTTATTCAGAAAGGAAATGGATCTTCTTCAAATGTGAAGCCGCCTGAAAATAACAAGCCGGATACAGGGGAAGAGGTAGAGCCGGTAGCAGTACCGGATGAAGTGAAGGATGCCTTATCTGTTTCGGCACACGTAACAAATCTTGGATGGTTAGATGAAACCGGAAATGGTGAAAAGGCAGGTACTGTAGGCCTTGGATACGCAATGCAGGCCATGAAAATGCAGATATCAGGAATTGATGGTCTGGGTATCGAATATCGTGCCCATGTGGCGGATGATGGCTGGCAGGATTATGTTGCAGACGGTGAACAGGCAGGAACAACCGGGCAGAGCAAAGCAATACAGGCAGTTCAGATTCGTCTGACAGGCGAAAAGAAAGACGAATACCAGATCTTATATCGTGCCCATGTGGCAAATGATGGATGGCAGAATTATGTCACAACAGATGAGATTGCAGGAACAACCGGAGAATCGAAGGATTTACAGGCAATCCAGATCGTATTGCTGAAAAAAGAAAAGGATGTAGATGTTGAGAATAAAGACCTCCTTTCTTACAGTACTTCTGTGCAGGATCTTGGCTGGACCGGTCAGGTGAAAAATGGAGAACAAAGTGGTACAGTAGGTTTGTCGAAAGCAATCCAAAGTATAAAGATTAATGCCAATCTTGCAGACCTTAATGTGGAATATTCAACTTATGTGCCAAATGCAGGCTGGCAGGAATGTTCTGCAGATGGAAAGGAATCGACAGCAAATGACGATCCAAAAAGAATCGAAGCTATTAAAATCAGATTAAAAGGAACGCAGGCAGAGAATTACGATATTTACTATCGTGTTTATACAAGCAATTATGGCTGGCTTGGCTGGGCAAAGAATGATGAGGAGTCAGGAACTAAAGGTTATGACTGCCAGGCAGAAGCCATCCAGATCGTTGCAGGCAAAAAAGGAATGGATGCTCCCGGAAGTACAGAAAATGCATTTGTGGAGAAGGATCCGACCGTTTCTTATACTGCATATGTCAATGGTGAAGGATGGATGAGTCCGGTTGAAAATGGAGAAACCAGCGGTACAACAGGAAAGTCCTTGGCTTTAGGTGGAATCAAAGTTAATTTGCGTGATAAAGGCTACGCAGGAACCATTCTATATATGTCACATATACAGGATATTGGCTGGGACAGCTGGAAAGAAGAAGGTGAAGTAAGCGGCACCGCAAATGGCCAGAAGAGGCTAGAAGCTGTAAAAATCAGACTGACAGAAGAAATGGAAGAAAGATATGATATCTATTACCGTGTCCATGCGCAGAATTTCGGCTGGATGGGATGGACCAAGAATGGAGAGTCTGCCGGAACCGAAGGCTATGGTTACCGTGTAGAAGCCATTCAGATTGAAATTGTAAAAAAAGGTGCACAGGCTCCGGGAACAACGGAACAGTGCTTCAGCAAAAAATGGACCTCCATCGTCTATTCTGCTCATGTACAGGATATTGGCTGGCAGAATAATGTAAAAGACGGGGCTCTTGCCGGAACTACCGGGGAAAGTAAACGAGTAGAAGCAATCAAAATATCCCTGTCAGGTCAAAAAGCAGAGGGAAGTGTGGAATATAGTGCCCATGTACAGGATATCGGCTGGCAGAAGTCTGTAAAAGACGGAGCCCTTGCCGGAACCACTGGAAAAGGAAAACGAGTAGAAGCGATCAAGATTAATCTTACCGGAACGCTTTCTGAATCATGTGATGTGTATTACCGTGTCCACGCACAGGATTATGGCTGGCTCGGATGGACAAAAAATGGTAATCCTGCAGGTACAGAAGGACTTTCAAAAAGAATAGAAGCAATTGAGATCAAAGTTGTTACAAAGGGAGATACTGCTCCGGAAATGGGCAAAGAAGCATTTGTCAAAAAATAAAAATACAGGAATCAATGGAAAGGTAGGAATATGATAAAGTTTTTGAGAGATAAGAGCAGTCATATTATATTCATATGTGTTCTGCTTATACAGATCATTTTTATGATTTTTTATTGTGATATGAAAAAAGGATATTTTGTGGATGAGTTATGGTCCTATGGACTTTCTAACAGTTATTACCACGCACAGATCTGGGAAGATGGAGCATTAGATAATCCGGAAATCAGTCCGGATATGTTTAAGGAATATATGACAGTCAATGAGGGAGAAGCCTTCAAATTTGGATCTGTTATCTATAATCAGACCCATGATTCCCATCCACCTCTTTTTTATATGGTTTTGCATGCGATCAGTTCATGCTTTCCGGGACAATTCAGTAAATGGTTTGGTCTCATTCCTAACTTGTTGTATTATGCAGTAACAATTATATTTTTGTATAAAATAGGGAAATTAATCAAAAAAGATAACTATTTTGCTTTCTTTCCGGTTTTGTTTTTTGGATTTAGTATTGCAGCGGTAAATATGGTGACATATATTCGAATGTATATGTTATTAACCATGTGGTGTACCATTTTCGCATATGAACATTTGGAAATGATGGCATCAAGAAAAATCAAAATGAAAAATTTGATTAGTATTTTGCTTGCTACTTTTGGCGGTGTATTTACACATTACTATTTTGTGATTTTTGCATTTCCTATGGTGATCTTTCAGATGATCTGGATGATCATGCGAAAAGACTTTAAAATGACCGGAAAATATGTAGTGAGCGGAGGCGTTGGCGGAGTTTGTGCTGTTGCGTTATACCCTGCAATTCTTAAGAATCTGACAGGTACAGGAGTGAGCCATAGCCAGAAAACACTTCAGAATATGCATAATTTTTCAGATTGGACGTCACGAATCAGAAAATTCTGGGTTATAGTCAGTGAAGAGATGTTCGGCGGTGTCTTCATGCTGCTCCTGATTGTCTGCTGCCTTGGAATTCTTGCATATCTTATCACACAGGTTTTGTGGGAAATGAAGCTGCAATATCATGCAGATCACTATGAAATTGCAGTGAATAATAAAGAACACACAAAAACTGTTTATGTAAAAGTAAAAAGAGAAACATATTTGATCTGTGATATAATACTTACTTGTGCTTTTGTATTTGTTATTTCGGCAAAAATCTCGCCATGGCAGGTGAACAGGTATATCATGAATTTGTTTCCTTTTCTGTCTCTGCTGTTTTGCTACCTGCTTTATTTTATCTATAAGTTATGGATAAAAAATAAAGCAAAGATTCAGATTGCAATGGTTATTTCAATGATGCTGATAGGAGGCTTGACGTATTATGTAAATGATCCTTGTTATTTATATCCGGAAGGAGAGAATAATATTGCAATCAGTAAAGAATATACAGATACAACATGCTTGTATGTTTATACAACGTCTTATATAATGATTAACGAAGGGTTAGAATTACAGAATTACCAACGTTTATATCAAATGTATTACAAAGATCTGGATATAAAAGTACCGGACGTTTCAATAGAAAATTCCAAATTAGTTGTATATTTGGATCGAATACTTGATAAAAAATATGATGATCTCGGTGAAAAGGTAACCATGGATCCTGAAAAATGCTTAGAAAAGATACAAAAATTAACCGGACTTAAAAATTCAAAGGAATTGTATCAGGATGAAAAGGCATATGTATATGAGTTATATAACTAAGCGGAGATTGGTTAGAGAACGGTAATATTTTGTGACAGTATTATGTTGTACAAATGGAGGTCGCTTATGAAAAAAACATGGGGATTGCAAAATTCCAGAAGTCGGATGATCGCACTGTTTATTGTAGATATCTTAAGTGTGATCCTGGATTCTTATCTGGCAATTATTTTGCGTTTTAAATTGGATAATATCTGGGTACCGGCAGAGTATATGTACAGTGTCGAGAGCTATATGGTCATCAATGTTATCACAACGGTAGTCATTTTTTTGGTACTTAATCTGTATAACCGGGTATGGTCTTATGCCAGCATAAATGAGATGCTTGCCATTCTTGGTGCAACAATGCTGTCAACGGTCTTTCAGGCTTTCGGTTTCAGTTTGTTGTATCTGCAGGTTCCGAGAAGTTATTATTTCTTCTATTTTATTTTGTTAAGTATCACAACGATCATCACTCGATTTTCTTATCGCATTTTGCATACTATGGAAAATGGATTGAAGAAATCAACCAGGCATAGCCGTAACACCATTGTGATCGGTGCCGGCGAAGCCGGAAATATGATCATCAAAGAATTAAAAAGCAGTAAATACCTGAATCAGAAGGTTGTCTGCGTGATTGATGATAATCCTTCCAAAAAAGGAAAATACATTCATGGAATCCGCATTGTCGGAGGAAGAGATAAGATTCAGGAAGCAGCAAAGAAGTATGATGCAGAAGAAATTATCCTTGCAATTCCTTCGGCAGGAACAAAAAATACCAGAGATATCTTAAGAATCTGTAATCTTACAGATTGTAAACTTAAGATATTACCGGGAATGTATCAGCTGATCAATGACGATGTAGGAGTGTCAAACCTGCGGGAAGTATCCATCGAAGACCTTCTCGGAAGAGATACTATTGAAATTGATATGGAAAGCGTTGGGCAGTATGTGAGAAATAAAAGAGTATTGGTTACGGGAGGCGGCGGCTCCATCGGAAGTGAATTATGCCGTCAGATCGCTTCCCACAATCCAAAGCTTCTTATCATTTTTGATATCTATGAGAACAATGCCTATGACATTCAGCAGGAACTGGTTCGTAAGTATCCAAATCTGAAGCTGGAAGTACTGATAGGTTCTGTTCGAAATACAAGTCGAATTGAAAGCGTCATGGAGCATTATCGACCGGATGTTGTTTTTCATGCGGCAGCCCATAAACACGTGCCACTTATGGAAGACAGCCCGAATGAAGCCATTAAAAACAATGTGTTTGGTACTTATAAGACAGCAAGAGCTGCGGACAAGTACGGGGTAAAGAAATTTGTACTGATCTCTACGGATAAAGCAGTAAACCCTACCAATATCATGGGTGCATCGAAACGTATGTGTGAAATGATCGTACAGACCTTCAGCAAATATTCCAGAACAGAATACGTGATCGTACGATTCGGGAATGTGTTGGGAAGTAATGGAAGCGTTATTCCGCTGTTTAAAAAACAGATGGAGGCAGGAGGTCCTGTGACAGTTACGCATCCGGATATTATCCGTTATTTTATGACGATACCGGAAGCAGTTTCACTGGTACTTCAGGCGGGAGCTTATGCCCATGGCGGAGAAATCTTTGTGCTGGATATGGGAGAGCCTGTGAAGATTGCTGATTTGGCAAAGAATCTGATCCGACTTTCCGGATATACACTTGGTGTGAATATGGAGATCAAGTATACCGGTCTTAGACCGGGGGAAAAGCTGTATGAGGAATTGCTGACAAAAGAAGAGGGACTACAGAAAACAGCGAACAACCTGATTTTTATCGGCAAACCTCTTGAGTTCGATGAAGTACATTTCCTCAGCCAGCTGCAAGAGCTGGAAAAGGCAGCAATGGAAGAAAGTCCGGATATTAAAGAAAAAGTTGCAGATATGATTTCTACTTATCATATCAGACCGGAAGATAAAAAAAGAGACAGTGAGGCTTTTCAGGAACTGGTCAGTTTAGGGAGGATCAGTCATGAAGGACCCATTGTAGATGAAAAACACAGTGGTATATAAAGTGGGCAGATTTGACAAAGATGCGAGCATTTGATATAATCTTTCCATCTAAAGAAAAGTGTAGTATAATATTTTAGTAATCAGAATAAAAGTTGGTGATTCAGATAGAACTAAATATCTGTAAAACCAACTTTTTTTGAGAAAAATAGTATTAAATCAGGTTAGGAGAACAATGGACGAGAAAATATTAACAGTAACTGTCCCAAGTTACAATGTGCAGGCATATCTGGAAGACTGTCTGGAATCCTTTGTGAATTCTGAAGTCATGGATGATATTGAAGTTTTGATCGTGAATGATGGTTCCAGCGATGATACTGCAACAATTGCGGAAAGATATGTTTCAAAGTATGAAAATACGTTCCGGTTGATCAATAAAGAAAACGGCGGACATGGTTCCACCATCAACACAGGAGCTCGTGAGGCAAGAGGAAAATATTTTAAAGTTGTTGATGGAGATGACTGGGTAGACACCAGAAGCTTCATCCGACTGGTGAAACTTTTAAAAGAAATTGATGCTGATATCGTTGCATCGAATTATACCTGGATCAACCATACGACACGGCTGCCGGAAAAGAGGCAGGAATATCCGTTTGAAAAAATCGAGTATAACAAGCTCTACCAGTTTGAGGAGATTGTTGGTAAGACCATCATAGATATGCATGCCACGACTGTGAAGACGGAGCTTTTCAGGAAAGCAAATGAACAGATTGATGAACACACTTTTTATGTAGATGTAGAGTTTATTGCATTTCCGATTCCTTACGTGAAGACAGTATATTTTATGGAAGACCCTGTTTACCAATATCGTCTGGGACTTCCGGGACAAAGTATGTCCATTGAAAAGATGCAGAAGAATCTGAAGAATCATCTGCGGGTTCTTATGCGGCTCAATCAGTACTGCAAAAAAGTCGAGAAGACGGCTCCAAAGGCAAATCTGGAGTATATCAGGGAATTGACAGCAACAATCCTTACCAGTCAGATGAAAATTTATATCAGCTTTCCTCTGAAGAATGGTATGCGAAAAGAAGCAATGAAATTAGATGCATATTTTTATCATAAAAACAGAGAAGTGTATGACAGAGTAAAGAATCCGGCAGTGTTGTTTTTACGGAAAACAAGATATGCTGCATTCCCGTTAGCTGTACTTGCATTTAAAGGCCGAAGAGATTCATATTAAATTGGAGAAGAATAATGAGCGTAACAAGAGATAGGATAAATACATTTTTTAGATATAAAGATTTATTAAGAGAACTGGTAGTCAGAGACGTGAAATTAAAATACAGAAGAAGTTTTCTGGGATATGTGTGGAGTATTTTGAATCCGCTGCTGATCATGCTTGTAATGACACTGGTATTTTCCCAAATGTTCCAGCGCGGAATCGAAAACTTTCCGGTTTACCTGCTGACAGGTCAGGCATTATTTGATTTTATGAATAATGCAACCCATATGTCTATGTATTCTGTGTTGGATAATGGAGCTTTGATCAAGAAAATATATGTACCTAAATATATTTTTACCTTATCAAAAGTAACAAGTTCCCTGATCGACCTTATTTTTTCAATGGGAGCATTGATTCTGGTTATGCTGATCACCAGAGCACCGTTTTCACCATATATCCTGCTTTTTCCATTGGTAGTGATTCCGCTGTATATCTTTGTATGCGGATTGGGCTTTTTCCTTTCTGCTGCGAATGTTTTCTTTCGAGATATTCAGTATATCTACAATGCCATCACAGTAGCATGGATGTATGTAACCCCAATGTTTTACCCGATCGAGCTGCTTCCGGACTGGCTCAGAAAGCTGGTAGAATACTGTAATCCAATGTTTTATTATATCCAGTTCTTCAGAGATCTTGTTTTATACAGACATTTTACAACTCCAAGAATCTTTATTGGTTGCTGGGTAATGGCTTTTATCATGCTGTCAATTGGACTTGGTGTATTTAAGAAAACACAGGATAACTTCATTTTATATATCTAGGAGAAGGGCGAATGAGCGAAGAATATATTGTAGATGTTGATAACCTGACGATTCGGTTCAACATGGCATCTGAAAAGGTAGATAACCTGAAAGAATATGTGATCAAACTGATCAAACACGAATTGATGTTCCAGGAATTTCTTGCGTTAAAAGATGTCAATTTAAAAGTAAAAAGAGGAGAGGCGTGGGGACTGATCGGAACAAACGGATCCGGAAAGTCAACGCTTTTAAAAGCCTGCTGTGGAATTTTAAAACCATACAAAGGTTCAGTTACTACAAAAGGGACCATTGCACCGTTGATTGAATTGGGTGCCGGGTTTGATATGAATATGACGGCTAGAGAAAATGTGTTTTTGAATGGAACTGTACTTGGACATTCAAGAAAATTTATGGAAGAGCATTTTGATGAAATTATTGAATTCGCAGAATTGCAGGATTTCTTGGATGTTCCGATTAAGAATTTTTCCTCTGGTATGCAGGCAAGACTTGGATTTGCAATAGCTACCATGGTGAGACCGGATATTCTCGTGGTTGATGAAATCTTATCCGTTGGTGATTACCAGTTCCAGCAGAAATGTTATGAGAGAATGGGGCAGATGTTGAGTGGAGGAACAACTCTGTTATATGTTTCTCATGATATAAATTCTGTCAGACAGTTATGTGATCATGCTATTTGGATTGACAAAGGAAATGTTCGAATGAGTGGTCTGGTAGAAGAAGTAACAACTGAATATATGCATATGAATCAGTAAGTGGTGAAAAGCATGATATTACAAAAAATTGTATGGAATCAACAGTCTGTTGAGGAACCAGAATTATACTATAAATTAAAAAACGGAATTAAGTCAGAGAGTGGAATATTGCTTAATGCAGGTGGTGAAGCAGATTTCTTGACATATATGAATATTTTTTCTGCTGAAAAATGGAGAAAGTATACAGGTATTCAATCGGTTTGTGTGTCTGTTAATTTTAAAGGAAAAATAAAGGTTGTCATATATGCCTTATCCTGCAAGAATAAAAAAGTATGTTCGAAGATAATTATGCAATTTCCAATGGAAAGCAAAGGCGAAGATTCCGTGAATACTCCAATATTTGCTTTACCGGAGAGTGGAGTAGTAGGTGTATCCATAATCGCTGAGGAGGATACAGCCCTCTATGCAGCAAGTTATATGACTGATGAAGAGAGGGAAAAGAAGGAAGTTAAAATAGGAATAGGCATTTGTACTTTCAAACGTGAGAAGTATGTTGAGCGAAATATGAAAGTATTAAAAGAAAATTTGCTTAACAATGAGAATGCCTTATCTTATGGACATTTGTCGGTATGCATATCCGATAATGGCGGTACATTAGTAAGAGAAAAAATCGAGGATGAACATATTCGCATTGTTAAGAATAAAAACCTTGGTGGAGTGGGTGGATTTACCAGAACTATGTTCGAACATATGCGAGATGATAGTATTACACATGTTTTATTGATGGATGACGATGCAGTGATTTCTCCTGAAGCGATAGAACGAACTTATACATTATTGACCCTGCTTAAAGAGAAATATAGAATGGCAGTAATCGGAGGCTCATTATTAAGAGAAGATTTGCCAACTCTGCAGTATGAATGTGGTGCCTGCTGGAATGATGGTGATATTGTTGCGAATAACCATAATTTTGACATGACACAATTAAAAAATGTTGTGATAAATGAGCAGATTCAAAAAGCAGAGTATACAGGCTGGTGGTATTCGTGTATTCCGGTTCCGTTTATTAAGGAAATGCATTATCCTTTGCCGTTTTTTATCCATAGAGATGATATAGAATATGGATTGAGGGCAAAGGGGCAGTTTATTTTCTTAAATGGAATAACGATCTGGCATGAAGCTTTTGAAAATAAATTACCTGGTTTCCTGGAGTATTATGATGTCAGAAATCTGGCAATTACGAATGCAATCCATAATCCGCAGTTTGCTGCAAAGGATTTTAAAAAGATGCTTTTCGTGCAGGTCAGCAGTAATATCGGAAAATACAGATATAAATATGTGGATCTGAATTTGAAAGGTGCGGTTGATTTTTTAAGAGGTTTTAAGTGGTTTTATAATTCGGATACCTTAGGTGTGCATGATGGATTAAAAAAATATAATTATCAGTCTATGTCGGCAGAAGAATTTATAGGACATAATGGAATCAGGTCGGAAGATATGGATCCATGTGGTAGACCGGAGGCTGAACCACCGTGTAAATTAAAACGAATATTGATCATGTTGTCAATGAATGGTCATTTCCTGCCTGCATATAAAAACAGAGCGACAAAAGTAGCCAGACCAAATCCGAATATTTATGACTTGTTCCGCTGCAATGAGGTTGTGTATGCTGATGCAGCAGGAAATGCAATTTGTGTGAAGCGGAGCAGGATAGAACTACTAAAAGCATATATAAAAATGTTGAAAGTATTTCGATTAATAGATTTGCATTATGACAAGGTTTGTGAAGAATATAGAAAAAATCATTCGAAACTTGAAAGCAAGGATTTTTGGAGCAGTTATTTAGAGTTAAAAGAAGTACAAAATAAGGAGATGTAAACAATGGAGTTAAAATTACAAAGTATTCTATTTCCAGATAAAGAAGAATATACAGATAATGCCGATCTTTTTTATAAGGGTGGATTAGGAATCCGTGATGCTGAAGAAAAATGTTTTGTATTTTCAAAATATAGTGCATGTGATTTTGGGGCATATTTAAATGCCTTTTCTATGAAAAAATGGAAAAAACATACAAAAATCGGCAGAACGATGTTAAAGCTTGTAATTAAAGGTGACTTTGAACTGGTTCTGTCCGGATATCATAGAATTGAAAATTCGGCAAAAAGAAACGTTTTGTTAAAGAAAGAATACCATTGTGATCAAAAAGCAGAAATTATTGTTGATATTCCATCAAATAAGGACACATTGGTTGCATTTGAACTGCGTATGTATTCAGAGTGCTGTGTATATGGTGGCGGTTATTACGCTGAGGTAAATGAAAGTGATTTCAATGAAGTGAGACTTTCAATCGCAACGACAACATTTAAAAAAGAAGACTTTATTCGTAAAAATGTTAAAATGATCAAGGATGAAATTTTAACTCAGGATGATATCATTGGAAAAAATGTTTATCTTCACATCGTTGATAATGATGAGGGTCGAGTATTGTCGGCGGAAGAATTTGAAGGTCCGCATATTTATTATCACAGAAATAAAAATGTAGGCGGTTCAGGTGGATTTACACGAGGAATGATCGAATCTATTCGCCAGAAACCAAAGGCGACTCATGTATTATTGATGGATGATGATGTTGTTGTTTTATCAGAAAGTATAAAAAGAACATATTTATTATTGTTACTGGCAAAAGAAAAATATAAAGATTATATTATCAGTGGTGCCATGCTTTGTTATGAAGAGATGGATGTTTTCCATGAAGATGTGGGATTTTTAGGAGTAGATGGAGGACAGAATTCTTCAAAAGGTCATGGAAAAATTGTAGAGATGGCTGAAATGCTTCAAAAAGAGGAAGCAAAAACGAAAAAGGCTGATTCCTATGCTGGCTGGTGGTATTGTTGTGTACCGGTAACAATGATCGAGAAAAACGGATTTGCATTACCATTGTTTATCCGTGTTGATGATACGGAATTCAGTTTCCGTAATAATGCTAAATTTATTACCATGAACGGTATTTGCGTATGGCATATGGGCTTTACTTTAAAGTTCAATTATTTCATGGAATATTATCAAGTATTCCGTAACTTTTTGATTGAAGAGGCATGTAATCCGTCCAGAAACAGAAGAGAACGTATCTGGAAACGTTTTAATGGTATGTTTTTAACGGAAATACTGCGCTTTAATTATGATGCTGCAGAAATCATTGTTGATGCAATCAGAGATTATTTAAAAGGACCTGCTTTTATTGAAGCGGAAAAATGTCAGGAACGATTAAAAACAATGTCCGCAAAAAATGCAAATATGGCAGATCTTGCAGAATTTGATGAATATGGGGTGGATATTGATTCTATTTATCAAACAGATCACAGAAGTCTGAAGGATACCATTTTTTATCGTCTGACTTTTAATGGACAGTTTTTATGGCCAAAAAAATGGTTACGGAAAGGGCCGGCGGCGGTTGCTCATGACTGGTTCTATAATCCACAGAGACAATGCCTTGTAGATAGTGTCATTGCGATTAATCCAAATGCATATACTGCAGAAATTAGATATCTGGATAAGAAAAAATTCAGACAGGTCATGAAATACTATCTTGAAACAGTGAAGCGTTATAAAAAAATTCACAAAGAAGTAGATAAAGCGTATTATAACAGAAGAAAATATTTGACATCTTATAAGTTCTGGAAAGAGTATTTAGAATTAGAAAAGTATCAATAAAGATCTAAAATTTATGAAGAAAGAAGTTTTTTTATGAAAAACATGCATATCGCTTTCTCTCCTCCGGATATCACAGAGGAGGAGATAGCAGAAGTTGTGGATACTTTAAGAAGTGGCTGGATCACCACCGGACCAAAGACGAAGCTCTTTGAAAAGAAGCTGGCCGAGTATATGGGAACTAACCGGGTTGTTTGCCTGAATTCAGCCACAGCCTGTCTGGAGATGACTTTGCGTCTTCTGGGAATCGGACCTGGAGATGAAGTGATCACGACAGCCTATACCTATAGTGCCTCAGCAAGTGTTGTCTCACATGTGGGCGCAAAACTGGTTTTGATTGATGTGGCGAAAGATTCCTATGAGATGGATTATGAAAAACTGGCAGACGCTATCAATGAAAAGACGAAAGTCATAATTCCGGTAGATCTTGCCGGAATTATGTGTGACTATGATAAGATATTTGAAATTGTAGAAGCAAAGAAATCACTTTTCCATCCGGCAAATGAACTTCAGGAGAAGTTTGGCAGAGTGATTGTGGTGGCAGATGCTGCACATGCATTTGGCGCAGAGCGAAAAGGAAAGAAATGTGGACAGGCTGCAGATTTCACAAGCTTTTCCTTCCATGCAGTAAAGAATCTTACCACAGCGGAAGGAGGAGCAGTCACATGGCGCCCGATTGAAGGTGTGGATGATGATGACATTTATAAAAAATATATGCTCTTTTCACTGCATGGCCAGTCCAAGGATGCGCTTGCTAAGACGCAGCTTGGCGCATGGGAGTATGATGTTGTGGCACCTTATTTCAAATGCAATATGACCGATATCATGGCTTCTATTGGATTGGTACAGTTAAAGCGCTATGATGCATTATTGGCACGTCGTCGGGAAATCATAGGAATGTATGATAAAGCACTGGAAAGTCTTCCTGTGAGTGTACTGAATCATTTTGATACAGATCATAAGTCCAGCGGACATTTGTATCTGATCCGTGTTCAGGGAAAAATGCGGGAAGAGTGTAATGAGATCATTACGAAAATGGCAGAGCATGGCGTAGCAACGAATGTGCATTACAAACCGTTACCGTTGTTATCTGCATACAAAAATATGGGATTTGATATTAAAGATTATCCAAATGCTTATGCTTTATTTGAAAATGCAATTACATTACCGCTTCATACGAAACTTACCGATGAAGAGGTAAAATACGTGACAGATGTATTAAAGGAATGCATCGGATAGGAATGCTGTATGAGAAAATGGGAAGAACTTCCGAAGTTTATGAGAACGGACGAAGTAAAAAAATATTATGATATCCTGATCAGACATGAAAAAGAATTAAAATTAAAACGTTATTTTGACATTCTGCTTTCGATGATTTTGCTTGTCATTTTATCACCGATCATGTTAGTTATAAGTATTGCAATCAAGCTGGATTCACCGGGACCGGTAATTTACAGACAGGTTCGTGTAACACAGTACGGAAAGAAATTTTACATTTTAAAATTTCGTACTATGGTACAGAATGCAGACAAGATGGGAACTCAGATCACGATCAGTCAGGATGCAAGACTGACCCGTGTTGGAAAAGTGATCAGGGGATGCAGGATTGATGAATTTCCGCAGCTTATCAATGTACTTCGCGGAGAGATGAGTTTCGTCGGAACCAGACCGGAAGTTGTGAAATATGTGAAGGGTTATACGAAGGAAATGTATGCTACGCTTCTACTTCCGGCAGGAATTACTTCAAGAGCGAGTGTCTGCTATAAAGATGAAGGCGAGATGCTGGAACATGTAGAAGATGTCGATCACGCATATATTCATGAAGTGCTTCCGGAAAAGATGAGCTATAATCTGGAAGACCTGCGCAAATACAGTCTTTGGAGAGATTTTATGACAATGTTCATGACAGTTTTTGCGGTGTTGCGATAGGGCAAATTTATAGGAGAAGCATATGTTAGTATCAATTTGTACGATTGCGCGAAATGAAGAAGGATATCTTCCACATCTGCTGGATGATATTACAAAGCAGGATTTCCCGGCCGGACAGATCGAAGTTGTGATGGTAGACAGTGGTTCAAAAGATGGAACCAGAGGAATCATGGAAAACTTTGCAGAAAAAAATTCTCAGTTTTATAACTGCACTGTTACGGAGAATCCGGGAGATAACCAGGCATCCGGCTGGAATCAGGCAATCCGGACCTCAACGGGAGATATCATTATCCGGTTGGATGCCCATGGTCGTATTCCGACAGATTTTGTATCGAAAAATGTGGAATGCATGGAAAGCGGAGAAGATGTTACCGGAGGACCAAGACCAAATCTTCCGGAAAAGGACACACCGTGGCAGCGACTTCTTTTAAGTGCAGAAAGTTCAATGTTTGGAAGTGGGATTGCCGGTTTTCGCAGGAAAAATGAAAAGAAATACGTCAAGTCCATGTTTCATGCTGCTTATCGCAGGGAAGTATTTGAAAAAGTAGGCCTTTTCAATGAGAATCTTGGAAGGACAGAAGATAATGAAATGCATTACCGCATTCGCAAGGCGGGATACCGTCTGTGTTATGATCCACAGATCCATTCCTGGCAGTATGTGAGAAGTTCCGTTCCGGGAATGATGAAACAGAAATATGGAAATGGAGAATGGGTAGCGAGAACCTTAGGCGTGTGTCCGGGATGCCTTAGCATTTATCATTTTGTGCCATTTGCATTTGTACTTGCGATTATCGTAACAACGATTCTGGCAGCGGTGAAAAAGCCATTTCTTGCAATCACCATGTGGATCACATACTGGTGTGGTGCAATCGGTATGGCAGTGCTTGCGGTCAAAAATGAAGCTAAACATATCTGTCAGCTTTTACTTCCGGGAATCTTCTTTTTACTCCATTTGAGTTATGGAGTGGGAAGTGTTGTGGGAATGACAAAGATGATAAAAGATAAATTCACAAAGAAATAAAGAGAGGAATTAGTGTTATGAAGTACGATTATTTAGTAGTTGGATCAGGATTATACGGAGCAGTCTTTGCCTATGAAGCAAAGAAAAAAGGAAAAACCTGCCTGGTAATTGACAAACGTCCGCATATTGGTGGAAATATTTACTGTGAAAATATTGAAGGGATCAATGTTCATAAATACGGAGCACATATTTTTCACACATCCAACAAAAAGGTTTGGGATTACATCAATCAGTTCGCAGAGTTCAATAATTACATTAACTCACCGGTAGCAATTTACAAGGATGAGCTTTACAATCTGCCGTTCAACATGAATACATTCAGCAAAATGTGGAATATCAAGACACCGCAGGAAGCAAAAGATATGATCGCAAAACAGGTTGCAGAGACTGGAATCACAGAGCCGAAGAACCTGGAAGAACAGGGATTATCTCTTGTAGGAAAAGATGTATTTGAGAAATTGGTAAAAGGTTATACCGAAAAACAGTGGGGACGTGCCTGCAAAGACCTTCCGGCATTCATCATCAAACGTTTACCGGTAAGATTTACATTTGACAACAACTATTTCAATGACAGATATCAGGGAATCCCGATCGGAGGATATACAAAGATCATTGAAAAGATGCTGGACGGAATCGAAGTAAAGACAGATACCGATTACTTTGAATTTATCAAAGAAAATCCGGATATCGCAGAGAAGACACTGTTTACCGGAATGATTGATGAATATTTCGGATACAAGCTTGGAGCACTGGAATATCGTTCGGTAAGATTTGAGACAGAAGTACTTGATACAGATAACTATCAGGGAAATGCAGTTGTGAACTATACAGAAAGAGAAGTTCCTTATACACGTATTATCGAACACAAGCATTTTGAATTTGGAAAACAGGAAAAAACTGTTATCTCCAAAGAGTATTCTTCCGAATGGAAAGTAGGAATGGAACCGTATTATCCGGTAAATAACGAACAGAACAATAGGCTGTTTGAAGAATATAGAAAGCTTGCAGAGCAGGAAAAGAATGTGATCTTTGGTGGACGTCTTGGAAATTATAAGTATTATGATATGGATAAGGTAATTGAGGCGGCACTGGAGATGGTGGCTGAGGAATTATAAAAGGTTTGGATAAATCAGGATATGTTGCAAAGCATATCCTGATTTAAACTGTCTGTAAAGAGAGGAAATAAAATGAATTGGATAAAGTAAATTAACAATAAGGTAGAGGGGAAATGGATAAATTCATCTTATGAATTCAAATGTAATTTATCAGAAATATTTTTTCTTGGAATTTATGCCGTATGGCTGGTTTTGACTTACAGCTGGACAACGATGGCACATATTCCGTGGCCACCTTTTTTTATTTCTGTGTTCAGATAGGGATTGGACTGGTAGTATTGTTCCGGTATATGGTGATGAGACCAGTGGATATAAAGAAAATATTATTTGTATTTCTGATTATTGGATCATTTGTAATTGCAAGGAGATATTCTGGAGCTGATGATTGCTTGAAACGGGATTATTGATTGCAGGATATACAGGAGTTATCACGAATTTGGTTTACCATAGGAGAGATCAGGTGCGGATGTCATTTGGGTTTATTTATCCTACAGATTTTGCGGCGGGCATTGTTTTTATGATAACAGCATGGATTGTACTCCGACAGGCAAGATGCACATGGATAGAAATTGGAATGATGATAATCAGTGTGGTTCTGTTTGAAAAATATTGTGATGTACGGAATAGTGAAATTGTAATGATGATTTTGATTATATGTGTTGTTTATTTGAAAATTAGAAACAAATTAGCTGCAAAGAAAGGAAAGGGATATATACCATCACTATTACTAAAAATTTTATGTCTGGTGGCACCATATGGTTTAGCTGGATTTATGATCTTAGTATCAAGATTTTATCGACCAGATATAGAATGGATGGCAAAATTAAATACTCTTTTTTCAACGAGACTTTCTTTAGGAAAAGAAGTTTTTGACAGGTATGATGTTCAGATATGGGGACAGGGCATTCCAATGCGTGGAAATGGAGGATCAACAGAAGTGGTAGCAGACTATTTCTTTATTGATAGTTCTTATGTGAATATTTTGATGAGGTTAGGACTGGTGGTATTTATACTGGTTATGCTGATTATTTCAATTATAATGATCAAAAACTTAAATCTTCCATATATGTTAATGGCTATGGCAATTGTCTGCATTCATTCAGTAATGGAGCATCATATATTTGAAGCGTATTATGATGTGTTTTTGATGCTTCCGTTTGCGAATTTTGATGTGAAGGATATCGGAAAAAGACAGAGAAAATGTGGAAATTGAGTGGGGATAAATGTTATGAAAACAAAAAGTACCAGACTGCAATATATAGATATAGCTAAAGGGATAGCAATGATCTGTATTATATTAGGCCATTTAGGAAATGCCAGTATTAATCGAATTGTGTTTACATTTCATGTTCCTATTTTTTTCTTTATTACAGGATATTTTACGAATAAGAAGCGCGATTTGAATGGTTTTATAAAAAATAAGGCAAAAACATTGCTTGTTCCATATATAATAACCAGCATAGTCATAATCATTATTGGAACGTTAAAGGGCGTATGGTGGAAAATGCTTTTGATGAATTTCAAAACTGGTGTTATGCAGCTTTATATGGGGCAGGTGATACATATACAGAGCCATTCTGGATACCGGGAATTGGTGCAATATGGTTTTTGTGGGCAACTTTCTGGGGGAGTATTTTCTTGAGAATATCGTTCAAGTTTGATAAATATATTAGATTGTTATTTATAGTGGGTTTGTTTGCAGTAGGATATTTTTCAAGAAGAATATTTTGGTTTCCTTTTAGCATACAGGCAGGAGCATGTGCTACAATGTTCATTTATATGGGATATCTCTGGAGGGGCGCAAAGACTAAAATTAGTGAGTTGCCAAAGGAAGTGAAAATCTTTTCAGTTCTTTTTGCACTACTTACTTGGATTTCATTTATAAAAAATTTCCAATTGTTCTGGTTAGTGCATTGTGATATTGGACGAGGGATAATAGATATTTTTGGCTGTATATGTGCATGTGTGATTGTTATTTTAATCTCCAAATTATTGAGTGTAGGACGAAATATATTGGTGGAAGTTTGGCATATCTTGGAAGATATAGTTTGTTGATATTGTGTGTGCATATTGTAGAACTTGATCTTCTTCCGTGGTGGCAGATAACAGAAAAATATGTTGTGAATGGAATGTCAGCAAATATTCAGTTGATTTTGATTATTGCCGGTAAAGTGCTTTTAGATTTAGGGGGTGCATTTGTTTTATCAAAGATTACTTTGGTTAGAAAAATTTTTGGCTTTAAAAACTAAGTGTAAGTTATTAAGCAATGACAGAATAAAACATTTTTTAGAATTTGTATTGCTTGTGAATATTGCAATTTTTTTATATTTATGCTTTACTATATTATGTATGTTTGCAAATACTAAGTAAAGGAAATGAAAGGAAAATGAAAAAACCAAAGATAAAGAGTATCGGATATGGATTTTATTGTATTCTAATGATCATAATATCGGTTCTTGGATTTATTCTTTATAATCTGGGAAACTGGGTATTAGACACGTGGGGGCTGTTGTCTATCGATGAAATTATTTTTCATCTGAAAGTACCGCTTGATGGGACAAACTCAGATGTAGTACTGGATGGGATCAATGCATGTGTACCATTGGCAGTATTAGTATTATTTTTATCTATTTTCCTGATTATAGGATTAAGGAATAAGCATGGAAAATGTATGATTGCGTTATTTCTTGTAGCTGTGATTGCCTGTGGAAGTGCAGGTGAAGCAGCTTGTAAAGTATATGATGAACTGGATGTAAAAGAATATCTTGCGAGTCAGAAGAAAGAATCGCATTTTATTGAACAGAATTATGTGGATCCACGTACAACGAAGATTACATTTCCAGAACAAAAAAGAAATCTGATTTATATTTATCTGGAGTCGATGGAATCCACTTATGCGTCAAAAGAAGATGGCGGTGGAATGGATTTCAACTGTATTCCGGAATTGACGACTCTTGCAGAAGAAAATACTAATTTTTCCAATTCAGATAAATTGGGTGGTGGATATCCTGCGTATGGATGCACATGGACGATGGGAGGAATTTTCGCCCAGACATCTGGAATTCCAATAAAAAATACAGAAGATATTAGAAATGTGAATGAAGATATTAATGATACGTTAGCGCAGCAGACATCCTTTTCTTCAAAAGCAAAAAATTTAGAAGATATTTTATCAGAAGAAGGATATAATCAATATTTTATGATTGGATCAGATGCTACTTTTGGAGGAAGAAGAACATACTTTGAGAGCCATGGTAAAACAGAAATATTTGATTATACTACGGCGGTAGAAGAAGGAAAAATCCCAGAAGGTTATTGGGTATGGTGGGGGTATGAAGACAAAAAGTTATTTGAAAATGCAAAAGAAAAGTTAAGCGAAATAGGAATAAAGGATGAGCCATTTAATTTTACGATGTTGACGGTAGATACACATTTTGAAGACGGATATGTATGTGAGCAGTGCCAAAATGAATTTGGAGATAATCGATACGCAAATGTAATGGCATGTTCAAGCAGACAGGTTGATGCATTTGTTAAATGGATTCAGAAACAGCCGTTTTATGAGAACACAACAATTATAATAAGTGGGGATCATTTAACAATGGATTCTGATTTTTGTAATGATGTGAGTAACGATTATGAGAGAAGTGTATATAATGCATTTATAAATTTACCAGAAAATCTTGATACTTCTTTTGAAAAAACACATAATCGAGAATTTTCTACAATGGATATGTTTCCAACGACACTTGCAGCATTGGGAGCAGAGATTACAGGAGAGAAACTTGGTCTTGGTGTGAATTTATTTTCAGGTGTGGAGACTCTTACAGAACACTGCGGAAGAGAAAAATTAGATAAGGAACTGAAAAAGAAATCTACATTCTACGATATGCTGATTAACGATGTAGATATTAACATTTTGAAAAAGAAAAGAGCTGAAGAGGCTGAAAACCAGCAGGAGGAAAATACCGATAATCAGGACCAGCCAATGAATCAGCCAGATGCAGGTGTAGATACAAGTGGTATTGAAACGCCGGATGCATGGCAGGGGTATACGCAGGATAATTATCAGTATAATTATAATGACGGATCGAATGATTACTGGTATGACGGAGGAAATTCCTGGGACAATTCATGGAATGGAGGATATGATGATAATACTTATGTAGAACCAACACCAACGCCGGAACCAACTCCAGCTCCAACGCCGGAACCGACTCCAGTTCCAACGCCGGAACCGGATCCAGCGCCAGATCCGGAACCGGATCCAACACCAACCCCGGATCCTGGTGGAGGCGCAGAAAGCGAAGCAGGCGGAACAACTGAAAATGCAAATTAGAGAAGAACTCCGGTTTATGCCGGGGTTTTTCTTCGGATAAATAAAGCAGAACGGAGTTGTCCGTAAATTGATACAATGGGAATTTCTACAAACAAGTAGACATTTCCCCATAAAAAGTGTAAGATAGAATCTAAGAGTATTTATACTTACAATTAATATGGTTAGAAAGAGGAAAGTACATGAAGATGAAGTTTACGAAAAAAATAGCGACAATTCTTTTGTCTGTATGTCTGATCGTACCATGTTTTTCTGTGATGGCGCTAGCTGCAAATGGTGTGATATTCTTTTCTGATCTTGAGACAAGTGTCGGGGATGAATTTACGATCACAGGTACAGCAGTTGTCAGCGGAGATGTAATCGGAGACGCGACGATTCATATGACTTACGATCCTTCTTATATGCGATTTGAAGAGGGAGACGGAGTGAATGCAGACACGGATGGTAATCTGACATTTAAAGGTTCAGGTGACGGAAGTAGTGACCGGATTGAGTTTACAATGAAATTCCAGGCTCTCCAGGAAGGAAGTACAAGACTTGAACAGGGAGATGCGACGGTTACAGACAGCGCTGGATCAAGTGTGGCATGTGAAGAAGGATATGCGGATGTTACGATCGGAGCAGGAGATCCGAGCAAGATCAAGGATGTTGCGAGTGGAACAAGTGTCACGATTGATGGTCAGGAGTATACCTTATCCGGTGATTTCTCAGACAGCATGATTCCAGCTGGATTTACAGCAGGAGAGATTACTTATAATGATTCGACGTATAAAGGTGCTGTGCAGGAAAAGACAGGACTTCAGATGGCTTACCTGGTAGACGGTGATGGAAAAGGCGATTTCTGGATGTATGATTCATCTGACAGCAGCTTCTCACCGGCAGAACAGGTTGTGATTTCAGATACTTATTCTATCGTAATTTTTGATGCAGGCAGTAAAGTGTCTATGCCATCAAAGTATTCAAAAGGAAATCTGGAGATCAACGGCAAGACTTTTGAAATCTGGGATGAACCGGACCGCGATGGTTTCTATGTATTATATGCAGTAAATAATGACGGTGAAGAATCCCTCTATTTATATGACTCTGTAGAGCATACTTATCAGAGAATGGAGACTCCGAAGTCTGCGACTACACCGGATAAGAAGAGTGCAAGCAAGTTTGACGCAATTTTAGAAAAGATTTCCGATCATCTGATCTGGTTTGTAGCAGCGGCAGCAGTTATCGTTATTCTTCTGGTAATCTTCCTTCTTGTTTCCGTTGTGAAGTTACATAACCGCAACAGAGAGTTGGATGATCTGTATGATGAATATGAACTGGACGATGAGCCGCAACGTAATCCGGTAAAACCGATCCAGCCTGTTAAGGCAGAAAAGAAATCACAGTTCAAAAAGAGACAGGATGATGATTTCGAAGATGATTATGACGACTTCGATGATGATTTCGACGATGATGATTATTATGATGATGACTTCGACGATGATTATGATGACGAAGGAATAAGTGATGATACTCGCAGCGTTGATGAGTTTGATGACTATTTTGATGATGACGACTTTGATTCGTTCGATGATTATAATATCAAGAAAGAAAAGCGTAAAAAAGGTGATACTTTCGAAATGGATTTTATTGATCTGGATTAGGATTAAGGAGAAAGGCGGGGATGACGATTGTTATTCCCGCTTATTCTTTACAAAAAGTCCCATGTTTGCTACAATGTAACGAAAAGAGTAAAATTTATTTTCGCAAAAAAGACTGGAGGATATAGATAAATGTGTGGAATCGTAGGATATGTTGGATCGCAGCAGGCGGCTCCGATCTTACTGGATGGACTGTCAAAGCTGGAGTATCGTGGATATGATTCAGCAGGACTTGCTGTTCGTAATGGAACAGAAGAGACAGAAGTTATCAAGGCGAAAGGCCGTTTGAAAGTACTGTTTGAGAAGACCAATGGTGGTGCAGCCGTTCCGGGAACTTGTGGAATCGGTCACACCAGATGGGCAACACACGGGGAACCGTCAGAGAACAATGCGCATCCGCATATGAGTGACGATGGCAATGTAGTTGCTGTACACAACGGTATTATTGAAAACTATCAGGAGTTAAAGAACAAGCTGCTCCGCAAAGGATATACATTCTACTCTGAGACGGATACAGAGGTTGCTGTTAAGCTGATCGATTATTATTATAAAAAGTATGAAGGAACACCGGTAGATGCGATCAACCATTCTCTGGTCCGTATTCGTGGATCTTATGCGCTTGCTGTGATGTTCAAGGATTATCCGGAAGAAATTTATGTGGCAAGAAAAGACAGTCCGATGATTCTTGGCGTAGGAGATGGAGAGAGTTTTATTGCATCAGATGTGCCGGCTATTTTGAAATATACAAGAAATGTATACTATATTGGCAACCTGGAGATGGCAAAGGTCAGCAAAGAGGAAATTACCTTCTACAATCTGGATGGTGAAGAAATCCAGAAGGAGATGAAGACCATCGAATGGGATGCGGAAGCAGCTGAAAAAGCCGGTTATGAGCATTTTATGATGAAAGAGATCCATGAGCAGCCAAGAGCGGTTAAGGATACTCTGAATTCTGTATTAAAAGACGGAAAGTTTGATCTGACAGATATCGGATTAGCGGAAGAGGATATCCGGAGAACAAGCCAGATTTACATTGTAGCATGTGGTTCTGCTTACCATGTAGGTGTGGTGGCACAGTATGTGATCGAGGATCTGGTGAAGATTCCTGTTCGTGTGGAGCTGGCTTCTGAATTCCGTTACCGTAAGCCAATTCTGGATCCAAATGGTCTGGTGATCATTATCAGCCAGTCAGGAGAGACCGCAGACAGTCTTGCAGCGCTCCGTGAGACAAAAGCACAGGGAATCCGTACACTTGGAATTGTCAATGTAGTCGGATCTTCTATTGCAAGAGAAGCGGATAAGGTATTCTATACTCTTGCAGGACCGGAGATCTCTGTGGCAACAACGAAAGCGTACAGTACACAGCTGATGGCTTCTTACATCCTTGCAATTGAGTTTGCCAAAGTAAAAAATACAATCACTGAAGAGCAGTATGAAAATTATATTGCCGAATTACAGGCAATCCCGGAGAAGATTGAAAAGATTATTGAAGATAAAGAAAGAATCCAGTGGTTTGCAGCAAAGCAGGCAAACGCAAAGGACGCATTTTTTGTCGGACGTGGAATTGATTATGCAATCTGTATGGAAGGCAGCCTGAAGATGAAAGAGATCAGTTACGTTCATTCAGAGGCATATGCAGCGGGAGAACTCAAGCACGGAACCATTTCTCTGATAGAGGATGGAACGCTTGTGATCGGTGTGCTGACACAGCCGGAATTATATGAAAAGACGATCAGCAACATGGTAGAGTGCAAGAGCCGTGGTGCATATCTGATGGGACTTACAACTTATGGCAATTACAGCATTGAGGATACTGCTGATTTTGTGGTTTACATTCCGAAGACAGATGAGCATTTTGAGGCATCGCTTGCAGTGATTCCGCTGCAGCTGATGGGATATTATGTATCCGTTGCAAAGGGACTGGATGTAGATAAGCCGCGTAATCTGGCGAAATCTGTAACGGTTGAATAAAGTGATGCAAGAAGTTCCAGCGGAATTTCCTGTTGAATAAACGAGATGGACGACATAAAAATGTGCCGTTCATCTTTTTTTTCATATTTTATCACACTTTCATCACAATTATGGGCTAAACTCTTAACTATAGAAAAGGAAAAGAAAGGAGTCTTGAATGATGGACAATCAGTACAATTATTACAGACCAGATTCAGATGAAAATAGAGGAGCAGGCAATCAGCAGGGATTCGGAGCAGGACCACAGAAGGATCCGAGGACTTCAAAGCCGAAAAAAGGTTACATGAAAAAAGTAGCACTTGTTGTAGGAGCAGCCGTATTATTTGGGGCAGTCGGCGGTGTGACGATGCAGGGAACCAGTTATCTGACTGGTAAGCTGCTTGGAAAGAATACAAAGAGTACCGTAGGCACAACAAAGACTGTATCGAACGCAAAGCTTACAACATCTACCAGTACAGTGACATCTGATGTATCAGATATCGTTGAAAATACACTTCCATCAATTGTTTCTATTACCAATATGAGCGTACAGGAAGTACAGAATTTCTTCGGAGGAATCAGCCAGCAGGAGAGTGAAAGCGCCGGATCCGGTATCATCATCAGCCAGAATGATTCAGAACTCCTGGTTGTTACCAATAACCATGTTGTAGAAGGAAGCGATACACTTACTGTTACATTTAATGATGGTAACAGCGTGGAAGCGCAGATTAAAGGAACAGATTCCGCAAGGGATCTTGCAGTCGTAGCTGTTCCGCTTGATAAAATTTCAGACGATACAATGAATGCGATTAAGGTTGCAACACTTGGAGATTCAGATTCTCTGAAGGTTGGAGAACCTGCTATTGCAATCGGTAATGCGCTTGGCTATGGGCAGTCTGTTACAACTGGTATCGTCAGTGCAACCGGACGAACAATTGATGGATTTGACGGAGAATACATCCAGACAGATGCAGCAATCAACCCTGGTAACAGTGGTGGAGCTCTTCTGAATGCAAATGGTGAGGTAATCGGTATCAACTCTGCAAAGATCAACAGCTCGGCAGTAGAGGGTATGGGATTTGCGATTCCGATCTCAGATGCAAGTGATGTTATCCAGAATCTGATGAATAAAGAGACAAGAAGCAAGGTTTCAGATGAAGAAAGAGGATATCTTGGAATCAAGGGATACGATGTATCTGAAGAAGGTGCACAGATGTACAATATGCCGACCGGTGTTTATGTCAAAGAAGTTATGAGTGGTGGCGGAGCTGAGAAAGCCGGTCTTACAAAAGGATCGATCATTACTGGTTTTGAGGGAAGTTCCATCAGCAGTATGAGCTCTCTTCAGGAACAGCTTCAGTATTATAAAGCCGGGGAAGAGGTAACACTTACTGTACAGATCCCGGATAAGAATGGTGAATATACAGAGAAAGATATCAAGGTTACACTTGGTAAAAATTCATAAAATGATGTGAACACGCCGTTTTATGGGAGTATGAGGTGTTCGAGGATTGCGGGAATTGCATAGCAATGGAGCAATCCGGTTACATCATAAAATACTAAAGAAAGATGCCGTCAGATCAGAAATGGTCTGGCGGCATTATTGATGTTACGACCTGTTTGAAACGGAAACGGGCATCAGATTATACCGAATGCAAAAGTCAGAACCCTTTTTAAAAAATTACCATACAATAATATTGCAGATATAAGAAAGGGGAGCCAAAACAATGCAAAATTGCAGAAATAATAATCCATATATGAGACGTGCAAATTGTGGGTGTGGCAATAATAACAATAGCTGTAATAGTAATTCATGTATGGCGAACAATGATGGAAGAAATCCATCGATGGCAGTACCTGTTTACCGAGAACGATCTGGATGTAGCGACCGGGATGATGCGTTAGATGGAATGCCGATCGCAATGGCTTATGTGCCATGGCAGAGCTGGAGACACATATACGAAGCCGGAAAAGGATTCCACAGAGGAACCATATTCGAAGAGCTTGATCTTCCGTTTAAGGGGAAAGGAGGATGTAATGCATGAATGAAATGCCAAATTCCAAACCTTGTAGAAAAGATCTCCTGATGCAGATTGGTCATGCGAGCTTTGCGGTAGATGATGTGAAGCTTTATCTGGACACTCATCCTCGTGATCAGGAAGCAATGGACTATTTTTATGAATATAATAAAAAAAGGAACCAGTTGTTGAAAGAATATGCAAAATATTATGGACCACTCACAGTAGATACCGCTGTTCCTTCCTGCTCAGACAGATGGAACTGGATCAACGAGCCATGGCCGTGGCAGGAAGGAGGGTGTTAGTTTATGTGGAATTATGAAAAACGTTTACAATATCCCGTAAAAATTACCCAGACCAATCCGAAGATGGCCCAGGTAATCATCAGTCAGTTCGGTGGACCGGATGGAGAATTAGCTGCGTCCATGCGTTATTTATCACAGAGGTACACCATGCCGTACAAAGAAGTGACAGGAATTTTAACCGATATTGGCACAGAGGAACTTGCCCACATGGAAATGATATGTGCCATTGTTTACCAGCTTACCAAGGATTTATCTCCGGAGGAAATTAAGGCTTCTGGTTTTGATAAATATTATGTGGACCACACACTTGCACTTTGGCCGCAGGCAGCCAGTGGAACACCGTGGACAGCAACTTATTTTCAGTCCAAGGGTGACCCAATTACAGATTTACATGAAGATATGGCTGCGGATGGTGCAACTGCATAAGTGCAACATAGAAGTGTTAAGTAGAAGTTCTATATAATCTGGTGTGCCAGACACCAGATTTTACAGAACTTAGAAATTCCAATGTATTTCAATCGGGACATTTCTTGTCCCTGGAATCCGTTTTCCTACTAATATATAATCAATTAGAGTTTCAACGGTTTCTCTGTCTAAATGTTCAAGATTTGTGTATTGCTCAATAAGCTGGCGGCGATTATCGCCTGTCTGGATTTTTCTCTCAATTACATCAAGCTGTTTTTGCGTTTCAATCACCAGCTTTTCAAGCCGTTCTCTGTCATTTGTGAAGTCTTTTGACAAATTCAGGAAATCATTTTCGGAAAGAATCCCTTTTACTTTATCAAGATAAAGTTCTCTGATTACCTTTGCGTCTTCTTCAATCTTTTTTTGATAAGTAGCAAGTTGTGTTTCTAAAGCAGTTTTTTTCTCCTTTACGTTGGAGTGAAATTCCACGTTCTGTTCCAATTCATCTTTATCAAGATATTCTTGTGATAACTTGTTCAGTTCAGAAATAACTGCCTGCTCCAACTTCTTCACAGAAATAAATGAGCCTATGCAAGCGTCCTTTGCAACATGGCGATTTGAACATTGTAAATAATGTCTTCCATCTGTCTGCTTATTAGAACGCATGGTATAGCCACAGTTCATGCAGCGAGCTTTTCTGGCAAACAGCCCTATGGTTCCTACTGTAAATGGTTTTGCTTTTTCAGCTACCATAGATTGTACTCTATCCCAAAGTTCACGGTCAATAATCGGTTCGTGTGTTCCCTCTACTCTGTACCATTCCTCTTTAGGTCTGGGCTTATTTTGTTTTGTCTTATACGAAACACTGCCGTATTTTCCTTGAACCATATTTCCGATATAAATTTCATTTGTCAGCATATCGGAAATAGCAAAATATTTCCATAAGGTACTATTTTTTCTGGTAGGCTGCTTATAGCGTAAACCATGAAGCCGTTTATATTCCGTAGGGTTTGGAATCCCACGGTCATTCAGCATACGGGCAATCGCTGTTTTGCCATATCCCTGTGAAAATAAAGTAAAAACTTCTCTGACAACAGCAGCAGCTTCTTCGTCAATAATCAGGTGTCCCTTTTGTTCGGGGTCTTTTTTATAACCATAAAGAGCAAATGCACCAATATGAAATCCATTCTTCCGGCGGTCAGTCAATACGCTGCGGATGTTTTCTGACATATCCTCTAAATACCACTCATTAACCAGACCATTGATTTGTCTTGATTTTTTGTTTCCTTTATTAGCGGTATCTGCATTATCTACAATACTGATAAAACGAATCCCCCAAATAGGAAACAATCCATGTATGTATTTTTCCACCAACTCTAACTCTCTGGTAAATCTGGATTGTGTTTTACAGAGGATAATATCAAATTTTCGGTGTTCAGCGTCATTTAACAGTTTGTTAAATTCTGGTCTTCGTCTATCTGAACCAGTATAATCGTCATCACTGTATATATTGTAGACTTCCCAACCTTGTTCCAATACATATTGAATCAGCATGGATTTTTGATTTTGAATACTGTTACTATCATCAGTTTCATGTTGTTTGTTTCTATCTTCTTCTGATAAGCGGCAATAAATAGCAACTTTTGACTTTGTGTTCATCATATTTTATCTCCCTTAAAGAGAAGATAAAACAAACATTCCACCTACACTTATTATACCGTGTTGAGAAATGTTTGTCTATCATTTTACAGGTAATACCTGTCCTTTGGATTTTTCTAATTGATTGATGAGTTCTATCCATTTCTGATTGAACTCTTTTTTTAATGCCGACTTATCTTCACACTTAAATACATTTTTGCAGGAAATTTCTGCTTCTTTTGGCATAATTCCACCTCACAGTCTTTACTATGTTTACAGACTATGCAAAAATGCTTGTTCATTATGAAAGAATCATCCTTAGCAAACCGAACAGCTTCCGCTAAAGCTCATGGGAATCTCACCCCTGCATGGTTCTCATCCAGCCGTACCCTTTGCCAGCGGTGCTACATCATCACACGGACTAAGGCTGTACGGAAGTATCATTATCACGATAGAAAGGTCATGGCGGCAGCTATTGCGGTAAGCTGCTTATGGAACGCTGGCAGGAATCGCTATCCGGTTTCATCCCTCCTTTGGTGGGTTACGGCGTGCCAGCCCAACGGCTCTCTTTCTATCGAAACGTATTCGGCTGCTTTATGCTGCGTTGATTAGACGCTTTCTTTTTCAAGGAACAATCTGGCTTTGTCAGCCTGTTAAAATGCACTGGTGATAATGCACTTTAATAGACTGGCAAGCTCTGTCTGGGAAGCATGGGCTTGTCCATGCTTCCACAGGAGAGCGTTATTTTTACTTTGGTTCCCTGATTTCAAAAGATAAAATCTTTGCAATCAGACGTGTTTCCATCCGGCGGCGTAGGGTTTCATCTACAACCATGTGGGTATTGCCATATTCGTCTTTCATGGGACGCATGGAACGGCTGGCAATAAAACCGCTGTAATGGCGTACAATCTGGTTGACTGCTTCAATATCGCCGTCCGCAGCCCTGACAATCACAGGAAACGGAATCATAGGGTGCTTTGCTGTCATGCTTCTTCCTCCATAAATTTTTTGATAAATTCCAGTCCGGCGTGTCTTCTTCTCTGGATGGTAGAACGGTTGACTTCCAGAATTTTTGAAATTTCCGTATCGTCAAATCCGAGGAAATAATATCTCAGGATAACGTCACGTTTCTTTCCATCCAGATTTTCTAATGCTTCTGCTAATAGGCTGTTTTCAATGCGGACAGTAAATCCATCCATTTCAAAAGTATGGAAATGGGAGGGATAGGTGTCTTCGGAAGAAAACAGATTGACGGTGTAATCGTCCATATCACAGAACAGGGTTTCCCGTTTACACTGTCTGGACAACGCTTTGAGATAGTCTTTGCGTTCATCCTCCATAGCGACTTTACAGATATAATCAAACTGGTTCTCTATGGTTGTCTGAAATTCAGATGGCTTCATCATTGCTCACCCCCTTTCCAGCCTTGAAAGGGAGCGAGTTGATAGGAATTTCTGCTTCTTTCCCCCTTTTCGCTCTTAGTCCCGACAGGACAGGGGGTGCAGTTGCGTTTTGAGAAGAAAAATTTAAAAACTTTTTCTTCCAACTAAAAAAGCACGCAAACAGACGATATTTCTGCTTGTGTGCTTCGATAGTTCTTACTATGTATTGTAAAAAACCATATTGCAGGTCAGACTTTTCTAGCGTAGGTGGATGGCTTTTTTTAACGGTTTACCGAATGTAGATATATTTAAGAAAATATTTTGCATAGCGGCTTCCTCCTGTAAGCCGCTGTCTGTATAAAGTAGTAGACTTTAAAAATCATCTATATTTCATGCAAAAAAAGACGGCGGCTTTTGTTAAACCGTCGTCTGGAAAAGATGATGTGATTTTGACGCAGGGAAAGTATGCTGCCAAATAACGGTTTTTTTTATTTCCGTTTCGGCAGCATAGTTTTATCTTTGATACGCATAATAGGAACTGTACAACTATGTAATACGTTTTTCTATACCTGTCGCTATTACAACAGGAACAGTAAAATGTACAGAGGTGGTGTATTATGCGTAAAAAAGAAGATAAATATGATTTCAGGGCGTTTGGGCTTGCCATAAAAGAAGCCCGCAAAAAACAGGGTTTGACCCGTGAACAGGTGGGAGCAATGATTGAAATTGACCCACGCTATTTAACCAATATTGAGAATAAAGGGCAGCACCCAAGTTTACAGGTGCTGTACGACCTTGTATCTCTGCTGAATGTATCAGTGGATGAGTTCTTTTTATCCTCTGATAGTCTGGCAAAAAGCAGCAGACGAAGACAGCTTGAAAGCAAAATTGACAATTTTACAGACGCAGACCTTGTTATCATGGAAAGCGTTGCAGATGGTATTGTCAAATACAAGGAAATGGAAGATAAATAACTTCTATTGCCTGCAAGAATAAGATTGAAATTAAAATGAGCCGATAGTCTATAAGCTATATAGCTTATAAATTATCGGCTCTGCGTCTAGGCGTCTGGCTCTTTGATAATTTCTATTTTGAAGTTATTTACGCATATCAAACTTTCTTTTTTACATTTTGGACAATACAACGGAAAGTTTTTTAGCTGTGTATCTTTTCGTATTTTAATCCTTGTTTTATTGTTGCATATAGGACAAATAACCCACTCCATCATATTCATTCTGAACCTCTGCAAAAAATTTGTATTGCTTCATTAAAAAAAGCTGCAAGATTTCCACTACTAAATCTATTTATAAAAGTGGTAAATCTTTCATCTGTAATATAGAGAACTCCCAAATTAGATAAAATTTGTTTATTACATTCATAAAAGTGTTCAGAAATATATTGTTGCCATTCATGTACTATTGCTTGTACTTCTGAACTTTCCGCAGGACTATTTTCATACATAGCTAGTTTTTCAAAAATATTGCGAGCCATTGAATAAAAAGATTCTATTTCTTTCTCTTGTATTTGCTTTGAATGGGAAGAAAACATAGTCTTGTATTCTCTGAAACTTTCAGTATTTCCCCATTGTTCTAATACTTCTTCTTGAAATTGCGATTGTAACTCAAGTATTTTTGCATTTGAAAATGCAGAAAATTTAATTTCTTTATTTCCGTTGATTGTGTCTTTTACAAGTGAAATCAAAGCTTCTATTCGTTCTTTCTGAGCTTCCAAAATCAGTACATGACGCTCTAATGCTTCTGAACGAACATAATGAGGTGAATCCAGCAGTTCCTTAATTTCTTTTAGGGCGAATCCAACTTCTCTAAAAAACAAAATTTCCTGAAGCCTAGTTAAATCGTCGTCTGTATACTGACGGTATTTTGCTTCGGTTATAATAGATGGTTTTAATAAACCAATTTCATCATAATAATGTAGTGTTCGAGCAGTAATACCTGTTAATTTAGCAACTTCATGGACTGTTTTAGCTTTTTCATTCATTCCAAAAATCCTCCGTAGCATTTAAAATTTCTTTTGCAGGTAATAGAGTTGCTTCGACAATGTTTTTTCCAGTCTTTTGCAAGTAGTGTTTAATCAAGTGATAGCCACACGCATATCCGGAACAATAGGGTAATCCGACCTGAGGATAGTTTTGTAATGCTGCCATTTCATCACCATAAAGGTATGCATTCAGATTTTCTAATCCTTGAACATTTAAACCGTCCCGAATAATAGGCTTAATATATTCATTTAAGGTTTCTATATCAGTTTTTGTTACCCAAGGACCTGCTTTATCTTCACCATACAGAAATGTTGCAAAGTTTTCTGCCAATCCCTCATTGACTATCATTTCACCAAGAGTGATGTCATTCTTCCATTTAATAAATTGAAATCGTACGTTGTGATTAGTTTCATGTGCTAATGCTACATGAAGATGTGATAAAGTGTATTCATTAGGTAGTAACCAAGAAAAAATATATCCTGGAATACCACCATCACCACAGTAACCATCATTTAAAATAATGTAAGGATTTTTAGCATTTGCAAGTAAAATTGTAAACGCATATTCTTTAATGGGTAGATTAACACCGTGTTCAACAAAGCAATTCAACGACTGCTGAATGGATAACTCACATTTTTCCCAGAGTGTATTATCAGAAATTAGCTTAATATTATTTTGTTGCTTTTGGTCAACAGCGGTTGGGGCGATATGTCCAAGCATTTCGCTTGCCATAATTACATCATATCCATTAGGCGTTAGAGCTTTCATAGGAACACTATAACAAGCCCACTTTTTTTCAAAAGGCTTCATAAGTTCATATCTATAAATGTCATTTTTTTTGTCTAACGGTGCATTCATAATTTTTGAATAAACTTTGTCAGAACGGATAGCGGATATTTTCATAATTCTAGTTCCTCCTTTTGGTTTTATCATATACTATGACGTAACGTTAAAGTCAATAGGCAAATTAAAAATTATCACAGATGTATGGTAAATAATTAAATGTCTTAGTAGACAAAGGAAATAGAGGTTAAACAACATAAATTAACTTGATTGTCGAAGTAGAAATTGTTGTTTGAAATATTGATGGAAAAGTAAATAAAAATTGCAATAGGCAGATGGTATTGTCAAATCTAAGGAAGTGGGGGAAATGTAAATCCTCCACTTTTGCTTATAATTGCAGTGATATTAGAATTGATACTCTGCAATATTTTTGAAATCATTGTTCAACACATAATATACCTTATTTTTAGTAACGGAATATACAAAAGAAACTCTGGTTGCCCAAAGTCCTTCCTGACGTACTGACCTAAGTACATCAAAGGCGTTGGAAATAGAGAAGTTTTCTCCATATCCTTGCAGTAAATCCTTTGCCTTTTCATATCTGTTATCCCCAGATAAAACATATGGATTAGTCAATTCTGGTTTTAAAATGGAGTAATTTGTTATTAAGGAATATTTTTCTTTTTCCAAACGATACCCAATCCCCGGTTCAATAATGAGAACACGCCCAGTTCTATCTGAAAACATAGCCTGCATAGTAGTGTCAGGAGCATAAGTAATTTTCTTTTTTTTCACTATTTCCAATGAATCATCAAAAGAGAGGTTGCCTTTTATAAAATTTTCTGTCAAATCAGCTATTGTATAGCATGATTCATTACCGCAAAATTGTGCATTGTCATTTCCATGTACATACAACAATGTGCCAACATTCCCATTTCTATTGATTCCGTGAAAAGAGTGATACTTATTATCGGACATTTTTATCCCTATAAAAAAACGGTCTTTTTCAGCAATTACGGTATGTTCCCATTCAGAAAGGTCAATATCAAAATTGAACCCAACAATGGTTTCTTTCCCATTATACACAAATCTTGTACACATATTTGTAGTTCCTTTCATAAACTAATTATAGTAGTATTAAAACTAATTATATTAGTAATATTAAATATTATAAGACAATTTGTCAATATAAAAGTTCTTTTTTTCTAACCTAATTATTGACTTCGCTAATTTAATTACTTAAAATGAGGTAAATGATGTGAAGAAAGAGGAAAATGAATATGCGAGTTACAAGAGCCGAAGTTATAAAAACAGCGTCTGATATGGCTGATAGAAATGGACTTCATAATGTTTCTTTGAAAGCTATTGCTGAAAATTTAGGGATTCGTACCCCCTCCTTATATAATCATATAGGAAGTTTGGATGAACTTCTTAGGGAGATAGCACATAGTGGTATGCGTACTATGAATGAAAAAATGATTCGTGCAGCAATCGGTAAGACAGGGGATTCAGCGTTAAAATTAGTGGCAGTTGAATATCTTAATTATATGATTGAACATCCCGGTGTGTATGAAATAATTCAATGGGCTAGTTGGAATGGAACAGAGGAAACAGCAATCATTTTTAATGATTATCTATCTTTACTTAAAACACTTATTTGCTCATGTGGCTTTAATCCAGATAAGACCACTGAAATTTTGAGCATGGTAACAGGTATGCTTCATGGTTATACAACATTACAATTAAGATATGCCTTTTCAAATCCTGATAAAGTAAGAAAAGAATTATCCGAAGCAATTGATACACTACTGCTGGGAGCTAATCAAAAATATAAAGATTAAACGAAAATTTCTTTTAAATACTTTGTAAGAGAAACGTGCAAATCTCCAAATGAGAAATGCACGTTTCTCTATAACTATTTCACAATTTTCCAGTTTTCCCCGTTCTTTTCCAGCACAAGGTAAAACTGCGATACCTGTGTTGTCATGGTCTGGTTATCCAGATATTTTACTGCAAGGGAAGCTGTCACCTGATTTCCGTTTCGGTTGTAGACAGGATTTACCAGTTCCGAGAAGATATATTCTTTCCCCACAGGGTTCAGCACGCCCTCATTCACATAATAGGTCAGCTCCTTTGCGGTTGCCGTAGGGTACAGCTTGAAAAAGGTAGTGAGAAATTCGTTGATTTCCTCCGTGGTGATGGAATCCACCGTACCGTCACTTTGTACCGCTTTTGGAGTGTAGCCGGATTTTACGGGAACGCTGGTAATGGTTGGGTTCTGGATAATCGTCAGGTTCCCAGAACTGTCCACATAGACGGTCACCTGATAGGCGGAACGGACGGTTTTACTGGATTCTCCCTCTGTGATACGCTGTTCCACCGTATAGGTTACTTGATAATGCTGCTCCTTTTCTTCTGTGATTTCCCATATCTGGAAGTCGGTGAGGGCAGACGATACGGGGATGTCCTTTCGGACAGTATCTACATTCACGGCTTGCAGTTCTCCGGTGAGATACCCTTTTAAAGCGTTTGTCCGGTTATCAATGGAAGCGGCAGACTGTTCCCATGAATAGTAGACTTCTGCGAAATTCTCCACAAAGTTTTCTATCTTGTGAGTGTCGAGGATGGTTTCCTCAATCACTTTGGTTTCATGGACAGTATGAATGTCTATCGCCGTGAAATTCTTATAGACGGCAAACAGGAAGCTCATTGCCAGCAGCACCCACAGGGCAATCACGGTTTTTTTGTGGGTATTGACTTTGTAAACTTTCAGTTTCTTTTCTTTCTGCTTTTTCTGGTTATCCTCTTTTCTAATCTGAATCATATCGGTTCATCCTTTCTTATTGTTTGATTCGTCCGGCTCCGGCAAGGTGCTGTTGCCAGTAGGAGCCTGTCAGGTCTGCGTAACCAATGGGATTTCCGGCATGGTACATCCGGTTATTTCCCACATACAGCCCCACATGGGTGATGTAGGTTCCGGCGTTGTAGGTGGAGTGGAAAAAGACCAAATCCCCTGCTTTTGCTTCGGACAGGGGGATGTGCTGCGTCACATTGTACTGTTCCTGTGCTGTCCGTGGCAGGGCGATTCCTGCCTTGCCATAGCACCACTGCACCAGTCCCGAACAGTCAAAGGAAGTGGAGGGGGAATCGCCCCCATACACATATGTCCATCCCTCATACTTTAAGGCTTCCTCCATGATAGCCTGTACCGTTTCATCATCAAACTGTGCCACGGTCAGGTATTGCGATACCAAGAGGACATAGAACATATTTCCGTAGGAATACCGCCAGCCCCCATTTTTCTCTACCGCAACAGGGTTGGTGTAGGTGACTTTCTTTCCGCCGGATTTGTCCCTTGCGAAGCTCTCTGCCAGTTCAAAGGTGTATTTTTTTCCGTGTCCTGCCACATAGTCTAGGAAACCGCCGCCGTAATTATAGGATTGAATCACGCTGTTTAAGTCACAGCCCTTTGTTTCTGCCGCTGCGAGCAGTTCCGAGAAATACTTGCAGCCCTGTTTGATGGATTCCTCTGTACTAAGGGAGTTCGGGGGAAGCCCCAGAGATTCCGAGGACTGCATAACGTCTTCCAGTGTGCCGCCGGATTCCACCTGAATGATGGCGAGCAGCACATTTAAGTATTCCTCTATGCCATATTCCCTTGCATACTTTTCCAGCATAGGTTTATGGGCGAGGACTTCCTGTGATACGCTCACGCCCCCATAGATAAGGTTTCCGCCGCTTCCTCCGTCTTCCTCATCCGAGAAGACAATCACCACCAAAAGGAGTAGGGAGAACATCATCACGAACACGCCGGAACAGGCGAAGAAAAGGTGTCTTAACTTCATGGTTTCTCCCCTTTCTTCTGTTTGGAAGCCGTTTTTTCCGTTTTTGTCCACTCCTTTCTGGCGGTGGTACGCCGGATGGTAAAGTTCGATTCTTTTACCACAGGGGCAGCCCGTTTTCTTTCCGGTATCACAGGAGCCGTATCATTCTGGACAGGTCTTGCCGGACGGGGAGCAGCAGGTGTAGTAGTTGTCTTTTGTCTTTCCTCTGGTTTGTCTGGGGGAGCCGGAGGGGCTATCTGGCGTTCTGTCCTTACAGGCGGTGTCTGTTCATGGTGGATGGAAGCCGCTTTTACCACCGGAACCGAAGCCCGTTCTGCCACAGTTCCCCCATAAGGAACCTGTCCCCGTTCCCTGATGGATGGGGAAACAGGCTGCATGGCTGGTTTTCCTGCATGAATGGTATCTGCATGGTTTCGGAAATCTTCCGGCTGCTTTGCAGTAACAGGGCGTTCATGGACGGGAGCCGCCCCTTTGGGGGCTTCGGAAGCTGTCTTTTGCGGCTGTTTTTCCTGTTCCAGTTCCGCCCTGCGTTCTGCAATGGTCTGTCTGCGGCTTTCTGCCTGTGCGTTCCGCTGTTCGGCTCTGGCAGTTCGGGTCTGGGTCACGCTGGAAGTAAAATCCCGTACTCCCTCTGATACCTGTGTTTTCCCGTGATAAAGGGCGTACTTTGCATTGACAGGCAAATCCTTTGCCTGCTCCCGAAGCTGTCCGGCAGTATCAACTATCTTATCTTTGGTATCTGCCACCGTACCCACCGCAGAACCAGCCTGTTTCCATGCGGATTCCTTTTCCGGTGCTGCCTGTCCATCTGGTCTGCTGTGGTCTGCCTGCGTCCGTTTGGAAGAACCAGATGTTGAAGTAGTTCTCTGGTCTGAGCCAGCCTGTTTTCCTGCATGGTAGGCAGCCGTTCCAGCCCCAAGAGCTGCCACAGAACGTCCCAACTTATGCTGTAAACGGTGCATATGGGCGTGCATGAGCATACGGGGTCTTCGCATGATACGGTTCCCCATGCTTTGGGAATCCCCACTCTGTAAGGAGAACATCCCCATCAAATCCCCCAGCTTGAAATAAATTCCGGCAAAGGTCACTATCTGTAAGAACGCCGTCAGGAAGAACGGATATTCCCCAGACAGGTTGTAGAGCATGGTGGAAATACTGAACGCTACCGTGATAATCAGGGTGATTCCGGCTCTGGTAAGGATGGTGTTGAACAGTTTTGTAATGGCACGTTTTGACATCCCCTCAAAAGAGGGAACCATGCTAAGGAGAAAGCTCACAGGCAGGAACATGGCGTAGATGATAAAAAGCACCTGTGAGAAAATCATTATCCCTGTGAGCAGGAATACAAAAATGGAGATACCCATGTTGAACATGAACAGGAAGAAGACGGTTCCCAAGCGGTTGATGGTCTTTGTGATGGTAAGGTTGGTATTTTCCCTGTCTTCGATTTCCTCCACCACGATTTCTTCCCTGTCCTGCCCGTTGTTTTCGTTTGGACTGGTTGAGAGCAGACTTTCCACACGGTCAGCCCCAATGCTTTCCACATCCGAGTTGCCGTATTGCAGCAGGAGCCACGGCTGCTTGACCTGAATGGAAAACAGGCTGTCCCGTATCAAATCCACGCTGTCTTTTCCTTGACTTTCCGAGTTCGGCAGCACAATCTTTGTACCAAGGGTCAGGCTGGCATTGCTGATGTCTGCGGAAAATTCATTGATTTTCCCGATATAATCAGGGGCATAGGCGATAAAGGCAGCGGACAGCACGAACACCACCACAAAATTGACAACGGCATGGATGGCTTTTGTGGTTTCCCGTTTGATAAGCCCTGTGTAGGCAACGTAAAGCCCCACCACCAGAATGAGAATCAGCAGGAACCCGATATAAAATCCCTCCGAGGACAAGCCGCCTGTGGTAACGCCTGCAAGGGTCTGCATATTTTTCCCAATGGAATCCGCTGTAGAGGAAATGAAGTCCAGCGAGTAGGCTTCCTGAATCAGATACCCCGTAGCGTTGGAAAGGTACAGGCTGATTGTCCAGATAAAATTTGTGATGGCATACAGCCCGTACATCACCTGTTTTCCGATACCGTCCAGCCAGTTCCACGGGAGCCAGTCCCATCCGCTGTCCACATAAAAATCAAGCTGGTAGTTGTCCAGAGGATATTTGCTGTATTCGTTGGCAGCGTCCACCGTATCATCCACCAGTCCGGCAGCGTGGGCGGCTGTTCCGAAGACTGCAAGCAGCAGGAGGATGAGCAGGAGTGCCAGAAGCACCCTGCCAATCACTTTTCCTGCTATTTTCCAAGACAAGCCCTTTTTTGCTGAATAGGGAACAGGGAGCTGCTGCCCGTTGGAAGTTCTATGTATCACCATCATTCCACCTCTTTTCTCACGGGCGGTCTGGTATCAAAGGCATGGAACAGGTCTTCAAAGATAGGATGGAACTGTATCACTCCCACACGCCCGTACAAATCACTGATAAGGCACTGTCCGTTTTCCAAGTCACGGAGCCGTTTCTGGTTGTTTTCATCTTCGGAATCCACCCCGAAAAAGGCGAGGGTCTTCCTGATTTCGTTGATGTCCGTAGAACGGAACGCAAATTTCAAGCCCAGATTGTTTTTCAGCTTTTCATCCAGCAAATCGTCCGTGTTCTGGGTGACAAAGTAAACGCCTGCGTTCATGGCACGTCCGGCACGAACCAGCTTCATAGAGAGGGTCTTGCCCTGTGCCACCTGTAAGAAGCTCCATGCTTCATCCAAATCCACAATCTTAAACACGCTGCGGTCAGTATGGATGAAGTCGAGGGCAAAGGTGCTGATTACAATGAGCATTGCCACGGAAAGCAGCTCCATTGTGGTGTATTCTTCAAACGAGGTTTCCTTATCCGGCAGCACCAAATCCGCCACCTGAATGATGTTGAGCTGCTTTTCAAGGCTGATGGACTGTGTGACATCCCCATCCGAAAAGAGCAGGTGTGCAAAGTCATAGTCCGTAAAGGATTCGATATGGTCGGCTATGCTGGTGCTGATGGTGGTTCCCTCTGCCCGTAGTTCCTCAATCACTTTGAAAAGCCCTCGTTCCTCACTGTTTGTCACCGCACGGATGGCTTTCCGAAGAACCGGGAATTTCTCCCCGTCACGGCTGGAAATGCCTGTTAAAAAGGTCAGGATGTCGATTGCCAGTGATTCAGAATCCTTTGGGTTCTCCATAATCACATACGGGTCGAGTAAGCCCCTGTTCTGTTCCTCCGAAGTCAGGTTTACGATATTGATTTCATGGGCGATTTCCGGCAGGGTTTCTTTCCAGCGTCCCCGTTCCGCTTTCGGGTCAACAATGAGTGCCTGTGCCCCAAATAATACACAGTAGTAGACAATCATATTGTTGCTGAATGATTTTCCACCGCCGAGGGAGCCGACAAAAGCGGCAGCAAGGGCGTTGGTGACGGAGCCTTTTACCCCTTGACTGGCAAGGGCAGGCTTTAAGTACACGTTTCTTCCTGTATCAAGGCTGTACCCGATATAAATGCCCTCCGGTTCCCCTAACATCTGGGTTGCCCCGAAGCCAAGACCAGCAAGGAAGTCACTGGTGACATACTGGATATAATCGTTCAGATACCGTTTGCTGGCAGGGAGAAATTCCCCATGCAGCCCCAGCATATCCCCAAAGGGGCGAACCAGCTTCACGTTCAAATCGTCATAAAAATCTTTCACCTCATTGCAGCGGCGTTTCAGTTCTTCCAAGTCGGGAGCCGTCACACGCACCACATAGGACAGCTTATACATAGATTCCTTGCTCTGGTCTAAGGTGGATTCCAGCTCATTTACGCTGTCTAAAGCGTCCACCACGTTTGTACTGGTTTCACTGTCATTCTGCCATGCGTGGTTGTCCAAATCTTTCAGCTCTTTTTTCTTGTTCCGCACCGTGGAGAGGGCTTTCCGGTTTGTCACAATCTCCACATTCATAGAGGTATCAATGGGAAAAGTGAATTGCTGCTGCTGATAGTAAAAGATTTCCGAGGATGGGAAGTCCAGTTCCCCTACAATGCTGTTGATGGTAAAGTAGGCGGCATAAACTGTCCCGTCTTCCTGTTCGATTTTCAGATACCGCTGGTTTTCCTCTATCAGACAACGGGTAGGTTTGATGAGGTCATAGTATTTCACCAGCGTTTCCTCCTGAAACCGTTTCTTCGGAAGATAATACTCATAATCTTCGTAGGCGGTTCCGGTCTGCCCGTATAAATGCTCAATCAGATAGCCAAAATCGTCCTTGTTAAGCCGCCGGACTTTGAAGCGGCGTGAGATTTTACTCTCCAACAGTTTTTCCATCTTCTGAAACCGCCAGATTTCCTCATTGCTCATGGAAACAAAATCCCCCATGAGCTTGTGGTTGACTTCATGGAGGAAGTCGGAAACAGCGGTCTTTGCTTCCCTGCGAAACTGCTTCATGGTGACTTCCTGCTCATTGACAAGCAGCTTAAGGCCGATAAAAAAGCGGTAGTCTACCTGATTTTCCCCTATCATGGAAATGAGGGCTTCGGTCTGTGCGTCAATCTTTGCACAGGCAACGTCCTTTAGCTTGCCTGTTACTTCCTGTTTGGAGCGTTCCTGTGCCGCCCGTATGCTGGATTCGGTGCTGATTTGCAGGGCGTGAATCTTCCCGTCCCTGTTCTGGGCGATAAGCTGCCGGAACGAATCGTGTACCTGATATTTCTGTTCAGGGCTTAAAAAAGAATAGTTGTAGGGAAGCAGCTCATAGTAAGCGAAGCACTCCCCGTCATGGTTGAACACAAGGTTATTTTCGATATACTTAATCGGATATGCCATAAATATCACTCCTAACTGCCGTGATGGGCTGTGCCGGATATTCCTTTTCCAGCTTCACGGGCTTTCCTGCATAGGTCAGTTTCGGGCGTACCAGATATGCCAGTACGGATTTCAGGAAGCCGTAAGGCTTCTTCCCGTCAAAGGTCTTCTGGCACATGAACCAAGTGAGGGCAAAGGGTACGCCGAAATATTTCAAAAATGCCCCGTCAATGAACGAAAGGGGAGGGAGGTTCCCCAAGAGCATAACCGCAAACACCGACACCACGAACCACGCCATCTGTGTGAACGTGATGGGGAATGGCAGCTTAAAATCATTGATGGAATAGAGTACCTTTTCCACCGACCAGATACTGGTATAGCTTCGTATTTTCTTCATGTTGTCCGTCCTTTCTAAAAGATGGGGGCAGCAAAAGCCGCCCCTGAATCAAAAAATCCGCCTGCATTTCCTGAAAGAGATACAGACGGGTCTACCGTATGATTTCATATACGCCGTGGTTCGTGACAACAAAGGTTCCCTCCAATTCCATGTCACGCCCATAGGCGGCATAGTCGATATAGTTTTGTAAGTGTGCCGGAAGTTCCCCAAGCTGTCCGGTTTCTTCCAGATAGTAGCGAGCCACATCCGCCATATCGTCACAGCCGGAATGGCAGATAATATCGTCTTCATGCTCACAGAGTTCTTCGATACTGCCAAAGTAGGATTGCAGCTCTGATAGTTCCTCCTGAATATATTCCGGTAAGTCCTCCACCATTTCACACAGGCGGTTGACTTCCTCAATGGGGGTATATTCGTCAATCGCAAAGGGCAGCTCATAATCATGGATGGCGTATTCCTCATATTCATCATTCAAGCCGATACGTTCCGTGACTTCCTCAAAATCCACAGGCGGCGTGAACCATGCCCCTACCAGTTCGCCCTCATTGTATTTTCCTAAGTTGGCAATGTAAATCCGCATTTCTTCCAAGTTCCTTCACCTCCTTTTAGCGGTAATAAAAGATACCATTGTCCGTAAACAGGTAGTTTTCGCTGGTTTCCAGCTCCCGACCAATGGCAGCGTAGTCGATATGGTTCATTAAGTCTGGGTGTATTTCTCCGAATACCTGAATCTCCTGCACCAGATAATGGGCGAGGGATTCTCCGTCCTGCACCGGATAGCAGCGTATCTGGTCTTTGTGGTCGATAAATTCCGTAAAGCTGGAAAACCACCGCTTTTGTACCACATCCATTTCATAATAGAGAGGCGTTCCCTGCATTTCCTGTACCATCCGGCAAAGGGCGTTGATTTCCCAGAGCCTTGTGTTGCCCTCCAATGGAAACGGCAGCTCATAGTCTTCAATTTCGATTTCTTCCTCACTCTGAACCCCAAGACGTTCCCTGATTTCTTCAAAATCCACGGGGCAGGAAAACCATGCCCCCGGATATTCCTCAAAATCCTCATGGTAAAACCTTGTGGTGTTCAGGATGTAGATTTTCATTTCCTCAATCAGTATCACGTCCTTTCTCTGTCAGGTTGTTTGGGGAGTTACGCTCCCCAAGCCCCTAGTGGACTTCCGCCATGAAGCAATCAGAGCTTGCTCCATAACGGAAGTGTAATATGTTTTTTCCTATGCACCGATAATCTTATTAAACAGTTCCAGTAAGATGTCCTTTACACCGTCCGCATTGAAGACCAGACCAACCGCTACAAGGGACACTACTAAAAAGCCGATAAGTTTGGAAAATTCCCTCTTAAATCCGAGGTACAGTCCAATCACCACGATTGCCAGCAGCACAAGGGACTGGGCGTTGGATAAAAACCAGTTGTAAAGATTCTGTCCGAAATTCATAAAAGCTCCTTTCTTTCCTGTAAGAGTTCTTAGGTTCCAAAATTGCCACCGTTAAAGTACCACCTCCTTTGCAGCGGCGGCTTGCTGCTTCAGGATTTTTTCGTGCTTCTCCGTCAGCTTTGCATGGGTGATGATGTCATGGACAATCTGGGTGTGGTTCATCTTATCCAGACGGAGAGCCAGCTTTAACGTGGGGGCTACCTGATGGGAGAGCCAGTGCAGGGTGCGTTCAAAGGAATAGGGTTCCGGTTTCGTTGTCAGTTTCAGACTTCCCCTGTGTTCCCCCATAAACCACGCCCATTCCTCATTGATACGCCAGTCAGAACGGGGCTTCGTATCGTCCCTGTCCACGAACCGGATATAGCGGTTGATGATTTGAAAAGCTGTCCGTTCTGGATTGTCATGTTCTAACAGGTCACGGATGGCGTAAAAGGCACGCTCATTTTTCAGCCGGATTTCAAAGCGGTTCTTTACCTCTGCGTCCGCAATGGGAATATCATGCTTTTTGTACTGCTCATAGTCCTTTTCGTAAATGCAGAAGTACACCTCACTTTGGAGGGAACCGATATACAGGGTGTTCCCCATACATTCTTTTTCCTCACGCCGTACCAGTTCGCCGCTGCGGTAGCTTTTGAAGCTGCGGAAGACCGAGATACATTCCTCATTCCGGCACTTCTCTGTCAGATGGGGAATGTTCAGGATTCCCGTTTTGTCATTGATAGCGAGGTCAAGCCGCTTCATCACGCCGTCCTCCATGAGAACGTCCATGAAAAATTCATACCAGCTCCGTTCCTGTGCCAGCAGATAGCTTTCAAACTGGCGGCAGCCACGCCCTTTCAGTTCCAGCAGCACCCCTTTTTCCAGTTCCGGCGATACCAAAACGAAAATATCCCCAAGATAGTAATGCTCCGTGTAAGAGTAGAAGCCGTAGTCTTCATGGATAAAGTAAGGCAGCTTTAGCCGCAGCACGTCTTCCACGATATGCTTCACATCTGTAGTGGGAAAGCGAATCCGCACATAGTCAAAGAGCATTTCAAGGGGAGCGTCTGGGTTAAAGCGTTCCAGAGCTTCCGTGATGGTTTCCTGTAATGCTTCGGATGGGTGAGCCTTGCCCGTTTCAATATCGCTCAGGTACGGACGGGTGATTCCGGCAGCTAGGGCAAGTTTCTGTTGTGAGATACCGTAACTTTCCCGTTTCTCTTTGATGTTCCGTACCCATGTTTCTTCATTCAGTGAAAATCCCTCCTGTCTAAAAAAGCGTATGTCAACTTTCAGAGCCTTGTTGACATACGCCGGATATGGGAAAATCCCTTGTGTACCGTGGGATTCTGCCCTGTTGTTTGGTTATTGCCTGTCGATTTGTACCCCTCTGTTAGATACGAGGGGTTCATGCTGGCGTGCCTTGCGGCACACCAGCCACAGCAGGTCAGTCCGTTTCTGCGGCTTTCGCTTCGCACGCCGCCTGCACTCCCTGCCTGCTGTCTATGAGCTTTTTTATTTCTTTGAGGAAATCGTGTCCTTTTGGCACAAGGGGCGTGTAAAACTCTGAGATAACACTGGTTCCCACATCCACATAGCCACGCCCTTTTATCTGCTTTAGGAAGAAATCCTTTGTGGTTTCCCCGAACATCATTCCATAGCCCATTTCCGACATCCGCCCCAGAGCCACACGGAAATTGAACTGGTCACGGATTCCGTCCCCCAGATACTTTGCGTCCGGACGCTGGCAGGCGAGAATCAGGAAGAAGCCAGCCTGCCGCCCAAGCATAACGATTTGTTTTAATTTGTTGAGGACAGCGGCATTTTCTTTTGTGCCGAGCATTTCCATAAATGCCACATATTCATCAAAGATAAGGAAATTTGCCGGAAGCCCCAAGTAAGCGTAGTTTTCCCCTGTCCGGTAATTCTCCATGAGCTTCATGTCTTCGCTGCGTTTCATCATTTCTTCATAGAAACGGTCAATGCAGGCGAGCATATCTTCCTTTTTGTAGTACACATCCGGCATAACCGCCTGTAAATCTGCAAGGTCGGCGTTCTTCGGGTCTAATACGAACAGGACGGCGTTGGTGCGGAGCAGGGCTTCAATGAGGGTCAGGATAAAGTAGGTCTTTCCGCCGCCGGTTCCTCCGGCAATGAGCATATGGGGGAGCTTGTCATACTCCCACCAGACATTTTCCATAAGCCGGAGCCTGCCGTCCTTTGCCTGTACATCCTCAATGGAAATACGGTTGGCAATGGTATCATAAAGCAGGGTGTACTCCACATAGGAATCCTTTAATTCCTTATCCGTCAGCTCACAGTACAAGCCGCTTTCCAGCTTTTTCTCCAAGTGTAAGAGCTGCTCCTGATATTTCCCCAAGGTGATTTCCACACGGATATGGAGCAAGCCCTGTTTCATCCGGTAGTAGATTTTGGGAAAATAAGTGATGGTTTCTTTGGAACGGCTGGAAGACAAGTCCTTGAAAAAAGCGTCTTCCTTTCTCTGCTCCGATTCATACCACTTGTTTTCCAACACCATCCTTGCCAGCTTTTGGCGGTGGATGAGCTGCTTTACTTCGTCCCTGCGGTATCGCCAGAACAGAAGAACTGCTGTAAGACACACCAGCCCTGCCACGCCCATGCTGAATAACAGGTAAGGGATATTTATGTCCTGTGCTATCTGGGAAAGGGACACTTCCTGCCAGTTGGTTCCGGCAATCTGCCGGATATGAAACAGCAGGACAACCAGCAGGAAGACAGGGAACAGGGCGGCAAGGGCAGTATGGAACACAAGGTCTTTATCCGTGGGGCGGATACGTTTTCCACGGGGGAAAAGCTGTTTCATGGGAACAATCCTCCTTTCCGTGATTAAAAATAGCCCATATAAAGCAGCGAATATCCTTTCTTGTTGTCTTCCATATGGGCTTGAAATAAAAAAGTATAGCCGGACAACTCCCTGCACAGACATTCCGGCATATAAACTGCCAGATTTTCCGGCGGCTGATAATCTTCTAGGGCTTCGATAAGAAGCTGACCTGCCATCCAGCAGTATTCCGGCAGAGAAACCAGCCGGAAGTCCTGTTCGTATTCTTCATATCCAGTAATTGCGTCCATACTTATTTTTCTGTTGGCGGTTCTTTCTTTGGTGATTGCGGATTCATGGCAGCACCTTTTTTCAGAACAATATCATCAGCCTTGATGTACCAGTCCACCTCTGCTCCCTGAAAGGTAGCCGTTGCCACGGTATCTGCCACAGGATGGATAATTTCCACCTCTGCGTTGTAATCGAACTCCTTTAATGGCACGCTGGCAGGGATAGAAACCTGAATCATACGCCCCTGTCCTCTGGATTTTAAGTCATAGGTACGCTCCTTGATTTCTTCTGATACCGAGCCGTCTTCATTCTGGAGGTGAACCTCACGGCGGAGGGCAGAAAATTTCAATGCCCCGAATGTTGCTTCCTTGTCAATCACAATTCCGTTTGCTAATCTCATAGTCTGATGTCCTCCTTTTCCTTACGCTTTTACCATATCGTCAGCGTGTAAAATGTAGTTAGTAAAGCCCCTTGTGCCAATTTTATAGCCCTCTGCGATAATACGGGGATTGACGAGCTTCACACGTTCCTCAAAGTCAAAATGCTTCTCTCCGGCTTCGGCAGGGAGAATAACCACAATATCATCTGCCCTCTGTATGTCTGAATAAAGATTGAAGCTGCGAGAAAGTACCGCCATGCGTCCGTTGATTCTTCTCTGTTCTGTTTTGTCTTCTCCGGCAAACTCCAAGTTGCCGAATGTCTTTTCCATGTTGGGGATAACGAATTTTAATTCCATATAGATGTACCTGTCCTTTCTGAATGTTGTGTTTGATGGTTGGTTTCGGGTTACGGTCTGGAAGCGGAGGGGAACGCTCCGGCGGTGGTGATTTCTTCGTGGTATCACATCCTTTCTGGCTTTAGGGTAAAAAAATAGACGCTCATTTCTGAACGTCTGAATTGATACACTGGAAAGGCGGAATATCTGCTTTACCCTCTATATTTTTGTATATGTTGTACTTACAAGGTCGCCCCAGAACAGAAAGCCAGGACGACGTATGACAACATTTTAAGGCTTGTAAAAGACCCGGAAGTATGTGATCCGATTCGTTTTTTGAGAAAGCGGGAAATTGTACATTACCAAAGATTTGGAGAAAGTTTAAGAATCGTTCAGGATAATCTGAACAGTAAGAACTTTTATGCAATCAATCCGGAGTTTGATAAGGATTCAAATTGTAGCTGTGGCAACTAAAACAGCGAGTATGGAAAAACGTCCCCAATTATAAAAAATATGTTATAAAAATCCGGTTCGATAAACAAGGTGCAACCTCATAGGCTGCACCTTGTTTAATGCCGGCCTACTAATGTTATTCTGTATATACCATGCTGATATGCGATAATGCATAAATTCTACGCAGTATCTTATAATTAACGAGGGGAATGATCCTGGATATAATCCGCCAGCATCGAAATAAATTCGGATGCGGTCGGTTTGTCAAATACAGGATAACCAAGCAGCGGGCTTAAAATTTTATTAGAATTCTGATTCCAATAACTGTTGATCATTGTGCGGATGGCGGCTTCAACGCACATGTTGGAAACGCCATACTGCTCGCCGACAACACGGTAGAGATTAGAGGTTACGTTCTTCATATAAAATTCCTGATCTTTGAGAACGAGAGCGACTGCTGAAGCAAGATAGTTATAACCAGAGTAGGTGGAACGGAGACCGGCTTTTCTTAATACATGCCTGACGTCATACATAAGTACCTCCTTCAAATATTCATACCGACTATCTAACTATAGAATAAAGGAATTCTATAGATATGTAAATAATTTTGTTCATAACGATACATTTCGTGAAATTTCGATATATTGTGTGAAGTGGATAATGGAAAAATCTGCTTTTTTTTGCTATAATCCTTAATTGGATAGAACAGACAGAATCAATTTCAGGAGTGAAATTTATGAAGATACAATATCAGAAAATAGAAAACGGACTTGAAATTCTCAGGATCTGGCAGGATTCAGGAATCATAAAAGTACCGGAGCAGATAGAGGGAATTCCTGTCATCCGCATTGCTCCATATACATTTTCACTGCATAAAGATGAAGAAGAGAAAAATGCATCTGTTTATCAGACAGAGACAGATGAAGAAGATGATCGTTTTGCGCAGCCGGAAGAACTCTGCTGTGGTGGAATAGTAAGGGAGATCCATCTTCCGTCTACCGTACAGTCAATTGGAAATTATGCGTTTTATGGATGTATGAATCTGAAACTTTTCCATGGGACAGATGCAATCGTGCGGATGGGTAGCGGGGTATTTACCGGATGCCGTCTGGAGAAGGTGGAGATTGATTTTATGGATGGAAATAAGTCCTGTCTTAAGGAAATTCTGACGGAGATCCGGTATCAGATCATTGCAACACTGCGTTATCAGGGAACGGAGACGAAGATCCTGTTTCCGGAATATTACGCAGATGCGGTGGAAAATACGCCGGCGCGGATCGTGGAGACGCATTATTATGGTTCCGGTGGAGAGTACAGGGAGTGCTTTTACCGGCGGGAACTGGATTATGGAAAATACGACCGGCTGTTTGCACTTTCTGAAGCAAGAGATTCGGAAGAGGCAATTTTCAGTGTGGCTCTGACGCGTCTGCGATATCCGTGGAAGCTGGAAGATGCGGCGAAGCTGCGCTATGAAAATTATGTAAAGGCGCATATGGAAGAAATTGGAGAAAGCTGTATCCATGCGGTGAAAGAAAGACGCGAAATCGCCGCCGGAGATCCGCAGGAGGTTCTGCTTTTTTGCTGCAGAGAGCATTATTTTGATGAACAAGCGTTGGGAAAAACGATTACTTATGCGGCAGATGCAGGACAGACCGAGATTTCAGCTATTTTGATGGACGAGCGTTACCGTAGTTTTCCAAAAAAGAAGAAAAAGTTTGTATTGTAAAAGAAGGTGGAAAGATTGGAAGAAATGTCATTAGAACAGGGTCTGGAAGAAATCGGACATAAAATACTGGTTCTGACGAGGAACGAACTGTATATGAAGATGAGATTTATGGATGTGGCGCTTTCGGCGTTTTATTATGTACAGGATTTTTCGGTAGACCTTCTTGCTACAGACGGAGAGACAATGTATTTTAACGGGCAGATGCTGGGAGGTGAGTACAGGCAAAACCGGATCGGGGTAAATCGCGCCTATCTACATCTGGTTCTGCACTGCATTTTCCGACATGTATTTCGCAGAAATGGACGGGAAGAGCTTATGTGGAATCTGGCGGCGGATATTGCGGTAGAATCTGTGATTGACGACTGGAACCTCCAGAATATACGAAAAAGCCAGTCCTGGATCAGACAGAGAACTTACCGGGATCTGAAAGAAGAAATCAAGGTATTTACAGCGGAAAAAATTTATGGAGTACTGGTAAGATGGAAGCTTTCGAACCGGGAAATGGAGCGCATGGTTCGGGAATTTACCGTGGATGATCACAAGTACTGGGCAAAAGATGAGGATGATGACCGGAAAAGTGAGATGAACCAGAGGTGGCAGGATATCAGCGAGAAAATGCAGACCGATATGGAAACTTTTTCGAAAGAAGCAGCATCAAATACCGGGCATTTTCTGGATCAGGTCCGGGTTGAGAACCGACAGCGATATGACTACCGCAGCTTTCTGCGCAAATTTGCTGTGCTGAAGGAAGAGGTTACCGTGGATGATGACAGCTTTGATTATGTATTTTACAGTTATGGATTGCGCCTTTATGGAAATATGCCTCTGATCGAGCCGCAGGAGTGGAAAGAAGTGAAAAAAGTGGAGGATTTTGCAATCGTGATCGATACTTCCATGTCCTGTTCAGGAGATCTGGTAAAAAAATTTCTGGAGGAGACCTATGGCATTTTAAGTGAAGCAGGGAGCTTTTTTCAGAGAGTCAATATCCACATTATACAATGTGATGACCAGGTGCAGTCGGACCGGAAGATTACCTGTAAAGAAGAATTACAGGAATATATGGAAAAGTTGGATCTTGTCGGGGAAGGTGGAACGGATTTCAGACCGGCGTTTGCCTATATTGATGAGCTGATCGCGACGCACCGGTTCACTGAACTGAAGGGTGTGATCTATTTTACCGATGGACAGGGGATTTATCCGCAGAAAATGCCTTTGTACCAAACCGCGTTTGTATTTATGGACGACGGGGCAGAAGAACAGGAAGTTCCGCCGTGGGCGATGAAACTGGTTCTGGATGAAGAAGATTTGAGAGGAGTGAGAAATAGATGAATATTAAACGTGCAAAACAGGAAATCAAGGATGCGGTGCAGGCATACCTGATGAAGGATGAATATGGAGAATATCAGATTCCGGCAATCCATCAGAGACCGATCCTTCTGATGGGACCTCCGGGAATTGGAAAAACACAGATCATGGAGCAGATTTCAAGGGAATGTGAGATCGGACTGGTTGCGTATACGATCACGCACCATACCAGACAGAGTGCGATCGGGCTTCCATTTATTCAGAAAAAGATCTACGGTGGAAAAGAGTATTCGGTAACCGAGTATACGATGAGTGAGATCATTGCTGCTGTATATGAAAAGATAGAGCAGAGCGGCATGAAAGAGGGAATCCTGTTTATCGATGAGATCAACTGTGTTTCAGAGACGTTGGCGCCGACTATGCTGCAGTTTTTACAGTGCAAGATGTTTGGTAATCAGAGTGTGCCGGAGGGATGGATCATTGTGGCGGCAGGAAATCCGCCGGAATATAATAAGTCGGTGCGGGAATTTGATGTGGTGACACTGGACCGGATCAAGCGGATCGATGTGGAAGCTGATTTTGATGTCTGGAAGGAATATGCGTATCAGGTTGGAATCCATCCTGCAGTGCTTTCTTATCTGGAACTTCGAAAAGAGAATTTCTATCGTATGGAAAATACAGTAGATGGAAAAATGTTTGTCACAGCCAGAGGATGGGAAGACCTGTCAAGATTGATCCAGGTTTATGAAAAGCTTGGTAAAGAGGTGGATCGTGAGGTTGTGCATCAGTACCTCCAGCACTGGAAGACAGCGAAGGATTTTGCAAATTATCTGGAGCTTTACCGAAAGTATCAGAAGGAGTATGGACTGGAGCGGATCCTTGCAGGATATTATGAAAAAGATACCTTAGAACGTTTGAAATTTGCGTCGTTTGATGAGCGACTGAGTGTGGTAAATCTTCTGGTCGGAAAGATGGCAGAACTTTTTAAAGAAGAATATGAGATGGAAAAATTTGTGGAGGGACTGTTTGCTCAGCTGTGTGCTTATAAAGAGGAATTGCAAAAGGAAGGTGCAGTTCCGGGAGAAGTCCTTGCTGCGAAAATTCAGTCTCTTAGGCGGGAAGTTGAACAGAAGAAGGCCGCCGGACAGCTTACAAAGGCGGAAATGCACCGTATGGAGCGTATTTTATGCAAATTGGAAGAATACCAGAAAGCTCCGGAATTTGAGTCTGTAAAGGCCACATTTGACAGCGAAGAAGAGCAGAGAGAGCAAATGGCAGATAAGACACTGGAAACGCTGAATCACTGCTTTGAATTCCTGGAATCTGCTTTCGGCGAGAGCCAGGAAATGGCAGTATTTGTCACGGAACTCAACAGTAATGTGTACAGCATTGCGTTCCTGCGGGAAAATGACTGTGCGATGTATTACAAATACAACAAAGGTTTACTTTTGGATGAACGCCGTGAAGAAATCCTGGAACAGATGGATGCCGTGGAAAATGTAGTGGAAAGAGGACTGGTTGAAGATTAAAGAGCAAGAATTGACAGAATAAGAACGACTGTGCCTGTGGTATCATATAATGATAGAAAGCAGAAGAAATGGGAATGAAATTCATGCCAGATCTGCAATTTTGTAAGGAACTTCCCGAAATAAAACCAGGGGAGTATCGCCTGAAATATGATCTCACTTTGCGCGCGTCTCCCGGTCTTGGAACTGCGTTGTGCCGGGGAAACTATCACTGGGAGAGCTGCCTGAAAGCGGAAAGTAAGGTGTATATCTGCCAAATCAGATATTTGAGCAGATCTGTATGGGGATTGATAGAGAATACGGGGTGGATATGCCTTTATATGAATCATAAATGGCTGATAACTACTATAGCATAATTATAAAAATGACATTTTATGCCTGACGAGCCTGTTGGAGTGAAACTTACATTTCATGTAGACCCTTGCCAAAAGCGGAACCTTTTAAGCGTTGGCTTGTTCAGAAAAAGGACGCTGATAATTTCATATCAACGTCCTTTAAATCTGTCAGTATTGGGATATACAATTATTTATTGTTTACCTCAAGATTCTTCATCGCACGAACCTTCAGCGGAAGTCCGAACAGAGTGATGAATCCGCTTGCATCATGATGATCGTACATATCACCAGTTGTGAAGCTTGCCAGAGATTCATTGTAAAGTGAGTATGGAGAAGTAGTTCCGGCTTTAATGATATTTCCTTTGTAAAGTCTGAATTTAACTTCACCTGTAACATATTTCTGGGTAGATTTTACGAAAGCACGAAGAGCTTCACAAAGTGGTGTGAACCATTTTCCTTCGTATACAACCTGAGCGAGTTTGTTGCCAAGATCTTTCTTAACTTCCATGGTAGCACGGTCGATAACCAGTTCTTCAAGCTGTTTGTGAGCTTCCATCAGGATTGTTCCACCAGGAGTTTCATAAACACCACGGGATTTCATACCAACAACACGGTTCTCAACGATATCAACGATACCGATACCATGCTTGCCGCCAAGTTCGTTGAGTTTGCGGATGATATCAGAAACCTTCATGGCTTCGCCGTTGATTGTCTTCGGAACACCTTCTTCAAATGTCATAGTTACATATTCATCTTCATCCGGTGCATTTTCCGGTGTATTTCCAAGAACAAGAAGATCAGCGTAATTTGGTTCGCAGGATGGATCTTCAAGTTCCAGTCCTTCGTGGCTGATGTGCCATAAGTTACGGTCACGGCTATAGCTGTGGCTTGCGTCAAACGGAAGATCGATTCCGTGGGCTTTACAGTAAGCGATCTCATCGTCACGTGACTGAAGTGTCCACAGATCTGTCATTCTCCAAGGAGCGATGATCTTAAGGTCCGGGGCAAGAGCCATGATAGAAAGCTCGAAACGGATCTGGTCATTTCCTTTTCCGGTAGCACCGTGGCAGATAGCAGTAGCACCTTCTTTTCTTGCTACTTCAACAAGTCTCTTGGAGATTGCCGGACGAGCCATAGAAGTTCCGAGAAGGTATGCATTTTCGTAAACAGCATTTGCCTGTACACATGGCATAATATAATTATCACAGAAATCATCAGTGATATCTTCGATGTATAATTTAGAAGCACCTGCGAGTTTTGCTCTTTCATCAAGACCATCCAGCTCTTCGCCCTGTCCGCAGTCGATACAGCAGCAGATAACTTCGTAATCAAATGTCTCCTTTAACCAAGGGATCAGTGTGGTAGTATCAAGACCACCAGAATATGCAAGAACTACTTTTTCTTTCATTGTATATAAACCTCCTAAAAATTTTCTTTTGTATTCAATTCACAACCCACTATACACCATTTTTTATATTTATGCAATAATAAAATGAAAAAACTTTTAAAAATGTTATTTTATGCAAATAAAAGTAAAAATATACATAAAATATGCATAATTATGTATAAAAAAGGAAAGAGAGTAATAAGAAAAAAGAAGGATAGAAGAAGATTAAACAGAAAATATAAAGATAAATCAGAAAAATACTTGACATTTGCACAAAAATCCGTAAAATATAACAAAAAGTAACAAGGTAACACGCTAAAGGAAGAAAGGAACCGGCGAGATGAGTGATATGCATAAAATGAATAAGAATAACATATTTGATTTCGTTCTGACATTGCCGGTAGAAGGCAGTGTATTTTTCATTCCTACATTCCCGCATCGACCGTGTCCTTCAAGGGCACAGAACAGAAAATTCAATATTGCAGATCAGGGAATGCGTGTATCCAATGTATACAGCTTAAAATGTTCATTTCGGATGGAATGAAAAAGTGATAGGTTTTGTTCAGTCATTGAAGTATTATGATTCGATAGTGAAAAAAGAAGCAGAAAAAGGTATCGCCGCATACTCTTTTTCTGCTTCTTTTATTTATACCTACTAAGAATATGAATTGAAAAGAGGAAAAACGAAATGGAATTAAGAGCCACTCTAAAGGAAAAGAAATAATCGTAGTATCTTCCGGTGCAGTCGGTATCGGAAAAAATGTCCTTGGAATCAGTGAGAAGCCGGCTGGTTCTGTCAAACAGGCATATATAATAGAAGAAAACCAAAAGGATATTATGCTTGCAAGAAAAAATAAGATGACAGAGCCACTGATCGACCGGCTTCTTCTAAATGAAAACAGAATCCGGAAAATTGCAGAGGAGGCGTTTCCGGTGATCTGTGACCGGCTTTCGGCAAAAGGGGTAGAGATCCGGGGAGACGAAGCAGCAAGGCAGATTGATGAGCGGATCGCTTGGGCATAGGAAAGCGACTGGGGGCAGGAAGCCCTTACCACGAAAAAGTATGTGATCTTTGGAAATGGACAAATTCGCGGATAAGAAGATTGACAGGAAAAAATCTCCATTTTATAATTTGAATGATACAAAAGTTAAGGAATTTTGTTTTTATTTTTAAGATGTTGGGGTCCAAAGGTATTTTGACCCCTTTGATACCAGATTGCTACGTGCTTTACACTCTCGCAATCCTCAAAAACATGGGTATCAGGACGGATGAAAAAGGGGAAGAATGAAAAATGCTGTATGTAAGCTACTATGATTCGCCGATCGGGAAAATTACGCTTGGAGCACGGGAGGATGTACTTGTCGGTGCATGGTTTGAAGGACAGAAATACTATATGGACAAGATTATAGAAGATTTTGAGGAGAAGAAAGACTTGCCGGTACTGGATCAGGCAGAGTACTGGCTGGATCGGTATTTTGCAGGGCAGGATCCGGATCCGGAAGAACTTCCTCTTGCACCTGCAGGAAGTGATTTCCGAAAAGAAGTATGGAAGATTATCGCAAAAATCCCATATGGATGTACCATTACTTATGGAAAGATCGCAAAGATCCTTGCAGTAAAACGGGGCGCGAAAAGTATCTCGCCGCAGGCAGTCGGAGGTGCGGTCGGACATAATCCGATCTCTGTGATTATTCCATGTCACCGGGTCATCGGAAGCGACGGAAGCCTGACCGGATATGCCGGTGGACTTGAAAAGAAAGAATGGCTGCTTGCACATGAAGAAGCGCATATCAGATAAGTGATCATCAAAAATGGTGGCTCGTAGTGAGTCACCATTTTTGATGATCTGGAGAAATTCGTAAGAGTCCGATCCTGTATTCTATTTTCCGGATTTTTCACATAACCATCGGTAAGCAATGATGCAGATGATCACAGACAATAAGGAGCCGGTAGCGGTTGCGAGTCCCATCGGAAACAGTGTATGCGGGAAAATTTTTGAAGTCAGATAAACACCGGGAATACGCACGCATAAAATAGCGATCAGGTTATGTAAAAATGAAATTCCAGATCTTCCGCATGCACAGAAGTATCCGCTGAAACTGAAATGAACGCCGGCAAAAATACAATCCCAGATATATCCGCGAATGTACTGTGCGCCGAGAAGAATAACGGCTGCGTCTGCAGTGAAAAGTCCGACAACCGGAGCTGCGATAAACTGGATCAATATAGAGACGACCAGACCAAATCCAATGGCGATCATCATGGCATAGCGAAGCGTCTGCTTTGCACGGTCATACTTTCCGGCACCGATATTCTGAGCTGCGAGTGCAGAAACAGTCGAAAGCATGGAAGACGGAATCAGGAACAGAAAGCTGATGATTTTTTCCACAATGCCGACAGCAGCGGCTGCGTTCAGTCCGCGCCGGTTGGCAATGATCGTAATAATAATGAAAGCAATCTGAATAAATCCGTCCTGAAGTGCTACCGGAATCCCAATATTCAGAATTTTGCCAAGCGGTTTTTTTTGTGGGCGGAAACAGTCTCCGGAAAGAGAAAGTCCGGTCTGCTTACGTTTAATGGCAATCAGTGCAAACAGAACACTGCACGCTTGGGAAAGTGTTGTGCCAAGCGCAGCACCGGAAGCTCCCAGATGGAAAAATCCGATAAACAGATAATCCAGTATAATATTCACCGCACATGCAACTGCGATGAAATACATCGGACTTTTAGAATCCCCCAGTCCGCGGAAAATCGAACTGATCACATTATACGCCGTAATAAAAGGAATCCCGAGAAAACAGATCGTCAGATAAGCTGCCGTTTCTGACACAGCCTCCGCAGGTGTAGACATCACGGCAACAGCCGGCTTCACAAAAAACAGAAGCAAAACCGCCAGCACCAGAGAAATCCCCATAAACAAAATTACCGTATTTCCCACAAACACAGAAGCCCTTTTCTTATCGCCCGCTCCAATAGACTGCCCGATTGAAACTGTAGCCCCCATCGCAAGCCCCACGATCATCACCGTCAACATATGCATCACCTGGCTCCCAATCGAAACCGCTGTTGTACTGGCGACCCCATCAAACTGCCCAACAATAAAAAGATCCGCCATCCCATAAAGCGTCTGCAAAAAATAAGATAAAAAATAAGGCAGCGAAAAATAAATCACATTCCGAAAAACACTCCCCGAAGTAAGATCCCGTTCCATAAAATAACAACTCCTTTACAATCACTTCCTTAATACTAATTGAATTTTCCTAAAATAGTCAATAAAAAGAATACAGACTTAATACATCTTATAATAATAAAAATGCATAACAATGCATAAAAATAAATATAAATGCATAAAAATAAGAAATTATACATAAAAATACACAGAAACATGCATAAAAATCAAAAAACCACTTGCTTTCCAAAATAAAACCATGTATACTGAACCAATCGGAAAACATTCCCCCAATTACCGCGAACCCCTTTACAATAGGGATTAATGGGTTTATAGTATTTATGATTATGCCTATCTATACACAAATACGGCATTTACGAAAGGATGGTTTACATGATTAAAGCAGGAATCATCGGTTCTACCGGTTACGCCGGAGGAGAACTGGTTCGCATTTTAACAGGACATAAAGACGTAGAAATTAAATGGTTTGGCTCAAGAAGCTATATCGATAAGAAATATGCAGATGTATACCGCAATATGTTTCAGATCGTAGATGCGGTATGTTTAGATGATAATATGGAACAACTTGCAGATCAGGTAGATGTGATTTTCACAGCAACTCCACAGGGACTGTGCGCATCATTAGTTAATGAAGAAATCTTATCAAAGGTTAAGATCATCGACCTGAGCGCAGATTTCCGTATCAAAGATGTCAAGACTTACGAAAAATGGTACGGTATTGAGCACAAGAGCCCGCAGTTTATCGAAGAAGCAGTTTACGGACTGTGTGAAGTGAACAGAGAAGATATCAAAGGCGCAAGACTGATCGCCAATCCTGGATGCTATACAACATGCTCCATCCTGACTGCTTATCCGTTGGCAAAAGAAGGACTGATCGATATGGATACGCTGATCATTGATGCCAAGTCCGGAACATCCGGAGCAGGAAGAGGGGCAAAGGTTCCGAACCTGTACTGTGAAGTCAATGAGAATATGAAAGCATACGGTGTGGCAACACACAGACATACACCGGAGATCGAGGAACAGCTTGGATATGCGAGCGGCAAAGAGGTTGTGATTAACTTTACACCGCATCTGGTTCCGATGAACAGAGGAATCCTGGCAACAGAGTACGCGAAGCTTACAAAGGATGTTACCTGGGAAGAAGTAAAAGCAGTTTACGATAAATATTATGCAAATGAAAAATTTGTCCGCGTTCTGGAGAAAGATGTTTACCCGGAAACAAAATGGGTAGAAGGAAGCAATTATGTCGATATCGGATTTAAGATCGATCCGAGAACAAACCGTATCATTATGATGGGTGCGATCGACAACCTGGTAAAAGGTGCAGCAGGACAGGCTGTACAGAACATGAACCTGATCTTTGGACTTCCGGAAAGTGAAGGTCTTGATCTGGTTCCGATGTTCCCGTAGAACATGGCAGAAAAAGAAAAGGAATGGAAAATATATGACAACAATTATTCGTGCGATGACAGTAGAAGATTATGACCAGCTTCATGCACTTTGGATGCGGATCAAAGGATTTGGAATCCGGAGCATAGATGATTCAAAAGAAGGCGTGGAACGATTCCTGAAAAGGAATCCGACAACCAGTGTGATCGCCGAAATAGACGGAAAAGTAGTAGGAGGAATCCTCTGCGGACACGACGGAAGAACCGGATGTTTTTATCATGTATGTGTAGATCCGGCGTACCGCTGTCATGGGATCGGAAAGAGCATGGTTGCCTATGCAATGTCAGCTCTGAAAGAGGAACATATCAACAAGATCACACTGATCGCATTTACCAAGAATGATATCGGCAATACGTTCTGGAATACGATCGGATGGACCAAGAGACCGGATGTCAACTACTATGAGTTTGTTTTAAATGAGGAAAATATTACAGCATTTATCGAAGAGGGCTAAAGGAGGCTATATACGATGAAGATTATCGAAGGCGGTGTGACCGCAGCAAAAGGATTTGAGGCAGCATCAACAGCAGCAAAGATCAAATATCAGGACAGAACCGACATGGCAATGATCTACAGCCAGGTTCCATGTGAATGTGCAGGAACATTTACTACAAACGTTGTAAAGGCAGCATGCGTAAAATGGGATCAGCAGGTTGTAAAGAGTGGTGCGAAAGCACAGGCTGTGATCGTCAATTCCGGAATTGCCAATGCATGTACCGGTGCGGAAGGATTTGGCTACTGCAAGGACACAGCAGATGCGGCAGCAGAAGCTCTTGGAATTAATGCAGACGGTGTACTGATCGGATCGACCGGTGTCATTGGAAAGCAGCTTCCAATTGATCGCATCGTGGCAGGGGTAAAGGCTCTTGCTGAAAAGAAAAATGATACACTGGCAAACGGAACTGAGGCAGCAAAAGCAATCATGACGACTGATACCTGTGAAAAACAGATCGCAGTAGAGATCGAGGTTGCCGGAAAGACCGTTACCATCGGTGGTATGGCAAAAGGATCTGGTATGATCCATCCGAATATGTGCACCATGCTCAGCTTTATCACAACAGATGCAGCAATCACAAAAGAGGCACTTCAGAAAGCCCTCAGTGATGATGTCAATGATACATACAATATGATTTCCGTAGACGGAGATACTTCTACAAATGATTCTGTAGTTCTTCTTGCAAACGGAATGGCTGAAAATGAAGTGATCACGGTAGACAGTGAAAGCTATAAGACCTTTGCGGAAGCATTGCATGAGATCAACGAATACCTTGCAAAGAAGATCGCAGGGGACGGAGAAGGAGCAACTGCTTTATTTGAAGTAACTGTAGTTGGTGCAGATACAAAAGAGACTGCAAAGACACTTGCAAAATCAATTGTATGCTCAAATCTTACCAAGGCAGCAATTGCAGGACATGATGCAAACTGGGGAAGAATCCTCTGTGCAATGGGATATTCCGGAGCACAGTTTGACCCGGAAAAGGTGGATCTGTTCTTCGAGAGCAAGGCAGGAAAGATCCAGATCATCGAAAATGGTACAGCGGTAGATTACAGTGAAGAAAAAGCAACGGAGATCCTCTCACAGGAAGAAGTAAAAGCAGTTGCTGATGTGAAGATGGGAAGCGAAAGCGCAACAGCATGGGGATGTGACCTGACTCACGGATATATTGACATCAATGCAGATTACAGAAGCTAGGAGGTAAGCAAAATGGATCAGGATATGCAGCAGTATCTGGACAAAGCAGAAGTTCTGATTGAGGCGCTTACTTATATTCAGCGTTTCAACCGTAAGATCATCGTTGTAAAATACGGTGGAAGTGCAATGCTGGACGAAGAACTCCAGAAAAATGTCATCAAGGATGTTACATTCTTGAAATTGGTTGGATTCAAACCGATCATCGTTCACGGCGGTGGAAAAGAGATCAGTAAATGGGTAAGTAAAGCCGGAATGGAGCCGAAATTCATCGACGGACTTCGTGTGACGGACGCAGAGACCATGGAAATTGCAGAGATGGTACTGAACAAGGTTAATAAAAATCTGGTTCGTATGGTCGAAGAACTTGGTGTCCGTGCTATCGGTGTCAGTGGAAAAGACGGCGGACTTTTAAGAGTTGATAAAAAGCTTTCCATGACAGGACAGGACGTTGGATTTGTAGGAGATATCAAGAAGGTCAATGCAGAGGTTCTTCTGGATCTTCTGGATAAAGATTTTCTCCCGATCGTATGCCCGGTCGGAATCGATGATGATTACAACACTTATAATATCAATGCGGATGATGCGGCTTATTCAATCGCAAAAGCGGTTCATGCTGAGAAGCTTGCGTTCCTCTCTGATATTGAAGGGGTATATAGAGACTACGAGGATAAATCTTCTCTGATCACAGCTCTTACTGTAGATCAGGCGAATGAACTGATCGAAAGCGGAGCAATTTCCGGAGGAATGATTCCGAAACTGCAGAACTGTGTAGGAGCGATTGAAAACGGAGTGTCCAGAGTCCATATTCTGGATGGAAGAATTCCGCACTGCCTGCTTCTTGAGATTTTCACGAAGAAGGGTATCGGAACTGCAATTTTAAGAAACGGTGAAGAAGATTAAAGGGAAGACAAAGAAAGAAGGTAATTCTTATGGCAAATCAGTATATGCAGGAAGAGGACGACGCGATTTTAAAAACTTATAACCGTTATCCGGTTGTATTGGACCATGGAGACGGCGCATACCTCTATGATCCGGAAGGAAAGAAATATCTGGATTTCTCAGCAGGATATGCAGTATCTTCTCTGGGATATAATAACAAGGAATTTAATGATGCATTAAAGGCTCAGATTGACAAGATGATCCATACATCAAACCTGTATTATAATACAACCTGCGGTAAAGCAGGAGAAGATCTGAAAAAGATCACCGGTATGTACAAGGTATTCTTCACAAACAGTGGTGGAGAAGCAATCGAAGGTGCGATCAAAACTGCAAGAAAATATGCGTACACAAAAAAAACCGGACGTTATGAATTTATTGCAATGGAGAATTCATTCCACGGCAGAAGTATGGGTGCAGTTGCACTTACCGGACACAAAGAATACAGAGAGCCATTTGAACCGGTTATGCCTGGTGTACATTTTGCAATCTACAATGATCTTGACAGTGTAAAAGCACTGGTAAATGATAAGACCTGCGCGATCATTCTGGAAACAATCCAGGGCGAAGGCGGAATCAACGCAGCGACAAAAGAATTTATGCAGGGAATCCGTAAGATCTGTGATGAGAACGGAATCCTGATGATCTGCGATGAAGTACAGTGTGGTATGGGACGAAGCGGTGCATGGTTTGCATGGCAGCAGATGGGAATCACACCGGATATCATGACAATGGCGAAAGCAATCGGAAGCGGTGTTCCGGTCGGCGCATTTGCGATGACAAAAGAAGTTGCAGATAATTCGCTGGTACCGGGAGATCACGGAACTACATATGGTGGAAACCCACTTTGCTGTGCAGCGGTCAGCAAGACTATTGAGATCTTTGAAAAAGAGCATATGCTCGATCATGTCAATGAAATCGCACCATATCTGACACAGAAACTGCAGGAAATCGTGGATACCTGCGATGCAGCCGTTAAAGTAAAGGGAAGAGGATTGATCCAGGGACTTCAGATCACCAAGCCGCTGGGTGAAGTGACAGCCAAAGCGTTGGAAGAAGGACTTCTGATCATCGGAGCTGGAACAGATGTGATCCGAATGATCCCACCGCTTGTTATCGGTAAAGAACAGGTAGATGAGATGGCAGAGATCCTGAAAAAAGCACTTGCATAAAGTCGGTGCCTGATAAAAATAAGAGAATAAAAGAGCCGGTCATCGGATATACTTTCAGAAGAAAAGGAGGTATGAAAGATGACCGGATTTTTTATTGCCCTGCTGTCGGGAGCGCTGATGAGTGTGCAGGGGGTATTTAACACCCAGGTAACAAAGACGACAGGAATGTGGGTGAGCAATGCCTGGGTGCAGCTTAGTGCATTTGCCATCTGCCTGGTAATGTGGCTGATCATGGGAAGGGACAGTATTGCCACGATAGGAGAGGTGCAGCCTAAATATATGCTGCTTGGCGGTGTGATCGGAGCAGGGATCACCTGGACCGTGATCAAAAGTATGGCGCAGCTCGGGCCTGCAAAGGCGGCACTTCTGATCGTTATGTCTCAGCTTATTGTGGCGTATCTGATTGAACTGGTGGGATTATTTGGTGTGGAAAAAGAGCCATTTTCCTGGAGAAAAGTGATCGGTATGGGGATCGCTCTGATCGGCACGACAATTTTTCAGTGGAAATAGGTTGTCTTTTGGAAAAAAATTCGTTACAATAATCATGTCTTGGAAGTACGAGGGGACATGCTCTGCGGAAAAGGAGTATGTATGCGGAAAAGAAGACGGATTTTATATCAAATATGTGGAATTTTCCTTGGAATCAGCTGTATGCTGTCAGCATGCCATGAAAAAGAAGAGACCTTTACCAGTGTGGCTGCTGCAGAAGCGGATGCCGGGGATAAGAAAAACGAGGCAGAATCAAAGGCTGCCGAAGAAAAGCCGGATAAGGCAAAAGCAGATCCGGGTGGTGAAGAAAAAGAAGGTTCGATCTGGGTGTATGTATGTGGCGAGGTGGCATCACCCGGTGTATATGAACTGCAGGAAGGAGACCGCATCACGCATGCCATAGAAGCAGCGGGAGGTCTGACGGAGGCAGCAGGACAGGTTTATCTGAATCAGGCAGCACATCTGGCAGATGGACAAAGGATTTATGTGCCATCCAGAGAAGAAGAACAGACTTTGAAAGAAGAAGGTTCACCATCGGATATGGCAGATGCCGGGATGGGAAAAGACACAGGAATAATAAACCTGAACACCGCGACAAAGGCTGAACTTTTAAGCTTAAGCGGGATTGGCGAGTCCCGCGCGGAAGCAATTATTGCTTATAGAGAGACAAACGGTGGATTCAGGAAGATAGAGGATCTGAAGAAAGTGGACGGGATCAAGGAAGGAATCTTTCAGAAGATCCGGGAGCAGATAACGGTAGAGTAGAGGAGTGCGCAAGATGGGCAGAAAAGTATTGGTAGTAGATGATGAAAAGCTGATCGTGAAAGGACTGAGATTCAGCCTGGAACAGGATGATATGGAAGTTGACTGCGCATACGACGGTGAGGAAGCACTTGAGATGGTAAAAAGAAAAGAGTATGATATGATTCTTCTGGATGTCATGCTTCCAAAATACGATGGATTTGAAGTATGCAGACAGATCCGTGATTTCTCAGATGTACCGGTCATCATGCTCACTGCGAAGGGCGAGGATATGGACAAGATCCTCGGGTTGGAATATGGCGCAGATGATTACATCACAAAGCCGTTCAACATTCTTGAGGTTAAGGCCAGAATGAAGGCAATCATGCGCAGGGTCGCTAAAAAAGACGGGATGAGCGCGAGCGGTAAAGTTGTGGTAAAGGGAGATCTGAAGATCGACTGTGAAAGTCGGAGAGTTTTTTCCGGGGACAGGGAACTGAATCTTACCGCAAAAGAATTTGATCTTCTGGAGCTTCTTGCGATGAATCCGAACAAGGTTTACAGCAGGGAAAGTCTTTTGAATATTGTCTGGGGATATGAGTATCCGGGAGATGCAAGAACGGTAGATGTACATATCAGACGACTGCGCGAGAAGATTGAAGTAAATCCAAGTGATCCGAAATACGTTTACACAAAGTGGGGAGTTGGCTATTATTTCAGGGGTTAAATTTTTTGTACCAAAATTCATAAAAAGTCTGCAAGTGCGGGTAACGGTGATCCTGAGCGTATTTGTCATATTATCCAGTGTGATCCTGATGAATGCGATTCTGCAAAGCTATGATCAGAGAACCGTATCCGTGCGCACAGCAGAGATTCAAAACCAGTGTATGATTCTGAGTAATCAGCTGGTCAATTCTGATTATCTGAAAACGGGAGTTTCTGATGTGATCGATACAGAACTATCACAATTATCCAATATTTACAATGGAAGAGTGCTTGTTATTGATGATGAATTCCGGATTGTGGAAGATACCTATGATCTGGAGGAGGGAAAGACGATCATTTCCGAGGATGTAGTCAAATGCTTCCGCGGCGAGAAGCCGGCAAGTTATGACAGAAAGAGCCGGTACATTGAAGTGGCAGTCCCGGTCAAAAAAGGGGAAGAGCCGGTAAAAGGAATGATTTTGGTCAGTGTTTCTACAGACAGTCTGCGTGACAATGTAGAGGCATTGCAGTCAAAGGCAAGAATTGCAACGGTTGCAATCAGTATTATCGGGATCTTTTTATCAGCAATCATCGGTATGCTGCTTGTAAGGCCGCTGAAAAGGATGTCTCAATCGATCGAGGAGATGGCAGGAGGCTATGGAGATAATTATCTCCATGAAAATGCTTATGATGAAACGGAACGGATTTCCAATGCATTTAATAAGCTGTGGGACCGCTATAAAGTACTGGATGCATCGAGAGAAGAGTTCGTGGCAAATGTATCCCATGAGTTGAAGACACCGTTGACCTCTATGAAGGTGCTGGCGGATTCACTGTTGATGCAGCCGGATGCACCGACGGAGATTTACCGGGAATTCATGGGTGATTTGTCCGAAGAAATCGAGCGGGAGAATAAGATCATCAATGACCTTCTGGATCTTGTAAAACTGGATAAGAAGGGTGCAAACTTAAATATTAAGAGTCAGGATGTTAATGAACTGGTAGAACGGATTCTCAAAAGATTACAGCCACTTGCGGCAAAAAGTAATATTGAACTGGTATTTGAGAGTTTTCGTCCGGTGACAGCGGAGATTGATGAGGTAAAGATTGCACTTGTGATCACGAATCTGGTGGAAAATGCGATCAAGTACAATAAAGAGAACGGATGGGTACACGTGTCTTTAAATGCGGATCATAAGTATTTTTATCTGAAGGTTGCGGATTCTGGAATCGGGATTCCGAAAGAAGATACGGATCATATATTCGAGCGGTTTTTCCGTGTGGACAAATCCCATTCTCGTGAGATCGGCGGAACTGGTCTTGGGCTTTCGATTGCAAGAAATGCGGTTGTCATGCACCGCGGTGCGATCAAGGTCTACAGTGAACCGGGAGAGGGAACGACATTTACAGTCCGGATCCCGCTTACTTATATCAAGAGGGAAGGGTGAGAAGAATGAAAAAAAATTACCAGATCATAAGCATTCTTCTTGCAGTGTGTCTTCTTACAGGCGTTGTGGGATGCAGAAAAAAGGAGCAGAAAGCAGATGCAAAATACACGATTTACCAGATTAACCAGAGCGGAACGGCGCTGGTTCCGAACGGCTATGATGGAACAGGAAAGTCGGCGGACGAAGAAGTAAAAGGAATGCTGTCTGCGCTGCAGAAGTGTGATGACGAGGTGAAGGCACAGGCGGCACTGCCGAAAAAGGTAAAACTGGAGAGATACACTCTGGAGGATGAAAAGCTGATCCTGTACTATAATGCTGTTTACGGAAAGATGGATACGGTAAGAGAGGTTCTGTGCAGGGCAGCGCTTGTCCGTTCACTGACGCAGATCGACGGAGTGGATCTGGTGATGATCTGTGTAGATGGAACGCCACTTACGGATAAAAAGGGGAATACTTATGGATACCAGCAGGCAGAAGATTTTGTACAGAACACAGGCTCTTCTATTAACTCTTTCCAGGAGATGAAGCTTACGCTGTATTATGCAGATTCATCTGGAGAAAAGCTGCAAAAGGAAGAGGATACGGTGCGGTATAACAGCAATGAGTCGAAGGAACGGGTTGTAGTGGAACAGCTGATGCGAGGACCATCCAATAACAGACTGCTTGCTACCATACCAAAAGGAACAAAGCTGCTGGGTGTGTCGATCAAAGATCATATCTGCTATCTGAATTTTGATGAAGGACTTCGGAACATTGCTCCGGGAGTCAGTCCGGAGACGGTGATCTATTCCATCGTAAATTCAGTGATCGATGGTGGAAATGTCTCTGAAGTACAGATTTCAATCAACGGAGACAGCAGTATTGTATATCAGGAGAGTATAAAGCTGGATGAACCTCTGAGCAGAAACCAGGAAATGATAAAGGAGGATTGATCGGTTGATCAAGCGAAGACTTGGTTTTGCCGGAATACTTCTGGCAGGACTGATTCTGGTACTGTATCTGACAGGGGGAGGAAAGATTTTTGGAAGACTCGGTGTGTCAAGGTGTGAGAAGCTCTGGAAAGAGTCGGAAGAAGTGATGGTGGAAGGAGAGGTTTATCAGAAAACCAGAAAAGAAGAAAAACTGATCCTGTATCTGAAAAAAATACAGATCAGAGAGATGGGGAATGGAAAAGCAGTCGCTGACGAGAGGCTGCTTGTCTATCTGGATGAAAAGGGAAATGGTCCGGAAATCGGACAGCGGATTCTGGTTAAAGGCAATGTGGGATTTTTTGATCCGGCGGCCAATCCGGGCAATTTTGACCAGAAAAATTATTATAAGCAGCAGAATATCCAGGCAGTCTTATGGAAAGGGAAGGTTCTGGAAAAACAGGTGAAAAAGACTTCCTTCCGCGAAAAGCTGTGGCAGTTTAGGAACCGGACCGCAGATGAGATCTGCAGAGAGATGGGAAAGCGTCGAGGGGGTATTTTGTGTGCGGTTCTTCTGGGAGATTCTTTTTATACAGAAGAGAAAGTGAAAGAACTTTACCGGGTGGCAGGGATCGGGCATCTGCTGGCTATATCCGGTCTGCATATTTCTTTTTTTGGCAACGGACTTTACCGGGGGCTTAGGAAAACCGGATTTTCTATTTTACAGGCCGGTGTAGTGGGAAGTCTGCTTCTTGGGAGCTATGTGGTGATGACTGGAATGAGTGTTTCGGCACTGCGGGCGTTTACCATGTTTCTGATCCGGATGGGAGCAGAGCTGACAGGAAGGGAATACGATGGATTGACGGCACTTGGGATTGCGGAAATTGGTTTGCTTCTGGCAAATCCGTTGCGGCTTTTTACGGCAGGGTTCCAGCTTTCTTTTGCTGCGGTTCTCGGTATCTATCTGATTGGTTTGGGAAATAAAAAAGGCAGATTTTCAGACAGTGTCCGGATGTCGGTGAGGCTCTGGCTTTTTCTGCTGCCAGTTACATTGTGGCACTATTATGAAACCTGCCTGTATGCGCCAGCCTGGAATCTTCTGGTAATTCCGATGGCATCCGTGCTTCTGTTTTGCGGGAGTGCAGGGATGGCAGTCATGCTGATTCCGTGTGGGGCAGGAGATATAATGCAGAGCGCACTTTGGAAAATAACAGAGTGGATTTTGCTTTTTTATGAAAAAGGGAGCGGTCTGCTCCTGGAACTTCCGGGGGCAAGGTGGATTCCGGGAAGACCACGGCTCTGGCAGATTGCCTGTTATTATGGGGTTCTTCTACTTTATTTGTGGAGAAAAAGGAAGGAAAAGAAAGAGGGTAGACAAACCGGGAAACAGGTGGTAAGACAGCTTGTGACAGCTGGGATCCTGCTCATCCTGCTCGGGATCCCAAAGTGGAAACGAGGGCAGATGGAGCTGACTATGCTGGATGTGGGACAGGGCGACTGTTTTTTCTTTCGGGACGGAAACGGAAAAAATTACCTGATCGACGGCGGAAGCAGTTCGGTAGATGCAGCAGGAAGATACCGGTTGGAACCATTTTTAAAATTCCGGGGCGTGAAGAGGCTGGATTATGTGTGGGTGACGCATGGGGATGTGGATCACTTAAATGCAGTGGAAGAACTTCTGGAACGGAGAAAGTATGGAGTAGAAATCCAGTATCTGATTTTTCCGGAACAGAAATATTGGGATGAAAGGCTTATTAAATTATGTAATCTGGCAGAAGAGGCAGGAACGAAGGTACGGGTAATGGAGATGGATACTATTTTTCTGTCTGGAAAATTGAAGATGCGTTGTCTCTGGCCTGGAGAAGGTGAGCCATCTGAAAATGGAAATGAAAATTCTCTGGTACTTCACCTGCAATATGGAAAAATTACCATGCTTTTTACCGGAGATCTGGAAAATACCGGAGAAGAGCTGTTGGCAGAGAGAATAAAGAATCTCCGGAAAAAAGGAGAACTTCCGGCGTGTTATGATCTGCTGAAAGTCGGACACCACGGATCAAGAAATGCGACCGGCGAAGAGCTTCTGGAAGTGATCCGACCACGGGTAGCATTCTGTTCATCCGGAAAAGAAAACCGTTATGGACATCCGCATGCGGAAACACTGGAAAGACTTGCAAAATGGGGCGTAAGCCTATATAATACGAAAGACAGAGGTGCTGTCAGTATGTATACAGATGGAAGGGAATATGGTATCCAAAGTCCATGAAAAGTTTGAATGAAGATTTAAAGACAGGACAGTTTAAGCAGATTTATCTTCTGTACGGCGAAGAAGCTTATCTGAAAAAATTATATAAAAACCGTTTCGTCAAAGCGATGGTTCCGGAAGGTGACACGATGAATTATCGTTATTTTGAGGGAAAGAACACGAACCCGAAGGAGATTATCGACCTTGCCGAGACCTTACCTTTTTTTGCAGAGCGCAGGCTGATCGTTCTGGAAAATACCGGTTTTCTGAAAAATGCGACACCGGAGCTGGCAGAATATCTGAAGAACATGCCGGAGACCACTTATATGATCTTTGTGGAATCAGAGCTGGATAAGAGAGGAAAGCTCTACAAAGCGATCAAGGAGAAAGGTCATATTGTAGAACTGAAGCGGCAGGATGAAAAGACACTGATCCGCTGGATCCTTGGGATGGCGAAAAAGGAGAAGCTTCAGATGTCGGAGGCAGCAGTGCGCTATCTGCTTGCAAAGACTGGTAATGACATGGAGAATCTCGGGCAGGAGCTGGAAAAATTATTCTGTTACTGCATGAACCACACGGAGATCACGGCAGCAGATATTGATGAAATCTGTACTACGCAGATCGGAAACCATATTTTTGATATGGTAGATGCGGTTGCGGCAAAAGAGCAGAAAAAAGCGCTGGATTACTATTATGATCTTCTGACACTGAAGGAACCGCCGATGCGGATCCTCTACCTGCTGACCAGACAGTTCCGTATCCTGATGGAGGTAAAAGAGATGGACCGTACTGGGGTTCCGCCAAAAGAGATTGCCGCCAAGGTGGGAATCATGCCATTCCTGGTAGGAAAGTACCGGGCACAGGCGAAGGCATTTACCAGGAAAGAGCTGCGTGGGATCGTAGAAGCCGGTGTACAGACGGAAGAAGATGTAAAAACCGGAAAGATGGGAGATATCCTCTCGGTGGAACTCTTTCTGGTGCAGTATAGTAGCAAACGGGAAAAGTAATCAGATATAGATAAGAAGAAAAAGGAGAGACTGAAAATATGCATATGGATCAGAAAAAGATTCGGAATTTTTGTATTATTGCACATATTGACCATGGAAAATCCACACTGGCGGACCGTATTATCGAACAGACAGGTCTTCTGACCAGCAGAGAGATGCAGGCACAGGTGCTGGATAACATGGATCTGGAAAGAGAACGTGGTATCACAATCAAATCACAGGCAGTCCGCACGGTTTATAAGGCAAAGGATGGGGAGGAATATATCTTTAATCTGATCGATACTCCGGGACACGTAGACTTTAACTATGAAGTGTCACGGAGTCTTGCAGCCTGTGATGGAGCGATCCTGGTCGTTGATGCGGCACAGGGCGTAGAAGCGCAGACACTGGCAAATGTATATCTGGCACTGGACCATGATCTGGATGTCATGCCGGTTATCAACAAGATCGATCTTCCAAGCGCAGAGCCGCAGCGTGTGATCGAAGAGATTGAAGATGTGATCGGAATTGAAGCGCAGGATGCACCACTGATCTCGGCAAAGACAGGGCTTAATGTAGATCAGGTTTTGGAACAGATCGTGACAAAGATCCCTTCTCCGACAGGAGATCCGGATGCACCGCTTCAGGCACTGATTTTCGATTCCCTCTATGATCCGTATAAAGGTGTTATCGTATTCTGCCGTATCAAAGAAGGATGTATCACGAAAGGAATGCCGATTCATATGATGGCGACAGGTGCAACTGCTGATGTTGTGGAGGTTGGATATTTTGGTGCCGGACAGTTTATCCCTTGTGATGAGCTTTCAGCAGGAATGGTTGGATATTTTACAGCCAGCCTGAAAAATGTAAAGGACACCCGTGTGGGTGATACCGTAACAGGTGCGGAAAATCCATGTTCTGAGCCTCTTCCGGGATATAAAAAGGTCAACCCGATGGTGTACTGCGGAATGTATCCGGCAGACAGCTCCAAATACCCGGATCTGAGAGATGCACTGGAAAAACTGCAACTCAACGATGCGGCACTTCAGTTTGAACCGGAGACCTCTCTTGCGCTGGGATTTGGTTTCCGCTGTGGTTTCCTTGGACTTTTGCATCTGGAGATCATTCAGGAGAGACTGGAAAGAGAATACAATCTGGATCTGGTGACAACTGCGCCGGGCGTTATCTACAAGGTGCACAAGACCAACGGAGAAGTGATCGACCTGACCAATCCGTCTAATCTTCCGGATCCGTCAGAAATTGATTTTATGGAAGAGCCGATGGTAAAAGCAGAGATTATGGTGACATCCGAATTTATCGGTGCGATCATGGATCTGTGTCAGGAAAGACGTGGCGAATATCAGGGAATGGAATACATCGAAGAGACCAGAGCGGTATTGAAATACCACCTGCCTCTGAATGAGATCATCTATGATTTCTTTGATGCGCTCAAATCCAGATCCCGCGGTTATGCGTCTTTTGATTATGAAATGCTCGGCTATGTCAAATCTGATTTGGTCAAGCTGGATATCCTGATCAACAAAGAAGAAGTGGATGCTCTTTCCTTTATTGTATTTGCGGGAAGTGCTTATGAGAGAGGAAGAAAGATGTGTGAGAAGCTCAAAGAAGAGATTCCGAGACAGCTTTTTGAGATTCCGATCCAGGCAGCTGTCGGAAGCAAGATCATTGCCCGTGAAACAGTAAGAGCCATGCGTAAGGACGTACTTGCCAAGTGCTACGGCGGTGATATCAGCCGTAAGAAGAAGCTTCTGGAAAAGCAGAAGGAAGGAAAGAAGCGTATGCGCCAGGTTGGAAATGTAGAAATTCCACAGAAGGCATTTATGAGTGTATTAAAACTGGACGACAAATAGACAGACAAAGGATAATCGAGCAGGCTGACTCCTACTCGATTCGTATACTTTGTACACTATCTCGCTTAACAGCTCGATGATGTACATTCGCCAAGTACAGATTCTTGTGCAAGCACAAATCTGTACTTGGCTCATCGTATACACAAAAAGGCAGGAGCGGTTTCCGAGGGAAAAGTTCCTGCCTTTTGCACAGAAAAGGAGAAAAGCAGATGCAGCCTTTAGAACTATATATTCATATTCCGTTTTGTGTGAAAAAATGTGCATATTGTGATTTCCTTTCCGGTCCGGCCGGAGAAAAGGAAAAAGAGGAATATGTGAAAATGCTGGTCGACGAGATCAGAAACTGTCCGGATACAGTGCAGAATTACAGGGTGATTTCCATTTTTTTCGGAGGCGGAACCCCATCTCTTCTTACCGGTGAGCAGATTGGGCGGCTGATGGATACGGTCAGGGAAATATTTACGTTGGATGAGGACGCAGAGATCACTATGGAAATGAATCCGGGAACGGTAACGGAAGAAAAACTGCGAAAGTACAGACAGGCAGGGGTGAACCGTCTGAGTATCGGTCTGCAGTCGGTCAATGATGAGGAACTTCGTCTGCTTGGAAGAATCCATACTTATGAAGAATTTCGGGAAGCATATCATCTGGCGAGAGCCAATGGTTTTTCAAATATCAATGTAGACCTGATCTCGGCAATTCCGGGGCAGACGGTGGAAAGCTGGAGGCGTACACTGGAGCAGGTAATGGCACTTTCCCCGGAGCATATTTCTGCATATAGTCTGATCTTGGAAGAGGGAACAACTTTCTATAAAAAATATGTAGAAGACGAGGCAAAAGAAGGGCCAAAGCTTCCGGATGAGGATGCGGAGCGTCAGATGTACTGGGATACGGAAACGCTGATGGAGAAGAACGGATATCACCGTTACGAGATTTCCAATTATGCTAAGGAGGGATATGCCTGCCGGCACAACCTGGGATATTGGGAGAGAATTCCGTATCTGGGATTTGGAATTGGTGCGGCATCCCTGGTTCCCGGGGATCTGATTGGAAAATGCAGGAAGCTGGAAGGAAAAATGAGTCGCTACACGAACCCGGATCAGTTAAGGGAGTATGCACATTCCTACAGGAACAAATTTCAAGCAGAGCTTCTGACAGAAACTGAGGAGATGGAGGAATTTATGTTTCTTGGACTGCGGAAAATGAACGGAATCTCAAAAAAAGAATTTTCAGAGTATTTTGGGAAGAGTCTGGAGGATATTTACGGTGAACCGATCTGCAAACTGGAAAGCTTAAAGCTTCTTGAGCAGGATGATGACAGAGTATGGCTTACAAAACGGGGGATCGATGTCAGCAACAGTGTGTTTGTAGAGTTTCTGCTGGAAGAGTAAAATTTGGAAAATCAGAAAAATATAAAGTATACTTGACAAATAGGTTTTATAGGCATATAATGACATCATCGAGTTAAACCTATCAAAACAGTAGGAAAGAAAGGAGAACTTACGATGTCAAAAATTTATAATGGTGCTTTAGAGCTTGTTGGAAATACTCCTCTTGTAGAGGTGAAAAATATTGAAGAAGAATTAGGATTAGAGGCAAGAATCCTTGTGAAACTGGAATATTTTAACCCGGCCGGAAGTGTAAAAGACAGAATTGCCAAAGCAATGATCGAGGATGCTGAGGAAAAAGGATTATTAAAAGAAGGTTCTGTTATCATTGAGCCTACTTCGGGAAATACGGGAATCGGTCTTGCATCGATTGCAGCAGTCAAAGGATACCGTATCATTCTTACTATGCCGGAGACAATGAGTGTAGAAAGAAGAAACATCCTGAAAGCATACGGAGCAGAGATTGTTCTGACAGAAGGCGCAAAGGGAATGAAGGGTGCGATTGAAAAAGCAGATGAACTTGCAAAAGAGATCCCGGGCAGCTATATCCCTGGACAGTTTGTTAATCCGGCTAATCCGGAAGTACACAGAAAGACAACCGGACCAGAGATCTGGAAGGATACAGACGGAGAAGTAGATCTGTTTATCGCAGGTGTTGGTACAGGTGGAACACTGACCGGTGTCGGCGAATATCTGAAATCTCAGAATCCGGATGTGAAGATCGTTGCATTGGAGCCTGCAAGTTCACCGGTACTTTCTACAGGAAAAGGTGGTCCTCACAAAATTCAGGGAATCGGAGCAGGATTTGTACCGGACGTACTCAACACAACTGTATATGATGAAATATTTACTGTAGAAAATGATGACGCTTTTGCAACAGGAAAGCTGCTTGCAAAGAAAGAGGGAATCCTGGTAGGAATTTCTTCGGGAGCCGCACTTTATGGAGCGATCGAACTTGCAAAACGTCCGGAAAACAAAGGAAAGACGATTGTGGCACTGCTTCCGGATACCGGAGACAGATATTATTCCACACCGCTCTTCACGGAGTAGAATATGAATTTTTCAAAGAAAAGCAGATACGGACTTCGGGCACTGATCGACCTGTCCGTATACTCGAAAGAATCCCATGTTGCACTTGCAGCAATTGCAGAGCGTAACAGTATTTCACCGCAGTATCTGGAACAGGTATTTGCGGCACTCAGAAAAGCCGGAATCATTAAAAGCGTGAAAGGACCGCAGGGGGGATACCTGTTGGCGAAGCCTGCCACAAAGATTTCGGTTGCGGAAATATTACGTGCGCTGGAAGGTGATTATCTCATCGAAGAAGAGGATGTAGAAGGCGCCGAGAACGGAAGAGCTGCGGCTCAGGCTGTACAGAGTGAAGTTATCGAACGTCTGAACAGAGGACTACAGGATATCCTTGAGAATCTGTTTCTCTCTGACCTCGAACAAAAATATCAGGAATACAGTGAATACAGTCAGGATATGTACTATATATAATAGAAGAAATGCACACCATCAGACCGGGAGGCTGGGGTGTGTATTTTTTGGTTTGACGGTCGGGTGGGGAGTTTGGGAGGAAGGGAGCAGGCGGTTCAGGCAGAAAAGAAGGGATTCCAATTCAATCGGCAAACCATTCCGATGAGCCTCCGAAAACAATCATTGTGTCAGCAATGGCTTCCACAATGATTTGAGTCTCATCGGAATGGTTTGCCGATTGAATTGGAATCCGACAGCATATCCAGGTGGAACCGGACTAAAAATAAAAAAATCATAAACCCTGTTGACAAAGTGAATAGTAAGTGGTACATTTATAAGCGTAGAAAATATTAGCACTCATACATAACGAGTGCTAATAACAAAAAGGAGGTAGCATATGGAAGCCATACAGGAACTTAGTGAGCGGAAGACGAAGATCTTACATGCAATCATTAAGAACTATCTTGAGACCGGAGAGCCTGTGGGATCCAGAACGATTTCCAAGTATACGGATCTGAATTTAAGTTCGGCAACAATCCGAAATGAGATGGCAGATCTCGAAGAGCTTGGTTATATCATGCAGCCTCACACATCAGCAGGAAGGATTCCGTCGGATAAAGGTTATAGATGGTATGTGGATATGCTGATGAGCCAGAAAGAACAGGAGATTACCGAAATCAAAGGTCAGATGCTTGAGAAGGCTGACAAGATGGAAGAACTTCTGAAGCAGGTTGCAAAGGTTCTTGCGAACAACACGAATTATGCGACGATGATTTCGACTCCGACTTACAACGGGAACAAATTAAAATTTATCCAGCTTTCACAGGTTGATGACCATCAGCTGATCGTTGTGATCGTGATGGAAGGCAACATTGTAAAGAACCAGATCGTGACACTGGATGAGCCGCTCAGCAATGAAGCACTATTGAAGCTGAATATGCTTCTGAATACTTCGCTGAACGGAACTTCACTAGAGCAGATCAATCTGGGAGTGATCGCAAGACTGAAAGAACAGGCAGGGATCCACAGTGGTGTGATGAGCAGTGTTCTGGATGCAGTAGCGAATGTGATCCAGCTGGATGACGACATGGAGATTTACACCAGTGGCGCGACGAATATTTTCAAGTATCCGGAGCTTAGTGATAAGCAGAGCGCACAGGAGATCATCAGTGCTTTTGAAGAAAAGCAGCAGCTTGCCGCTCTGGTAACAAAGTCAATGGCAAACGGCGGTGAAGACAGAGACATCCAGGTATACATCGGAGATGAATCGAATGTGGAGAACATGAAAGACTGCAGCGTAGTCACAGCAACATATGAGTTGGGCGAGGGCATGCAGGGAACCATCGGAATCATCGGACCGAAGCGAATGGATTATGAACATGTCATGAAGACGCTTAAGACACTGATGGCAGAGCTGGATGACATATTCCACAGGGATGAGCCGAAAAAGCTCGAATAAGAAGTAAGAAAGGTGGAAGAACCATTGGATAAAAAGATGAGTAATGAAGAAATGGTAAAAGAAGCAGTGGAAGAAGCAAAGAAAGCTGCGGAGGCAGAAGCCAAAGAGCAGGAGGCAAAAGGGCAGGAACCGGAAGACGCGGAAGAAACCGAAGCAACAGAGGAAGAAGCTGTTGGTAAAGAGACGAATTCCGAAGATGCTGAAGAACCAAAGAAAAAGAAGTTGTTTGAAAAGAAAAATAAAAAAGATAAAAAGGATGAGCAGATCGCAGATCTGACAGACAAACTTACGAGACACATGGCTGAGTTCGATAATTACAGAAAGCGTACTGAAAAAGAAAAGTCAGCGATGTATGAGATCGGAGCCAAAGATGTTGTAGAAAAAATTCTTCCGATTGTAGACAACTTTGAACGCGGACTTCAGTCCGTACCGGAAGAAAAGAAAGATGATCCGTTCGTAGATGGAATGGATAAGATCTATAAACAAATGATGAGCACACTGGAAGGAATCGGAGTAAAACCGATCGAAGCAGTTGGTCAGGAATTCGATCCGAATTTCCACAATGCAGTGATGCATGTGGAGGATGAAGAACTTGGTGAAAATGTAGTAGCTGAGGAATTCCAGAAAGGATATATGTACCGTGACTCAGTCGTAAGACACAGCATGGTAAAGGTAGCAAACTAAGATATACCGTGTACCGCATTTACGATACACTTTATATAAATAACAAAGCAAAATACAATTTTTATTATATTAACAGGAGGTCTTCATAATGGGCAAAATCATTGGTATTGACTTAGGTACAACAAACAGTTGTGTAGCGGTTATGGAAGGTGGACAGCCGGTCGTAATCGCAAATACAGAAGGAGCAAGAACTACACCATCTGTAGTAGCATTTACAAAGACAGGAGAACGTCTTGTAGGTGAACCTGCAAAACGTCAGGCAGTAACAAATGCAGAAAAGACAATCTCATCTATCAAGCGTGAGATGGGTACAGATCATAAAGTAGACATCGATGGAAAGAAATATTCTCCACAGGAAATTTCAGCTATGATCCTTCAGAAATTGAAAGCAGATGCAGAAGGATATCTTGGAGAAAAAGTTACGGAAGCAGTTATCACTGTTCCGGCTTACTTCAACGATGCTCAGCGTCAGGCTACAAAAGATGCAGGTAAGATTGCAGGTCTTGATGTAAAACGTATCATCAACGAGCCTACAGCAGCAGCTCTTGCATATGGACTTGACAATGAAAAAGAACAGAAGATCATGGTATACGACCTTGGCGGTGGTACATTTGATGTATCTGTTATCGAGATCGGTGACGGCGTTATCGAAGTTCTTTCTACAGCTGGTAACAACAGACTTGGTGGAGATGACTTCGACCAGAAGATCACAGATTATATGCTTGCAGATTTCAAGGCAAAAGAAGGCGTAGACCTGTCAACAGACAGAATGGCACTTCAGAGACTGAAAGAAGCAGCTGAAAAAGCAAAGAAAGAACTTTCTTCTGCAACAACAACAAACATCAACCTTCCGTTCATCACAGCAACAGCTGAAGGACCGAAGCATTTTGATATGACTCTTACAAGAGCTAAATTCGATGAACTGACACGTGACCTTGTAGAAAAGACACAGGAACCGGTAAGACGTGCACTTTCTGATGCAGGACTTACAGCAGCAGACTTAGGTCAGGTACTTCTTGTTGGTGGATCTACACGTATTCCGGCAGTTCAGGAAGAAGTAAAACGTCTGACAGGAAAAGAACCAAGTAAATCTCTTAACCCGGATGAATGTGTAGCACTTGGTGCTTCTATCCAGGGTGGTAAGCTTGCAGGAGATGCAGGCGCAGGCGACATCCTTCTTCTTGATGTAACTCCACTTTCACTTTCTATCGAAACAATGGGTGGTGTAGCTACAAGACTGATCGAGAGAAACACAACAATCCCGACAAAGAAGAGCCAGATCTTCTCTACAGCAGCTGATAACCAGACAGCCGTTGACATCAATGTTGTACAGGGTGAAAGACAGTTTGCAAGAGATAACAAGTCCCTCGGACAGTTCAGACTGGATGGAATTCCGCCGGCTCCACGTGGAATCCCACAGATCGAAGTTACATTCGATATTGATGCAAACGGTATCGTAAATGTATCTGCAAAAGATCTGGGAACAGGAAAAGAACAGCACATCACAATTACAGCAGGATCTAATATGTCTGATGCAGATATCGACAAAGCTGTAAAAGAAGCTGCTGAATTTGAAGCTCAGGATAAGAAACGTAAAGAAGCAATCGATGCTAAGAACGATGCCGACGCTATGGTATTCCAGACAGAAAAAGCACTTGGCGAAGTTGGAGATAAGATCGATGCAGCAGACAAAGCAGCAGTAGAAGCTGACGTACAGGCTCTGAAAGATCTGCTTGCGAAAGCGAATACAGAAGAACTTACAGATGCTCAGGTTGCAGAAATCAAAGCAGGAAAAGAAAAACTGATGGAAAGCGCTCAGAAACTGTTCACAAAGGTTTACGAACAGGCAGGCGCACAGGCTGGTCAGGCAGGACCACAGGCTGGACCTGCACCAGAAGCAGGACCGGCTCCGGAAGGATTTAACGGAGATGACGTAGTTGACGGAGATTACAAAGAAGTTTAATCCGTAAGATAAGATGAGAAACTGCAAGGCGGCATTATACCGTCTTGCAGATTTCATGTATCATAAATAAAAATAGTTTTTTATGACATAAAAAGCCTCCGGTTAGGTGAACTGCATGTGCAAAGAAGATGTTGCAGAGAGCCGGCGCGGGCATGAGAATGTGCCAGGGTACATTCTGTATTAAAATACTTTGAGAAATATCTAAGTGAGGTAGGATTATGGCAGAGGCAAAAAGGGATTATTATGAGATCCTGGGCGTATCACGAGATGCGGATGATGCGACTCTGAAAAAAGCATACAGAGCTTTGGCGAAAAAATATCACCCGGATATGAATCCAGGAGATGCAGAAGCCGAAAAGAAGTTCAAGGAGGCTTCTGAAGCCTATGCTGTTCTGAGTGATGCAGACAAACGGCGTCAGTACGATCAGTTTGGTCATGCAGCGTTTGAAGGCGGTGCAGGCGGAGCCGGTGGATATGGCGGTTTTGATTTTAACGGGGCAGACTTTGGTGATATTTTTGGTGATATCTTCGGTGATCTGTTTGGCGGTGGCAGAAGAGGCGGACGTGCGAACAATGGTCCGATGAAAGGCGCCAATATCCGTAAAGGTGTCCGGATTACATTTGAGGAAGCAATTTTTGGATGCGAGAAGGAACTGGATATCGTTCTGAAAGATCCATGTACAAAGTGTAACGGAACAGGAGCAAAACCGGGAACAAGTCCGGAGACCTGTTCAAAATGTGGTGGAAAAGGTCAGGTTGTTTATACATCACAGTCGTTCTTCGGAACGGTGCAGAATGTGCAGACCTGTCCGGACTGTCATGGAACGGGTAAGATCATTCGTGAGAAATGTCCGGACTGTGGTGGAACAGGCTATACTTCAAGCCGCAAGAAGATCAAAGTCACAATCCCGGCAGGTATTGACAATGGTCAGAGCGTAAGAATCCGTGAAAAAGGTGAACCGGGTGTGAATGGCGGACCGAGGGGAGACCTTCTGGTAGAAGTTACGGTTTCCAGACATCCAATCTTCCAGAGACAGGATGTTCATATTTTCTCAACTGCACCAATTTCGTTTGCGCAGGCAGCACTTGGTGGTGATGTGCGAATCAAGACGGTTGATGGTGATGTGATCTATACCGTAAAACCGGGAACTAAGACTGATACAAAAGTACGCCTGAAAGGAAAAGGGGTACCTTCTTTGAGAAATCCTCAGGTCAGAGGTGATCATTACGTGACGCTGGTTATTCAGACTCCGGAAAAATTAAGTCCGGAAGCCAAAGAAGTGCTTAGACATTTTGATCAGTTGACAGGAAATACACTGAACCAGGAAGAGCCGGCTTCTGAATCGAAGGGTAAAGCTAAGAAAAAAGGGTTCATGGATAAGTTAAAAGAAACATTTGAAGAATAATAAAAAGGTGGCTGTGAAAAACTCGATTGAATTTTTCACAGCCACCTTTTTTTATTCTTCTTCGTCTTCCAGTTCTCCTCCGATGACACCTCCGAGAACGGCAGTGAAAGAAGCAACAACGACAGCGGCGATGATTGCTACACCGATCAGTGCTACTAAAATACCCATAACACGTACCTCCTTTTCTCGTCTTTTTATAGTATAACACGGAGGCAAGTAAAATTAAATGAAAAAATGTGACTTTTTTCATTTAGTATGCTATAATGTCAAAGAGCAAATGATAACACAGCGTATTGTCAGTTTTGCGGATTTAAAATAGTAAGGCTTAGCGGTTAAGGAGGGCAAACCAATATGGCACTGAAAAAACAGATAAAAGAAACAAAGGCAGCAGAGGTAAAGGCAGCGGCAGAAACTAAAGAAGAAGTAAAAACAGCAGTTAAAGCAGCAGAAGATAAAGTCAGCGAAAAAGTAGAAGAAGTAAAAGAAACTGCTAAAAAAGAAGCACAGCCGAAAGAAGTAAAGGCTACTGTTGAAAAGAAAGCGCAGGAGGTAAAAAAAGCTGCAGGAGAAGTGAAAAAAACAGTAGAAGAAACAGCTGAAAAAGCTGCAAAAGAAGTGAAGAAAACTGCAGAGAAAGTTACAAAAGAAGTAAAGAAAGCAGCACCAAAAACAACAGCAAAAAAATCTGCGGCAAAGAAAGAAATCAAAACAGAAGTTGTTCTTCAGTATGGTGAAAAAGAAGTAAACACAAAAGATATGATTGCTTCAGTAAAAAAAGACTGGACAAAACAGAAACATAAAATTTCCGAGATCAAGAGTATTGAGCTTTATGTAAAACCGGAAGATTATGCAGTATACTATGTAATCAATGGCGAACATACCGGAAAAGTATGGTTATAAGATAAGACTGAAAGATTTAGTCCGAACCGCAATCTTTATTGAACGGTTCGGATTTTTTTAAGGAGAGAGGTAAAATGCAAAAGTTTATACAGTATACCCCGACAGAAATCCTGTTTGGAGAAAACACACAGGCAGAAGTTGGGAAAGAAGTTAAGAAATGGGGCGGAAGCCGTGTATTTATCGTATATGGCGGTGGAAGTGTAAAGAAAAGCGGACTTCTTGCGCAGGTAGAAGAAGCCCTGGAAAAAGAAGGACTTGCTTATGCGGAATTTGGCGGAGTAAAGCCAAATCCCCGGATGGCATATGCACAGGAAGGCGTTGAGAAAGCAATTGAGTTCGGTGCGGATTTTCTTCTTGCAGTAGGCGGTGGAAGTTCTATTGATACAGCAAAGGCAATCGCCCATGGTGTGGCAAACCCGGACTGGTCTCTGGAGGAAATCTGGGGAGGTGAAATCATACTTACCAGATCGACACCGGTAGGATGCGTACTTACGATTGCGGCAGCAGGAAGTGAAACAAGCGATTCCGCAGTTCTGACAAACGAAGAAACAAGGAAAAAGGGAGGAATCAGCACTAGCCTGAACCGCCCGAAGTTTGCGATTATGAATCCGGTTCTTACCTATACGCTTCCAAAATATCAGATTGCGTGCGGAATCGTGGATATCATGATGCATACACTGGAGCGATATTTTATTCCAAATACGAGAAATCAGATAACAGATGAGATTGCAGAGGGAGTTCTGCGGGTTGTGATTGAAAATGGAAAGAAAGGTCTGGAGAATCCGACAGACTACGATGCCATGAGTGAAATCATGTGGGCAGGAAGCCTTTCCCATAATGGTCTGACAGGTCTCGGAAGAGCAAAAGATTTTTCTGTACATAAGCTCGGACATGCACTTGGTGCAAAATATGATAAGGCGCATGGTGCAACCCTTTCAGCTGTCTGGGGATCCTGGGCAGAATATGTCTATAAAAACGATGAAGAAAGATTTGCGCATTACGCAAAAAAAGTATGGGGCGTAGAGGAAGAAGATGTGGCGAAAGCCGCAAAAGAGGGAATTCGCCGGACTGTAGAATATTTCCGTGAGATTCATATGCCGACAAATTTAAAGGAACTGGAGATCGGAGAAGTATCAGAGGAAGATCTGCGGGAACTTTCTATGGCTGCGACATTAAATGATACCGTAAAACTTTCAAAAATCAAAGAACTTACTGCCGAAGATGTATACCAGATTTTCCGGAAAGCGGCAGAAAAATAAGATGGAAATAAATAAGAGAAAATTTTACAGACAAGTGTTCGCACTTGTAATCCCAATGGCACTTCAGAATCTGATCAATGTGGGTGTGACGGCGGCAGACGTGCTGATGCTTGGAAGAGTCAGCGAAAAAGTTCTTTCAGGTGCATCCCTTGCAGGGCAGATACAGTTTGTCATGACACTGATCCTTTTTGGTACAACATCAGGTGCAACGGTTTTGACTGCACAGTACTGGGGAAAGAAAGATACACAGACGATTGAAAAAATCCTTGGAATGGGAATGACCATCGGTGTCAGCTGTGCAGCTCTTTTTACCATTGTTGCGGAAATCATTCCGGAAGTGCTGCTTCATATCTATACCAGTGACCCGGCCGTGATCGCAGAAGGTGTGAAATATTTGCGGATCGTGGCGCTTTCCTATGTTCTGATGGCGGCAACGCAGGTCTATCTTTACATTATGCGGAGTATCGAGCAGGTTGTGATCGCAACGGTTGTTTACAGCGCGTCACTAGTTTGTAATGTCCTGGTAAATGCGCTTCTTATTTTTGGCTTATTTGGTTTACCGAAGATGGGAATTATGGGTGCGGCAATCGGAACTCTGACAGCAAGGATCGTAGAACTTATCATTGTAATCTGGTATGCAAAAGTAAAAAACCATGACGTTAGATTTCACCCGGTCTATATGCGTAAGATCGACAAGGTGCTTCTAAAAGACTTTCTGATTTATGCGAGTCCGGTGATCTTGAATGAAATGATGTGGGGACTTGGTTCTACAGCGAATACAGCAGTGATCGGTCATCTGGGAAGTGCTGCGGTGGCAGCAAATTCTGTTGCTCAGGTTGCAAGACAGCTGGCAACGGTGGTTGCCTTTGGTGTATCCAATGCGACTGCCATTTATCTTGGTAAGACCATCGGTGCAAAAGAGTTTCATCTGGCAAAAGAGTATGGAAAAAGATTTTTGTGGCTGAGTATTATTACTGGTGCGGTAGGAGGCGGCATCATTCTGATAGCTGCTCCGATTGCAAATCATGTGATGACACTCTCAAAGGAAGCGCAGGGGTATCTTTATTTTATGTTTTTTGTTATGTCTTACTTTACACTCTGCCAGGCGATCAATACGACCCTTGTGGTGGGTGTATTCCGGGCAGGAGGAGATACCAGGTTTGGTCTGATCCTGGATGTGTCTACCATGTGGGGATGCTCTATTCTGCTGGGTATGATCGCTGCCTTTGTCTTTCATGCGCCGGTGCAGGTTGTTTATATCCTTCTGATGAGTGATGAGGTGATCAAAGTACCGATCACAGTCATGCGCTACCGAAGCTATAAATGGATTCAGAATGTGACGAGAGAAAAAGCAGAGCTGGCATAACATTGTATGCGAAAATAAATTTGGAATTTTGAGGCAGATGTGATATGATATAGAAAGAATATATTTGAAAAGGAGATTTGCAACATGAAATTAGTATCAACAGAAAAAGCACCAAAAGCACTTGGACCGTATTCCCAGGGATATGTACATGGGGGAATCCTTTATTCAGCAGGACAGATTGCGATCAATCCGGCTACAGATACTGTAGAAGCTGATACCATCGAAGGACAGGCTGACCAGGTATGTAAGAACATCGGAGCAATCCTTGAAGAAGCAGGAACTTCTTTTGACAAAGTATTAAAGACAACCTGTTTCCTTGCTGATATGGGAGATTTTGCCGCATTTAACGAAGTTTATGCGAAATATTTCACATCAAAACCAGCCAGAAGCTGTGTTGCTGTTAAGACACTTCCAAAGAACCTTCTTTGCGAAATTGAAGTGATAGCAGCAGTAGAAGAATAGGATTTATAAATCCTGAAAATTAGGAGGATGGCGTTATGGCAGAAGAGCAGAACAGCGGATGTTCGCCGGAATCGTGTTCTTCCTGTGCGCATGCGGGTTCATGCAGCAGTGCGAAGAAAGATCTGAAAGCACCGGCAAATCCGTATTCACAGGTAAAAAAAGTAATTGGAGTAGTCAGCGGTAAAGGTGGAGTCGGCAAATCAATGGTGACAGCATCTCTTGCACGTATGATGGTACAGCAGGGATATTCAGTTGGTATTCTGGATGCGGATATCACAGGACCATCTATCCCGAAGATGTATGGAGTGCATGGAAGTGCAGTCGGAAGCGAGGCGGGAATGTTCCCGTGCGTTGCAAAAGACGGCACGAAGATCATGTCGGTCAATCTGCTTCTGGAACACGAATCAGATCCTGTCATCTGGAGAGGACCGGTGATCGCAGGAGTAGTAACCCAGTTCTGGACTGATGTAATGTGGGGAGATCTGGATTTCTTATTTGTTGATATGCCGCCGGGAACAGGGGATGTTCCTCTTACGGTATTCCAGTCACTTCCGGTAGACGGCGTTGTGATCGTGACTTCGCCACAGGATCTGGTACAGATGATCGTAGAGAAAGCTTACAATATGGCAAAGAAGATGAACATACCGGTTCTCGGACTGGTGGAAAACTACAGTTATCTGGAATGTCCGGACTGTGGAAAGAAAATATCTGTATTTGGGGAAAGCCACATTGACGAGATTGCAGAAAAACTTGGGGTAGAAGTACTCGGAAAGATGCCGATCGATCCGAAACTTGCCGAAATTGTAGAACAGGAGAAGTTCTATGAGGCAGACAACCAGTATCTTAAAAACATCATTGACAAGTTCAATTAAGAAGAAAGCTCCGGCGAGATGATGATCGCCGGGGCTTTTTAGCTATAGAGGTACGGAAAATGTGAAAAGCCATATCATGACAGGACGGATACAATTGGCAAGGAACATGTGTTTATGGTATGATAACAGGTAGCAAAAAGCGGAGGCAGAAAGAACATGGACGAGAATCTCCCGATGATCCGGATTTCGGTGCGAAACCTTGTGGAGTTTATTTTAAGAGAAGGGAATATTGACAATCGAACAGGAGGCGGACAAGATCCGGAGAATATGCAGATGGGAAGCCGGATTCACCGGAAGATCCAGAGACAGATGGGATCGGATTATCAGGCGGAGGTACCTCTTAAGACAGAGATCGTCTGTGATGGGTTTACTTTGAAAATAGAAGGACGTGCCGACGGACTGATTCATACAAAAGAGCAGGTCATGGTAGATGAGATCAAGGGTGTTCTGCGGGAACTTGACCGGGTGCAGGAGCCGGCAGGCATTCATCTGGCACAGGCAAAATGTTATGCCAGCATGGTAGCAGAACAGGAAGGGGTGGATGAGATCGGGGTACAGATGACCTATTGCCAGATGGAGACGGAAGAGGTGAAAAGGTTTCAGTATTCTTATCGGAGTAATGAACTGAAAGTCTGGTTCGATGAAGTGATCCGACAGTATGAAAAATGGGCAAAGTTCCAGATTGAATGGAGAAAGGCAAGAAATGCATCTGTTAAAGGGATTGAATTTCCGTTTCCATATCGTAAAGGGCAGAGAGATCTTGCGGTATCTGTTTACCGGACGATTCTTCGGAAGAAAAAGTTGTTCATCCAGGCACCAACCGGAGTGGGGAAGACGATTTCAACGGTATTTCCGGCAGTGAAAGCGGTTGGAGAAGAACTGGGCGAGAAGATTTTTTATCTGACGGCAAAAACAATCACCCGGACGGTGGCGGAGCAGGCATTCGAAACCTTGCGGGAACAGAATCTGAAGTTCAAAGTGATCACTTTAACGGCGAAAGAAAAAATCTGTTTCTGTGAGGAGACAAGCTGCAATCCGGATGACTGCCCATATGCCAAAGGGCATTTTGATCGGGTAAATGATGCGGTCTATGAGCTTTTGATGCAGGAAGATGTGATGAGCCGGGAAGTGTTGGAAGCGCAGGCAAGAAAACATAAGGTCTGTCCATTTGAAATGGCACTGGATGTGTCAACCTGGGTGGATGGTGTGATCTGCGATTATAATTATGTGTTTGATCCGGATGCCCGGCTCAAGCGTTTCTTTGCAGAAGGTGGCGCTGGAGGATATTTGTTTTTGATCGATGAGGCACACAATCTGGTAGAACGTGGACGGCAGATGTACAGTGCAGAGTTATGCAAGGAGGACTTTCTTGCGGTGAAGAAACTGGTAAAGGGAGAAGCACCGCGGTTTGCAAAAAGACTGGAGGCATGCAATAAGATTCTTCTGGCAATGAAAAAAGAGTGTGAAAACTATAAGGTGCTGGACAATATTTCGCATTTTGGAATCCAGCTTATGAATGTACTATCTGAGACAGACCGGTATCTCGAGGAATGTGTGGATAAAGAAGTCCGGGAAACCGTATTGGATTTTTATTTTCAAGTGAGATCTTTCCTGAATATATATGATGGGTTGGATGAGAACTATGTCATCTATACGGAGTATCAGGAGAATGGAAGATTTGTTCTGAAGTTGTTTTGTGTTAACCCGGCGGCAAATCTGCAGAAATGTCTGGATAAGGGGAACAGTGCTGTATTCTTTTCGGCAACACTTCTGCCAATCCAGTATTACAAAAGACTTCTGAGTACGGAAAAAGATAACTATGCGGTCTACATTGATTCTTCGTTTGATACAAAGAAGAGACTGCTTATGAATGGTGTGGATGTGAGTACCCGTTACGCCATGCGTTCCAGGGAAATGTATCAACGATATGCGACATACATTTTCCGGGTAGTGAAAGCAAAAATGGGGAATTATCTGATCTTTTTCCCGTCTTACCGGTTTATGGAAGATGTGTATCAGGAATTTACACAGCTTCTTGCATCAGATGAAGAAGAGATGGAACTGGTTATTCAGCAGAAGCACATGGATGAAGAAGAACGGGAAAATTTCCTGCGTGCATTTGAAATGGGAAGAGAGAAAAGTCTGATCGGTTTTGGAGTTCTTGGCGGGATTTTCTCAGAAGGAATCGATCTGACAAATGAGAAGCTGATCGGGACACTGATCATCGGAACAGGGCTGCCGCAAGTGTGTAATGAGCGGGAAATCCTGAAAAGCTATTTTGACCAGAAGGGACTTTACGGATTTGACTATGCTTACCGGTATCCGGGGATGAACAAGGTTTTGCAGGCAGCAGGAAGGGTGATCCGCACAGAGGATGACCGCGGAGTGATACTTCTTCTGGATGAGCGTTTTCAGAGGGAGAAGGGGAAAGAGATTTTCCCGAAAGAATGGGCGGACTGTGAAAGATGCCGGTTAGACATTGTGGAAGAAAAAATCCGTCTGTTCTGGGAAAAACAGACGGATAATTAAGAAACTTTTTATGCATTAAAGTAATCCAGAAATGCCTGTGTCGCGCGGGAAACCGGAACATGTCCGTTCCACGCGGCAACCAGCTGACGCTTTGGAAGTTGTTCTTCGGTCTGGACGACAAAGAGTTGGTCGGAATTCTTTGGTACACAGTAGTCCGGAATAAAAGCGATGCCAAGTCCGATCCGTGCGAGATCGATCAGAAGATCGTTGCTGCTCAGCTCGATTTCAGGAACCAGATCCAACTGATGCTGCTGGAAGAGAGAATGCAGAAATTCACTGGTTGTACTTTTTCTGTCCAGCATGATGATCGGATAACGCTGCAGTTCTTTGAGGGAAAGCTTTTTCCCCTGCAGTTCCGCAAAGGACTGGTTTGCGATAAAGACATCGTGAAAATCACGGATCTTTCGGAAGGAGGCAAGACTGCCAAGGTAAACGTTCGGATAGTTAGCGACAATGAGATCTACCTGACCGTTCTCCAGAAGTTCCGTACACTTGATCGAAGTGGCATTGGTCACTTTTATATGTGCGTTAGGGAAAGCTTTGTGGAAACGTTCCAGATAAGGGACCAGAAAATACCGGCAGATGGTGTCGCTGGCACCGATGCGGATCTGACCGCCGGTAGAGGCTGTTTCCATGATCTGGGATTCCCCGCGCTTGATCAGATTGATCGCCGGTTCGATATGACGCAGAAGGATCTCGCCTTCCGGGGTGAGCTGAACTTTTTTTGTGCTTCGGATGAAAAGAACCTGATCCAGTTTCTTTTCCAGTGCTTTAATGGACTGGCTGACAGCGGACTGTGAAATAAAGAGCTGCTTGGAAGCCTCAGAAAAGCTGAGCGTGTCTGCAACATAATAAAATACTTTATATAATTCATAGTTGATATCCATTATTAGTCCTCCTTATAAAACCTATTAGTATTATAAGTGATAAAAAATGAAATTTCAAGAGAAAACCATTTTTGACAAATGAAGACAGGGTTGCTAAACTATAGACAAAAAAGAGAAGGAGAAAAAGGATGGCAAAAAAGAAATGGCTGCATAAAATCCTGGCGATTTTGCCGAGTATTTCACTGATCGTGATCCTGCTGATCAGCAGTTTTGAGATTGGTGCATACGGAGACTGGAATTTTTATGAAAAAGAATATGAAAAATATAAGGTAGCGGATGAACTTTATATGGAGATGCCGGATATTATGAAGGTGACAAAATTCATGATGTCTTATTTGCGGGGCAACGAGAAGAAACTGAGTATCGAGACGGAAGTGGAAGGAAATATACAGGATTTTTTCAATGAGAAGGACCGGCTTCATATGGCAGATGTGCAGGGACTTTTTCTTGGCGGACTTGCAATCCGGAGGGGAGCGATCATCGTACTGCTTTTTTCAATGGCGGCACTTGTGCTTATGAAAGCAGACTGGAAGAGACTGATCCCGCAGATGTATCAGCGGGTGCTGGCGGTATTTCTGGCACTTACCGCGGTGGCAGGATTTCTGTTCTCAAGAGACTTTAACAAATATTTCGTGATCTTTCATCATATTTTCTTTAACAATAACTTATGGATCCTTGATCCGGCAGAAGACTATATGATCCGGATGCTTCCGGAGGGCTTTTTCTATGATATGGTGATGAGGATCGGAAGTATTTTTGCTGTGTTTTTAATCATATCTCTTGTCTGCAGTATTGTTCAGAAAAAGATAAATAAGAGATGCGGTTCACGGTAATTGTAATAAATAAGATATACTTATAAAAAGATTTAGTTATATTTATTGTACTTATAAAAGGTGATGTGGTAAAATAAAAATCGAGGAAACTGCCGTTATGCCGGATCAAGGCATGCGGTTTCAATATTACTACCAAAGCTAATGGAGGAAATTATGGGCGTAAAACGTGTATATGTGGAGAAAAAACCAGAATTTGCAGTACAGGCTAAAGAACTTCGCCATGAGGTGAAGAGTTATCTTGGAATTAAGACGGTGAAGAATGTACGTGTACTGATCCGCTATGATGTGGAAAATCTTTCTGATGCAACATTTGAAAGAGCATGCAACGGTGTGTTTGCAGAACCACCGGTAGATGTGCTTTACAGAGAGGACTTCCCGCGCGAAGAAAGTGACCACATTTTTTCTGTAGAATTTCTTCCTGGACAGTTTGACCAGAGAGCAGATTCTGCTGTTCAGTGCGTACAGTTTATCAAAGAGGATGAGCTGCCGGTTATCAAGACAGCGACCACTTATGTGATCGAAGGTGAGATCAGCGAAGAAGAGATGGAAGCTATCAAGGCGCACTGCATTAACCCGGTGGATTCCAGAGAGACAGGACTTGAAAAACCGGAGACACTGGTTACGAAATTCGAGGAACCTGCAGATGTAAAGATTTTTGACGGATTCAAAGATATGCCGGAAGCGGAACTGAAAGAGTTATACAGTTCTCTTGGACTTGCTATGACATTCAAGGATTTCCAGCACATCCAGAATTATTTCAAAGGGGAGGAACACAGAGATCCATCTATGACAGAGATCCGTGTTCTGGATACTTACTGGTCTGACCACTGCCGTCATACTACATTCTCAACAGAACTTACAGAAGTATCCTTCGGTGATGGCGATTACAGAAAGCCGATGGAAGATACTTATAAAGAATACCTTCAGACACACAGTGAGATCTTTAAAGGACGCGAAGACAAATTTGTATGCCTGATGGATCTTGCATTGATGGCAATGCGGAAGCTGAAAAAAGAAGGCAAACTTCAGGATCAGGAAGAATCCGATGAGATCAATGCCTGCAGTATCGTTGTCCCGGTTGAAGTAGATGGTGTGGAAGAAGAGTGGCTTGTCAACTTCAAGAACGAGACGCACAACCATCCGACCGAGATCGAACCATTTGGTGGTGCAGCTACCTGCCTTGGTGGAGCAATCCGTGACCCGCTGTCAGGACGTACTTATGTATACCAGGCAATGCGTGTAACCGGTGCAGCAGATCCGACCGTATCTGTAAAAGAGACGATGAAAGGAAAACTGCCGCAGAAGAAACTGGTGCGTAGTGCAGCACATGGATACAGCTCATATGGTAATCAGATCGGACTTGCAACCGGACTGGTAAAAGAGATCTATCATCCGGATTATATGGCAAAGAGAATGGAGATCGGTGCGGTTATGGGTGCTGCTCCGAGACGTGCAGTTATCCGTGAAAATTCGGATCCGGGAGATATCATCATTCTTCTTGGAGGACGTACCGGACGTGATGGCTGTGGTGGAGCAACCGGTTCTTCCAAAGTTCATACCGAAGAATCCATCGAGACATGTGGAGCTGAGGTTCAGAAGGGTAATGCGCCGACCGAACGTAAAATCCAGAGAATGTTCCGCAGAGAAGAAGTCAGCAAGCTGATCAAGAAGTGTAATGACTTCGGAGCAGGCGGAGTATCTGTTGCAATCGGAGAACTTGCAGATGGTCTTCAGATCAATCTGGACAAAGTACCGAAAAAATATGCAGGTCTTGACGGAACAGAGATTGCAATTTCTGAATCCCAGGAGCGTATGGCTGTTGTGGTAGATCCGAAGGATGTAGATGAATTCCTTGGCTATGCAAAAGAAGAGAATCTGGAGGCGGTAAAGGTTGCAGTTGTTACCGAAGATCCGAGACTTGTTCTTTCCTGGAGAGGAAAAGAGATTGTAAATATTTCCCGTGCCTTCCTGAACACCAACGGTGCACACCAGGAGACAACGGTTAAAGTTGATATTCCTTCAAGAGAAGATACCATCCTTAAGAAACAGGTTGAGGTTGGCGATGTAAAAGAAAAATGGCTGGATACTCTGAAAGATCTGAATGTATGCTCGCAGAAAGGTCTGGTTGAGATGTTCGACGGATCCATCGGAGCAGGTTCGGTTTTCATGCCTCACGGTGGAAAATACCAGATGACAGAGACGCAGAGTATGGTTGCAAAGCTTCCGGTTATGCATGGTAAATGCGATACCGTTACGATGATGAGTTATGGATTTGATCCGTATCTGTCAAGCTGGAGTCCGTATCACGGAGCTGTCTATGCTGTCACAGAGTCTATGGCTAAGATCGTGGCTTGTGGTGGAGATTACAGCAAGATCCGTTTTACATTCCAGGAATATTTCCGCAGAATGACAGAGGATCCGGAAAGATGGAGTCAGCCATTTGCAGCACTGCTTGGTGCATATAAGGCACAGATTGCTTACGGACTTCCGTCAATCGGAGGAAAGGACAGCATGTCCGGAACATTTGAACATATCGATGTACCGCCGACACTGGTATCCTTTGCAGTTGACATTGCCAAAGAAGGAGATATCATTACTCCGGAACTGAAAAAAGCAGGTAATAAACTTGTATGGATGAAGATTGAAAAAGATGAATATGAGCTTCCGGTATATGAACAGGTAATGGATCAGTACGGTAAGTTCGCTGATGATATCCACAACGGAAAGATTGTATCGGCTTACGCACTTGACCGCCATGGAGTGATCGCAGCTGTCAGCAAGATGGCATTCGGTAACGGAATGGGTGTGAAGATCGAACACAGCATGGATGCAAGAGAACTTTTTGCACCTGCATTCGGTGACATCGTAGCAGAAGTTCCAGCAGACAAGGTTGGAGAACTCTCCATTTCTTACACTGTGATTGGTGAAGTGACAGATGATGCGAAATTCGCATTTGGAGATACAGAAATCACACTGAAAGAAGCAGAAGATGCATGGACAGGAACTCTGGAACAGGTATTCCGTACGGTATCTGACGAAGCTTCTGACGAAAAGGTAGAATCTCCGCTGTATGATACAAAAGACATTGTAATCTGTGGACACAAGATTGCACAGCCGACTGTATTTATCCCGGTATTCCCGGGAACAAACTGCGAGTATGACAGTGCAAAAGCATTTGAAAGAGCAGGTGCAAAGGTCATCACAAAAGTATTCCGTAACATGGATGCAGCAGATATCGTAGATTCTGTGAATACATTTGAAAAAGAAATTGCAAAATCCCAGATCATCATGTTCCCGGGCGGATTCTCAGCTGGTGACGAACCAGATGGTTCAGCAAAATTCTTTGCAACTGCATTCCAGAATGCAAAACTCAAAGAAGCAGTAGAAAAACTTCTGAACGAAAGAGATGGTCTTGTACTTGGTATTTGTAACGGATTCCAGACACTGGTTAAACTTGGTCTGGTTCCTTACGGAGAAGTTGTGGGACAGACACCGGATTCTCCGACACTGACCTACAATACCATCGGACGCCATATTTCCAAGATGGTTTACACGAAAGTTGTTACCAACAAGTCACCATGGCTGCAGGGAGCAGAGCTTGGCGGAGTTTATACCAATCCGGCATCCCACGGAGAGGGACGTTTTGTTGCAAGTGAAGAATGGCTTGACAAGCTCTTTGCAAACGGACAGGTTGCAACACAGTACTGTGACCTTGACGGAAATGTATCTATGGACGAAGAATGGAACGTCAATGGCTCTTATCGCGCAATTGAAGGTATCACAAGTCCGGATGGCCGTGTGCTTGGTAAGATGGCACATTCAGAACGTCGTGCAGATTCCGTGGCAATCAATATTTATGGTGAGCAGGATATGAAGATCTTTGAATCCGGTGTGAAATATTTCAAATAAGACGGGAAATCTGGAATAAAATGCTTCGAATGAGACGAAAATGCAAGATTGTCGACACAAACTTGCAAAAAAGAGAAGAAGTATCAAGAAAAAAAATGAAAATCAGCTGTATTTGAAACAAAAATGTAGTGGAAATTCATAAAAATTGAAAAATATGCAAAAAAATCTTGACACAGGCGCCTGAATGCTTTACTCTGTTAAAGAACAAAGGTGTTCCGGAGGGACAGACATTTGTTTGTCCCTCTTTTTTTAGCAAAGAAGTGTGCAAAGTCACATTTTTGTAAAAGAACATTCAGGAGGTATTGAGTAGTATGTCTTATGTTGATGAAGTAATTGAACTTGTAGTAAAGAAAAACCCAGATGAACCAGAATTTCATCAGGCAGTAAAAGAGGTTCTGGAATCTCTTCGTGCAGTTGTAGAAGCTCATGAAGAAGAATACAGAAGAGACGCTCTTCTTGAAAGACTCGTTGAGCCGGAAAGACAGATCAAATTCCGCGTACCGTGGGTAGATGATAAAGGTCAGGTTCAGGTTAATACAGGATACCGTGTACAGTTTAACAGTGCAATTGGACCATACAAAGGAGGATTACGTCTCCATCCTTCAGTAAATATCGGAATTATCAAATTCCTTGGATTTGAACAGATCTTCAAAAACTCTCTGACAGGACTTCCAATCGGTGGAGGAAAAGGTGGATCAGACTTCGATCCGAAAGGAAAATCAGATCGTGAAGTTATGGCATTCTGCCAGAGCTTTATGACAGAGCTTTGCAAATATATCGGAGCAGACACAGATGTACCAGCCGGAGATATCGGAACAGGTGCAAGAGAGATCGGATATATGTACGGACAGTACAAGAGAATCCGTGGATTATCAGAAGGTGTTCTGACAGGTAAAGGACTCAGCTACGGTGGATCCCTTGCACGTACAGAAGCTACAGGATACGGACTTCTGTATTTCACACGCGAGATGCTCAAACTTGCAGGAAAAGACATCGCTGGCAAGACAGTTGCTGTTTCTGGAGCAGGTAACGTTGCAATCTACGCAATCGAAAAAGCACAGCAGATGGGTGCCAAAGTTGTAACATGCAGCGATTCTACTGGATGGGTTTATGATCCGGAAGGAATCGATGTTGCAGCACTGAAAGAAATCAAAGAAGTGAAGAGAGCAAGACTTACAGAATACAAGAACTACCGTCCAAATTCAGAATATCATGAAGGACGTGGTGTATGGTCAGTAAAAGTTGATATTGCTCTTCCTTGTGCAACACAGAACGAACTTCATCTGGAAGATGCAAAACAGCTTGTTGCAAACGGATGCTTCGCAGTAGCAGAAGGAGCTAACATGCCTACCACACTGGAAGCTACACAGTATCTGCAGGAGAACGGTGTATTATTTGCACCTGGTAAAGCTTCTAATGCAGGTGGTGTTGCCACATCAGCACTTGAGATGTCACAGAACAGCGAACGTCTCAGCTGGACATTCGAAGAAGTTGATGCAAAACTTCAGAACATCATGGTAAATATCTGCCACAACGCAGCAGACGCAGCAAAACGTTACGGAGCAGAAGGAAACTATGTAGTAGGTGCTAACATTGCCGGATTTGAAAAAGTTGTAGACGCAATGCAGGCTCAGGGAATTGTATAAGACATATCCTCTATGTAAAAATATAAACCAAAAGTCCCCGGAAGTAAATTCCGGGGGCTTTTGCTTAGGAAGGGTAAAAATCTGTTAAAAAAAGTGTCAAAAAAAGTAAAAAAACAGTTGACATTTCAGTGATTATAATTGTATAATAACAAAGTCGGTTGTGAGACGGACAAACATATGGGATCATAGCTCAGCTGGGAGAGCATCTGCCTTACAAGCAGAGGGTCATAGGTTCGAGCCCTATTGGTCCCATTGCAATGAAAGTTGCATAATTGAATATGGCGGGATAGCTCAGTTGGCTAGAGCACGCGGTTCATACCCGCGGTGTCGCTGGTTCAAATCCAGTTCCCGCTACTTGAAGAAGGAGTCCTTGTGTAGGGCTTCTTTTTTACTATATGAGAAATGAAGTGATGGAGTAAGGAAGATGGATAAGACACGATTCTGGGCGGAGAGACTCTATGTAAATAGTAAGATTTCCTCGCACATTTATTATGCCGAGAAAGATATACTGGAAGTTATCGGCATCGGAGAAAATGAAGAGGATCCGTTCTTGACAGATCCGTATTTAGAAGAAAATCTGCGTAAGATGTATGAAGAAAAAAGGGCGCCTGTCCTTACGATAGAAGACGGCTGGGTGGCTTACATGGCATTTTCTGATGCAGAGAACAATTTTTATATCGGAGGACCGGTGAGTCTGGCGACGGATAAGGAAGAAAAAAGCGGACTGTATCATTACAGGCGCAGACATCAGCTTTCGCAGCATAAATTGAATATCCCCAGAATGTCGATCATGAAACTTGCCGGTATTTTGTCTATGTCTCTTTTTTCTCTGTGTGGTCTTGAAATAAGTGAAGCAGAGTTGATGGAATTAAGTCGGATTGAAACAGGTAAGAAAAGCGAAATAGAAGGGGAACTGGTTAACTATAAATTTGATTCTTCAGAAAATGAACGAAAGCATGTAACATATGAATATGAAAAAAAATACTACGATGCGATAAAAAGAGGAGATAGTGATTATTTCAAAGGTCCGATGTATGACAAGCTGCATCTGTATGATGAAATTGGAAAGCTGGCTGAGGGAGGCCTTAAGCAGGCGGAGTATATGGTTGCGGCAGGACTTGCGTTGATCTCACGGGCAGCAATGGAAGGAGGCGTATCGCCGACAGAAGCTTATGCGGTGAGCGATGTGTTTTATCAAAGGCTGGAAAAGTGTAAAACACAGAAAGAGATGTATCAGCTCTCTTCTGAGATACAGCGAACCTATGTGAAAATGGTTCAGGAACGGAAGAAAGAGAAGAAAAATTCAAATTATGTCGAACAGTGCAAGGATTATCTGACACAAAATTTCCATAAAAGAATCACGGTGGAAGAACTGGCAAAACAGATAGGGGTAAACAGAACCTATTTGTCCGGAAAATTTTCCGAACAGGTTGGGATGAGCATTTCACAGTATAGCATTCTGATACGAATCCGAGCGGCTGAGAATATGCTGAAATATTCTGAGGCTTCGATTTCTTACATTGCAGATTATCTGTGTTTTTCATCACAGAGTCATTTTGGCAGAGAGTTTAAAAAGAAAAACGGGATTTCTCCGTCCGAATATCGGAAACAGAATAAAAATATACATTTTTTAAGCAAACAGACATAAATGATAAAAAAGCAACATATATGACAGAAACATCCATTGGATACGGTTATGATAATCGTATCCAATGGATGTTTTTTATTGCCAAGCATATCAATAATTGGTTCAGTGAACCAATTTTGATTGCATAACTATAAAAGTGTATTCCGGAAACCTTTTGTAGAAGAGAAAACTGAAATGATCATGAAAAAAAGGAGAGAGATACGGATGGAGAATGAAGCAAACAAAAAATATTTATCAGTTCCAAAGAAAATAGCATATGGTTCGGGGGACTTTGGATCGAATTTCTTTTATATGCTGGTTTCATCGTTTATGATGCTGTATCTGACAGATTCTGTCGGATTAAATGCAGGCGTTGTAGGAACGCTTATGATGGTGAGTAAACTGCTGGATGGGGTTACTGATGTCTTTTTCGGCAGTCTGATCGATAAGACACACAGCAAAATGGGAAAGGCAAGACCGTGGATGTTCTTTTCGGCAATACCGCTTGCTTACTTTGGCGAAGGAAAGAGCTATACAGAGTTTACTTATTCGGATCTTTCTGTTACAGAAGAGACCGACAGCCGGGGAAAGGTTGATGTGTTCTGTACACTTACCAATGCAGGAAAAAGAGATGGAGAGGAAGTCGTACAGCTATATTTTACAGATGAAGTGGCAAGCATGATAAGACCTGCGAAGGAGCTGGCAGGATTTTGCAGAGTCTTTATCAAAGCAGGAGAGAGCAAACGAATTCATTTTTCTATGAATACCGATCAGACGGCATTTTTAGATTCGCATATGCAGTGGATCGTGGAAGCCGGAGAAATCACGGTTGGAGTGGGTGGTTCATCGGAAGAGATACAGCTCACCGGAAAATTTGTGATCACAGATACTGCAGTGATTGATGGAAAAACAAGAGGCTTTTATGCCAAGAGTAATATCGTAGATTAACAAACGGGGTGAAATAATGAAAAAAGCAGCATTTACTGAAAACTGGACATGTAATGGGACGTCTGTGATCGTGCCGCATGATGCGATGATCCATGAAAAGAGAACTGCAGATGCAGCAGGGGGCAGTGCGCACGGATATTTTCCGGGAGGGATATATACCTATGAGAAAAAATTCTTTATTCCGGCAGAGTGGAAGGAGAAATATCTGGCGGTAGAGTTTGAGGGCGTATACAAAAACGCAGAGGTCTTTCTGAATGGGAAAAAGCTTTATGAAAGACCGTATGGTTATGTTCCGTTTCTGGTACGATTAGATGAGAATGCAAACTATGGGGAGGAGAATCTTCTGACTGTAATTGCAGATAACTCGAAGCTTCCGAACAGCCGGTGGTATACAGGAAGCGGAATTTACCGTCCGGTGAATCTGTATCTGTCTGAGAGGACACATATTAGTTATCAAGGGGTAAAAATCACGACGCTGTCCTGCAAACCGGCAAAGATAAGGATAGAAGGAAAGCTGGAAGGAATTGACAGTGCGAAAGAATATGGTGTCCGTATGCAGATACAGGACGGAGAAACTACCATAGCAGAAAAGTTTGTAAAGGTAAATGCTGCGCAATCAGGGAATGAAAAAGCGACTGCTGTAGCAGAGATCGAGCTGCCAGAGGCAAGGCTCTGGGATGGGGAATCTCCGAATCTTTATCTTGCTAAGATCATACTTGAAGAGGGCGAAAAAATACTGGATACAGCAGAAGAGAGGTTTGGTATCCGTAAGCTTTCCTGGAGTACGAAGGGATTTTTTGTAAATGGAAAAGCGACGCTTCTGAGAGGCGGCTGTGTCCATCATGACAATGGGATCCTGGGAGCGGCAAGCTGGGAAAAAAGTGAGAGAAGACGTGTGAAGATCATGAAAGAAGCCGGATTTAATGCCATCCGAAGCTCTCATAATCCTGCCGGTGAAGCAATGCTGAGAGCGTGTGATGAACTGGGAATGTATGTTATGGATGAAACCTTTGATACCTGGTACAACCGAAAAAATAAATATGATTATGGATGTGATTTTGAAGCATGGTGGGAAGCGGATACGACTGCCATGGTCGAGAGAGATTATAATCATCCTTCGGTCATTCTATATTCGATCGGAAATGAGGTTGCAGAACCTTGTGAAAAGAAGGGACTTCAGGTTGGAAGTGCTATGATAGAATGCATACACAGTCATGACCATACTCGTCCGGTTACCTGTGGAACCAATCTGATGGTGATGGGCAGAGCTGCAAAGGGGCAGGGGATTTATCAGGATGGCGAGACAAATACGACATCCTCATCCAAAGAACAAAAGAAAGAAAGCAATAACAGCCTGGCGTTTAATATTATGGCTTCGTTTATCGGAAGCGGCATGAATAAGGGCGGAAATTCAAAAAAGGTGGATGCGATCTCCAGTCCGTTCCTGGATTGTCTGGATATAGCAGGTTATAATTACGGCTCCGGAAGATATCCGCTGGAAGGGAAAGCACATCCGGAGAGAATTGTGTTTGGAAGCGAGACTTTTCCACAGGATATCTGGAAAAACTGGAAAATGGTAAAAAAATATCCGTATCTGATCGGTGATTTTATGTGGACAGCATGGGATTATCTTGGTGAAGCAGGAATCGGAGCGTGGAGCTATACCGGAGGTATGCCGTTTAACCGTCCGTATCCGTGGCTGCTCGGAGGTGCCGGGGTGATCGATATTCTTGGAAATCCAGATGCCTCATGTCGGTATGCGGCAGTCGTCTGGGAGAAAAATAGTAAACCAGTCATCGGAGTCAGACCGGCAAATCATCCGGGAGTACGTGTCAGCAAGTCGGTCTGGAGAGGGACGAATGCGATAGAAAGCTGGTCCTGGTCAGGCTGTGAAGGGAATAAGACGATCGTAGAGGTTTACGGAAACGGTGCGACGGTAAAATTGTATCTGAATAACAAACTGATCGGCAAAAAGAAGCTGAAGCAGTGTAAGGCATTGTTCTCTGTAAAATATAAGTCCGGAAGCTTATGTGCCATCCAATACGACGCGCAGGGAAAAGAAATCGGAAGAAGCAGACTCCTTTCGGCAGAGGGGGAAAAGCGAATTTCGGTTTGCCCGGAAGAGAAGCAGGTGAAAGTAGGAGATATTGTCTATGTGGATATCTCTGTCAAAGGCGCAAATGGCGTGGTAGAGTCGGCAGCTGATGAGCAGCTGAACTGCAGGGTAAAGGGAGGCGTGCTTCTGGGATTTGGAAGTGCAGATCCATGTACCACAGAGGCATATGATACAGGAAAATTTAAGACATATTATGGAAGGGCACAGGCGGTCGTCTATACGCCAGAAACCGGAACAATCCGTGTGGAAGCAGAAGGAGAACATTCCCGCGGAGAAGCTGTGATTGAAGTGGTATAAATACCTGTTTGTATGTATAGATGAAATAAGAAAAGAGGACATCACTTTGAGAAAAAGTGAGATGTCCTCTTTTTAGGTGAAATTATTTATTCATCAATCCCGCTCCGGCTTTCCAGGCGGTAGCAACGCGCTTTCCGGTAGAATAGTATCCACTTTGGAACTGATCAAACATCAGAGCCTGCAGTTTTTTCGGATCTACCTTTCCATTTTCGGAGAGAACAGATTCCTCAGCTTTTACATTGACGATTTTGCCAACGATTCCTGAGATGTGCTCCGTATCGACGAATTCCAAAAGCTCACACTCCATTACAACAGGAAATTCTTCGATGATCGGAGCGTGTACCTTATCACTTTTTACAGCGTGATATCCGGTACGCTCAAATTTGTCATCGATTTTATTGCCGGAAGCGATTCCGAAGAAATCTGCCACGTCTACATGCGCTTCGTCAGCAAGTGCTACAGTGAATGCCTTGCTTTCCTTGATATTTAACCAGGTCTTTTTGCCTTCTCCGATGAAAAGGATGATCTTATCCATATCGCAGATCTGTCCCCAGGCAACATTCATTACGTTTACTTTTTCATTTGCGTCATATGCAGCTACCATCAGCACCGGCATAGGATAAACTGCAGGAACGACACCTAAATCTTTTTTCATTTTCATACCTCCGTACTATGATTCGCTTGCTTTTTTAAGAGCTCCTATTTATAATTATGTAAAGATGTGAAGAAATAACAAGTACCATCTTTTAGGTTAGGTACTTACCTGAAAGGAAGTGTAGATAAAGAATGAAAGAGTGTAAAATGAGAGATTATATTGAAAATGCAGATTTTGAAGAGACGGGGTTTAGTTATACCTTGTCTTTGATTTCTGGTAAATATAAGATGATCATTCTCTACTGTCTGATGGAATATCAGCCGGTCAGGTTTAACGAGCTGCAGCGTTATCTGGGGAAGATTTCGGATAAGACGTTAAGTCAGAATCTGAAGGAATTAGAGAAAGATGAATTGATCCACAGGGAAGCGTATCCGCAGATTCCGCCGAAGGTGGAGTATTCTCTGACAGAGCGTGGAAAATCTCTGATGGTGGTTTTGGACCAGCTTTGTATTTGGGGAACGGAGAATCGAAAATAAAATATTGCGGAGAAAATGAAAACTTGCGCTTTCTGATAAGTAGTCAATTTCTCCAATATGTGATAAAATACAACTAAATTACGACAAAATGGAGGACTATCATATGACATCAAAATCAAAGCAGGTGATCATGGCGGCGGTTGGAGCGTATCTGGTGTATACCGGCGTATCTCTGGTGCGTGAGACGATAGACGGGGAACCGAAGAACCAGATTTTGTTTATTCTGGCGGGAGTATTTTTTGCAATATTCGGACTGGCTACGATTGTTCATAATATCAGAATTATCGTAAAGGCGACAAAGGCAGAGATCCAAGCTACGGAAGCAGAAACAGAGGAGAATTCCGATACGGATGCCGAGGAAAGCGAAGAAACAGAAAAGGAATCTGTGACAGGAAAAGGTGTTGTAGATGTTCAGGTGGGAGCAGGTACAAAGGAATCTGATAAGACAGAGAAAAAAGTAGAAGTTGATCTTGGAAAAGCACAGAGTTCAGAAGAAAAAAATGCAGAGTCTGAATCAGAACTATCATCAGATGAAAAACAGGAAGACAATGAGGATGAAGAAAAGTCTGGTGAAGAGAAGATATCAGAAGAAACTGATTCATCAGATGAAAAACAGGAGGAAAAAGAATAGAAAATGCGAGTTGGAATGGGATATGATGTTCATAAACTGACGGAAGGAAGAAAACTGATTCTTGGCGGAGTGGAGATCCCATACGAAAAGGGACTTCTTGGACATTCGGATGCAGACGTACTTCTGCATGCGATCATGGATGCTCTGCTTGGGGCGGCATCACTTGGAGATATCGGAAAGCATTTTCCGGATACAGATCCTGCATACAAAGGAATTTCCAGTATTAAGCTTCTGGAGCATGTAGGAAAGCTGCTGGATGATCATATGTATGTAATTGAGAATATTGATGCGACGATCATTGCGCAGAGACCGAAGATGCGCCCGCATATCGAGCAGATGGAAAAGAATATTGCAGAAGCACTGCATATTGAAACGAATCAGGTAAATGTCAAGGCAACGACGGAAGAAGGTCTTGGATTTACCGGAAGTGGGGAAGGAATTTCTTCCCAGGCAATCTGTGCAATCGAAAAACTGACTAATTTCAGCAGTGTAGACGTAGCAGCACCTGCAGGTGGCTGCGCAGGCTGTGGAGGTTGTGCAGCAAGACAGATGTAGATCAAGTCTGAATGGAAAGGTACGGCGAAAAAGTAAAATGAAGATACTGAAAAAACTGAAGCCGGAAGAGCGTGGGCTTACAAGAACACTGTGGGAACAAGTATTTACAGAAGATACAAAAGAATTTCTGGACTATTATTACACAGAAAAGACGAAGAATAACGAAATCTATGTGATCGAGACGGATCACGATATCCGGGCGATGATGCAGCTGAATCCTTATGTAATACAGATGGGGAAAAAGGCAATAGAGAGCAGATACATTGTTGCAGTTGCAACAGAGCCTCTTTACCGGCACAGAGGTTATATGGCGGAATTATTAAGCAAGACAGCAAGAGATCTGTATCAGCAAAAAATGCCATTCTTTTTCCTGATGCCCGCAAGTGAGAAAATTTATTATCCACATAATTACCGGTTTATCTATGCAGCCGATGTGTGGAGTGTAAAAGGAACAGACGGGGAAGAACTGACAATACAGAAGATCGTGGAATTACAGAACGATTCTGGCGTGACACTCAGAAAGGCAGAGGGAAAAGACTGTAAAAAGCTGGGGGATTTTGCGGAAGAAGTTCTGGAAAAACAGAAAATACAGGTATATACCAAACGGGATGCAGCTTATTATATGCGCCTTTTGAAGGAACAGGAAAGTGAAAAAGGCGGAATCCTGATCGCAGAGCAGGATGGAGAGATGCGAGGAATCCTTGTTTTTGATGAAGAAGATGGGCTTGCAGTAAGAGAGCCATTGATCCGAAAAGGATATGAAGATGTTTTTGATAAGGCAGGAGTCATCCTCAAAAAAGAAGAAAAGAAAAAACCGTTGATTATGGCACGGCTTTTGAATATAGAAAGTCTTCTGTCTTCAATGGTGTGCAGAGAAGAGATGAATCTGGAGTTTGTTCTGTATGATCCGGTTATCCGGGAGAATAACCGTCTGTTTATGCTAAAAGGCAATGAAGAACATCTTGTAGTCCGGACAAGGACAGCGCACACCGGCAAAGATGATGCTGTGCAGAAGATTAGTGTTGATGCGCTTACATCGATCGTATTTGGCTATAAAGAGCTGGAAAAGATTGAAGAGGAAGAAAAGGAGATTTTTTCAGCAGAATTCAAAGAAGAAATCAGTAAACTGATGCCGTTTTCTCCTGTTTTTATCAACGAGATTGTCTGATAAGCGGTTGACAAAAAAGAAAAAATCGCATACTATATGTACTAGATATGAATAAAACTGAAAAGACGGAGAACGAAAAGAGTAGTTATCCTCAGAGTTCCATCAGAGAGGATCTGTCATCGGCTGAAAGCAGATCCAGGAGCAGGGATGATGAAGTGCATTCGGGAGTTGACCGGGCGAACGTGAAAGTGAAGATTTCACAAGTAGCCGGGTACGTGTGGCAGACGTTACAGGCCGTGAGAGAAAAGCAGGAGAGCTGCTTTTAATTTAGAGTGGAACCGCGGAAACTTCGTCTCTTTTTGAGACGGAGTTTTTTTATTTCACAGGAAATTCCAAATCAGAGGTGAATGAAATGGGAGTTATTTCCTATATCAAAGAAGAAATCAAAGTAGTAAAAGAACGAGATCCGGCTATCAAATCGGATATAGAAGTACTTCTGTATCCAAGCTTTAAGGTAATGCTTCATTACAGGATCGCACATAAGCTGTATCTGAAAAAGCATTATTTTCTGGCGCGCTGGGTATCGCAGCGTGGTGTAAGAAAAACAGGAATCGAGATCCATCCGGGAGCAACCATTGGAAAAGGACTTTTCATCGACCATGGAAGCGGCGTTATCATCGGCGAGACTGCAATCCTGGGCGATAATATTACACTGTATCAGGGAGTAACCCTGGGTGGTACAGGAAAAGAGCAGGGCAAGCGCCATCCAACGCTGGAAGACAACGTCATGGTCAGTGCCGGTGCGAAGGTCATCGGTTCCTTTACGATCGGAAAGAATTCCAAGATCGGAGCAGGATCTGTTGTTATAGAGGAAGTACCTCCGAACTGTACTGTTGTCGGTGTCCCGGGAAGAATTGTCCGCATGGGTGACCAGAAAGTTCCGAGTGCTGACCTGGATCAGATCCATCTGCCAGATCCGGTATTGAATGATATCCGTCAGCTTCAGACTGACAATATCCGTCTGAAGAAAGAACTGAAAGCATTGAAAGAAAAACTCGCGAAAGAAAAAATAATCGAGGAAGCATAGAAAAAAGAAGGAGTAGCTTTATGAAAGTATTTAACACACTTACGAAAAAGAAAGAAGAATTCGTTCCTCTGGAAGAAGGAAAGGTAAGAATGTATGTCTGCGGACCAACCGTATACAATTACATCCATATCGGTAATGCAAGACCGATGATCGTATTTGATACCGTCCGCCGTTATTTTGAATACAAAGGATACGATGTCAATTATGTATCGAACTTCACGGATGTTGACGACAAGATCATCAAAAAGGCAATCGAAGAACAGGTATCCGCGCAGGAAATTTCACAGCGCTATATTGCAGAGTGCAAAAAGGATATGACAGGAATGAATGTAAAGCCTGCAACCAAGCATCCGCTTGCAACAGAGGAGATCTGCGGCATGGTTGAGATGATTTCCGAGCTGATTGAAAAAGGTTATGCTTACGAGAAAAACGGAACCGTTTATTTCAGCACAAGAAAGTTTAAAGACTATGGAAAATTATCCCACAAGAATCTGGATGATCTCCGTTCCGGTGGACGTTCTCTTCTGGTAAGCGGTGAGGATGAAAAAGAAGATCCGCTGGATTTCGTACTCTGGAAGCCGAAAAAAGAAGGAGAACCTTTCTGGAAGTCACCTTGGTCAGATGGACGTCCGGGATGGCATATTGAGTGTTCTGTGATGTCGAGGAAATACCTTGGCGAACAGATTGATATCCATGCAGGTGGAGAAGATCTGATATTCCCACATCATGAAAATGAAATCGCACAGAGCGAAGCCGCTAACGGTAAAGAATTTGCAAGATACTGGATGCACAATGCATTCCTGAACATTGACAACCGCAAGATGTCAAAATCACTCGGAAACTTCCGTACGGTAAGAGAGATCAGCGAGCAGTATGACCTCCAGGTGCTTCGTTTCTTCATGCTGAGCGCACATTACAGAAGCCCGCTGAACTTCAGTGCAGAGCTGATGGAAGCATCCAAGAACGGTCTGGAGAGAATTCTCAATGCAACCGATAATCTGAAACATCTTATCGCTTCTGTGGCAGCAGAAGAGATGAGTGCCGAAGAAAAAGAAGCATTTTCAAAAACTGATGCATATGTAGAAGAATTTGAAAAAGCAATGGATGATGATTTCAATACAGCAGACGCAATCGCAGCAATCTTTGAACTTGTAAAATATGCAAATACCACTGCGACAGCAGAAAGCTCAAAGGAATATCTCCGGGGATTACTGGACAGAATCGTAAAACTCGGTGATGTCTTGGGACTGATCCTGGATAAGAAGGAAGAACTTCTGGATGCAGATATTGAGAAACTGATCGAAGAGCGTCAGACAGCAAGAAAAGCAAAAGATTTTGCAAGAGCCGATGCGATCCGTGACGAGCTTCTGGAAAAGGGAATTATCCTGAAGGATACCAGAGAAGGAGTACAATGGAAAAAAGCGTAGAATTTGAAATTGCTGACTATATAAAAGAAGTGCTTGAGATGAAAGAGGTGGAGCCGGAAGGCTATTCACCTCTTACCCTGGCTTATATAGGGGACAGCATTTATGATCTGGTCATCAAGACAAAGGTGATCAGCGAAGGCAATAAACAGGTAAAAAAATTACATCAGGAGACAAGCAGTATGGTGCAGGCGTCTGCCCAGTCAGAGATGATGCGTGTCCTTCAGCCATTGCTTACTGAAGAAGAGCATGCTGTTTACAGAAGAGGCCGAAATGCTAAATCAGTATCGCCGGCAAAGAACCAGTCACTGACCGATTACCGACGTGCAACCGGATTTGAAGCGTTGATGGGATGGCTTTACCTGAAAAGAGAATGGAAAAGAATGGCAGATCTGATCAAGATCGGTCTGGATCACTTAAGCGAATGCGAAGAAGAAAAGAAGCAGGAGAAATAGAATGGAAGAAAAAAAGATGAACAGTCAGCAGATTGAGGGAAGAAATGCAGTAATGGAAGCATTTCGCTCCGGGAAACCGATTGACAAAGTATATATTCTTGACGGATGTCAGGACGGACCGATCAGAAGTATCGTAAGAGAAGCAAAAAAGCATGATACGATCCTGAATTTTGTAACCAAAGAACGTCTGAACCAGATTTCAGAGACCGGAAGACATCAGGGGGTCATTGCACAGGCAGCGGCTTACGAGTATGCGCAGGTGGAAGATATGCTGGAGCTTGCAAAACAGAAAGGGGAAGATCCTTTCCTGATCCTTCTGGACAATATTGAGGATCCACATAATCTCGGCGCGATCATCCGTACTGCCAATCTTGCAGGTGCGCATGGTGTGATCATTCCGAAGCACCGCGCAGCAGGTCTTACTGCAATCGTTGCAAAGACATCAGCAGGTGCGCTGAATTACACACCGGTAGCAAAAGTCACCAATCTGGTGAAAACCATGGAAGAACTGAAAGAAAAGGGACTCTGGTTCGTCTGTGCAGATATGGATGGGGATGTGATGTACCGCGTGAATCTGAAAGGACCGATTGGTCTGGTAATCGGAAACGAAGGCGAAGGTGTTGGACGTCTGGTAAAAGAAACCTGTGATATGACGGCAGCCATTCCGATGAAGGGAGATATTGACTCCCTGAATGCGTCTGTGGCAGCAGGTGTCCTTGCCTATGAGATCGTGCGTCAGCGCATGAGTTAGGAAAATCGGAGAATGAAAATGGATCTGGGGAAAATGACGGATGAGCAGCTGATTGAACTGCTTCGGGAAGGTAAGACCGAGATCACGGATTATCTGATGGAAAAATACAAAGACATGGTACGCAAACAAGCGCGTGCCATGTATCTGTGGGGCGGAGAAAATGATGATCTGATCCAGGAGGGGATGATCGGTCTTTTTAAAGCGGTGCAGGATTATGAGCCGAAAGAAGGTGCAAGCTTTTCAAGTTTTGCCGGACTTTGTGTGTCACGCCAGATGTATACGGCGATTAAGGCTTCACAGCGGAAAAAACATCTGCCGCTCAATTCCTATGTGTCGATTTACGCATCTGCCAGTGACAATCCGGAGGAGAACGGGCTTTCCATAGTAGATACGATCGAAGCAGGGAAAGAGAGTAATCCGGAGCTGATGATTCTTGGAGAAGAGTATACGAATGCATTTGAAGAGGAACTGAAAGAAAAATTAAGTAAGCTGGAGCGAAAGGTGCTGTATCTTCATTTGCAGGGAATGGAATATCTGAAGATTGCAGAATTTATGGACAAAAGTCCGAAGACGATCGACAATGCCCTGCAGCGGATCAAAGCGAAAGCACGCCAGCTTCTGGAAGAAAAACGCCGGTCTGAAAAAAAGTAAAAATAAAAATTTAAAAATATTGACAAGCAAAGCAGTGATGTGCTATATTAAATGAGTCGCGAAAATGCGCAGGCTGCCTTGGCTCAGTCGGTAGAGCGTCGCCTTGGTAAGGCGGAGGTCGGCGGTTCGATTCCGCTAGGCAGCTTATATATTTAAGAAGCAGAGTTGTATTTCCGGTTGGAAGGTACAATGTCTGCTTTTTTTTCACTTGTCCGTGTGTAGAAAGTGTGATAAACTAAAGGACATGAATCAAAACTGTCCACAGGACAATGATTGAGATGCATGACAAAAAAAGACTGCCATATAATGGCAGATTATGAAGTAATAGAGAGATGCGAGGAGGAACTTCAATGGCAGAAGAAGCTGTATCAAAGAATTTTATAGAACAGGAAATTGAAAAAGATCTTGCAGAAGGCGTATACGATCATGTATGTACCCGTTTCCCACCGGAACCGAACGGATACCTTCACATCGGACATGCAAAGTCTATCCTTTTAAACTACGGACTTGCACAGAAGTATAACGGAACTTTCCATATGCGTTTTGACGATACCAACCCGACAAAGGAAAAGACAGAGTTCGTTGAGTCTATCAAAGCGGATATCAAGTGGCTGGGTGCTGACTGGGGAGATCACCTTTACTTTGCATCTGATTATTTTGATCAGATGTATGAGTATGCGATCAAACTGATCAAGAAAGGAAAAGCTTATGTCTGTGACCTGACAGCGGATCAGATCCGAGAGTACAGAGGAACTCTGACAGAGCCGGGAAAGGACAGCCCGTACCGTGACAGAAGTGTGGAAGAAAACCTGGAGCTTTTTGAAAATATGCGTGCAGGCAAGTATGCAGACGGAGAGAAGGTTCTCCGTGCGAAGATAGATATGGCATCACCGAATATCAATATGAGAGATCCGATCCTCTACCGTGTAGCCCGTATGACACATCATAATACCGGTGATAAGTGGTGCATCTACCCGATGTATGACTTTGCACATCCGATCGAGGATGCGATCGAAGGAATCACTCATTCTATCTGTACACTGGAATTTGAAGATCACAGACCGCTTTATGACTGGGTAGTAAGAGAATGTGAATTTGCAAATCCACCGCGTCAGATCGAATTTGCAAAATTATATCTGACGAACGTAGTTACAGGAAAGCGTTATATCAAGAAACTTGTAGAAGATAAGATTGTGGATGGCTGGGATGATCCGAGACTGGTTTCCATCGCAGCACTTCGTCGCCGTGGATTCACACCGGAATCTATCAAGATGTTCGTTGACCTGTGCGGAGTTTCCAAAGCGCAGAGCTCTGTAGATTATGCAATGCTCGAATACTGTATCCGTGAGGATCTGAAGCTTAAGAGAGCACGTATGATGGCAGTCCTTGATCCGATCAAGCTTGTGATCGATAACTATCCGGAAGGACAGATTGAATATCTGGATGCACCGAATAATCTTGAGAATGAAGAACTTGGAAGCCGTCAGCTTCCATTTGGAAGAGAGCTTTATATTGAGAGAGAAGACTTTATGGAAGAGCCTCCGAAGAAATATTTCCGTCTGTTCCCAGGCAACGAAGTACGTCTGATGAATGCTTACTTCGTAACCTGTACAGGATTTGAAAAGGATGAAGACGGTAATGTAACTGTTGTACATTGTACTTATGATCCAGAGACAAAGAGTGGTTCCGGATTCACAGGAAGAAAAGTAAAAGGAACGATCCACTGGGTAGAGGCAAGTACAGCACTTCCGGCAACCGTAAGACTGTATGAGAACCTGATCGACGAAGAAAAGGGTGTCTACAATAAAGAAGACGGTTCCCTGAACCTGAATCCGAATTCTCTTGCAGAGAAAGAAATCTTTGTAGAATCAAATTTTGCAGATGCAAAAGCATATGATAGCTTCCAGTTTGTACGTCAGGGATATTTTTGCGTGGATTCTCATGATTCGTCTAAAGAACATCTGGTATTTAACAGAATCGTTTCGCTGAAGAGTTCATTCAAGCTGCCAAAATAAAGAAAGCAGTCTTGCTCAGAATTTAATTGTAAATAATGTGTTAGTCGACAGTTTTTGAAAAGAAATGGCAATGAAAAACCCGGTAAGAATGAAAAATTCTTCCGGGTTTTGGTTTTATGCAGAAAATGATAAGCTGTAAGAAAAGTTCTTTCTTAAACTTCTTCTGAAGCCGGATCGGATTCTTCGGAATCAGTTTCCGGTGTCTGGGAAGCGGCTTCTGGTCCGGCTTCTGCATCGTCAGTTTTTTCTTTAGACTCTTCAGAGGTTTCTTCCTTTGCAGAAGATGGAGTAAGAGTTGTGTAACCACGCTCAGGCACTTCGCCAAGATCATCATCCAGTTCAAAATCATCCTCTTCAAAAGAGTCATCGAACTCGTCTTCCGGTTCTTCATTATGTCGGTTCTTTAACCAGTAATATGCACCGGCACCAACTGCGCCTGCGGCAGTCAGTCCGAGCAGGATTTTACCAAAATTTTTAGCCATGTTGCTGCTCCTTTCTTGATCTCGTCCTGTCAGATATGGCAGATGAGATAGTTCGTCATGAAATATAGTATACATGAATAATTTTATTGTAATACTTTTATTTGAAAAGGGAAAGTAAAATATTTATAAAAGAACCAGAAAAACAACAAAAATAAGGAAGTGTTGTACGATTATAAGCAGCTGGAATGTTGTGAAAGAATAAAAATTGTGTTACGATATAAAATAGTATCTAAAGAGAGGAAGACCGCGCATGAGAGAAATTACAAAATACCATGATACCAGTAAGACAGTCAAAGAACGTGCCAAGACAAAAGTATTTGGTGCAGTGTACAGCCATACCGCGATTATTCTTCTGCTGATTCTTCTTCAGATTGGTATTATGGTTCTCACTTTTACATATCTGGGAAATTACAGTACCTATATGAACGGAGTGATATCGCTTCTTTCTTTTATCACAGCGATTTATATTTTCAATGAAAAAGGGAATCCGGCGTTTAAGATGACGTGGATCCTGTTTGTGTTCCTTGTCCCGGTGGTCGGAGTTGGATTTTATCTGTTTACAAAAGCAGGAATCGGAACCAAATATCTGGGTGCCAGACTGGAGAAGCTTCGAGTGGAGACTGAACCTTATATGCAGCAGAATGAATATGTCGTCCATGCGATGAAAGGTGGAAGGGTTGCAAACGCCAATCTGTCACATTTCCTTTATAACCAGGTGGGATTTCCGACTTATGGGAACTCACAGGCACAGTATTTTCCACTGGGAGATGACAAATTTCCGGTTCTGATCGAAGAACTGAATAAGGCAGAAAAATTTATTTTCATGGAATATTTTATTATCGGAGAAGGATATGTGTGGGACACTGTTCTGGAGGTTCTGCGTAAAAAGGTGAAAGAGGGCGTGGAAGTACGCCTGATGTATGACGGAACCTGCAGTATCAGCCTTTTGCCGTATGAGTATCCGAAGCAGCTCCGGGAATATGGAATCCAGTGCAAGGAATTTGGACCGATCGTACCCATCCTTTCTACCAGCCAGAATAATCGGGATCACCGGAAAATCTGTGTGATTGACGGAAAGGTTGCATTTACCGGAGGTGTCAATCTGGCAGATGAATATATCAACAAGAAAGTCCGGTTCGGACACTGGAAAGATACAGCGATCAAAATCGAAGGTGATGCCGTGCAGAGTTTTACCATGATGTTCCTGCAGATGTGGAATATTACGGAGAGACAGCCGGAGGATTATGCAAAGTATCTGACAGAAAAGCAGCCGGGATTCAGCCGCAAAGATGGTTATATCATCCCATACGGAGACAGTCCGTTCGATCATGAAAATGTAGGAGAAGAAGTGTATTTCCACATTCTGAATCATGCGAAGAAGTATGTGCATATTATGACACCGTATCTGATCCTGGACAATGAGATGATTGATGCGCTGACAAGAGCTGCAAAAGGTGGAATAGAAGTGCAGATTATTATGCCACATATTCCAGATAAGCCGTATGCATTTTATCTTGCGAAGACTTATTATGAGGAACTGATCGCAGGTGGGGTAGAGATCTATGAATATACGCCTGGATTTGTTCATGCAAAAGTATTTACTTCAGACGATGATACGGCGACAGTAGGCAGTATCAATCTGGATTACCGCAGTCTTTATCTGCATTTTGAATGCGGTGTTTTCATTTACCGCAATCCGGTTGTGCGTGATATTGAAAAGGACTTCCAGGATACACTGGCAAAATGTCAGAAGGTGACGATGACGGAGGTCAGAAACCGGAGTACTTTTGTGAAAATATACGGTCAGGTTTTAAGACTTGTGGCACCGCTGATGTAGCAAGACTGTTACGGAGCATAAAATCAAGAAAAATACGGAATTTTCGGGAAGTAGCTGAAAATAAGAGTGTACTTTTTATTTGAAATGTAGTATAATTCAATCGGTGTCTTTATAAGGGACATTGATTATATTTATAAGTAGGAGTTATCCCGATGAAAAGAGGGATGACACTGTGGAGATATTTCACAGATAGCCAAGAACACGCAGGAGGATTTATTATGGTTAAAGCAGTAGTAGGTGCGAACTGGGGAGACGAAGGAAAAGGTAAGATCACAGATATGCTTGCCGAAAAAGCAGATATTATCATTCGTTTCCAGGGTGGAGCAAATGCCGGACATACAATTATCAATGATTACGGCAAATTCGCTCTTCATACATTACCGTCAGGAGTTTTCTACGGACATACAACCAGTATCATCGGCAATGGTGTCGCTGTAGATATCCCGGTTCTTTTCAAGGAAATCCAGTCAATCATTGACAGAGATGTTCCGATGCCGAAGATTCTGGTGTCAGACCGTGCACAGATGGTGATGTCTTATCACAAGAATTTTGATGCATATGAGGAAGAGAGACTGGGCGGAAAGTCGTTCGGATCTACAAAGTCTGGTATTGCACCGTTCTATTCAGACAAGTATGCAAAGATTGGTTTCCAGATCAGTGAGCTTTTCGAGGATGAAGCTGAACTTAGAGAAAAGGTAAACCGCATAGCAGAACAGAAGAACGTCATGTTGGAACATCTGTATCACAAACCGTTAATCAATCCTGATGATTTATATAAGGAACTGATGGAATACAAAGAAATGGTAGCACCGTATGTATGTAACGTTTCTCTGTATCTTAACGAAGCACTCAAGGAAGGTAAAGAAATTCTTCTTGAAGGACAGCTTGGAACATTAAAGGATCCGGATCATGGAATTTACCCAATGGTAACTTCTTCTTCTACACTGGCAGCTTACGGTGCAATTGGTGCCGGAATCCCGCCGTATGAGATCAAACAGATCGTTACAGTATGTAAAGCCTACTCAAGTGCAGTAGGAGCAGGTGCCTTTGTAAGTGAGATCTTTGGCGAAGAAGCAGATGAACTTAGAAGACGTGGTGGAGACGGCGGAGAATTCGGCGCAACAACAGGTCGTCCGAGACGTATGGGATGGTTTGACTGTGTAGCATCCAAATATGGATGCCGTATGCAGGGAACTACAGATGTAGCATTTACTGTTGTCGACGTACTTGGATACCTGGATGAAATTCCGGTATGTGTAGGATACGAGATTGACGGAGAAGTTACAACAGAATTCCCGACAACACATCTTCTTGAGAAAGCAAAACCAGTACTCAAGACACTTCCGGGATGGAAATGCGACATCAGAGGAATCAAGAAATACGAAGATCTTCCGGAGAACTGCAGAAACTACATCGAATTTATCGAGAAAGAGATCGGATATCCGATCACAATGGTTTCTAATGGACCGGGAAGACATGATATCATCTTCAGAAATAAATAGGAATGTAAAAATAGGGCAGGACTTTTTTAGTCCTGCCTCATTTTTTTATGGCGAATTATCAAATTGTGATAATGGTTGGTTATGTATTACAGTAAGTACACTCCGCGGGATGCGGCTTCTTCGAGGACGTCGTCCGGCCAGATGGAGGACTGGACTTCTCCGATGTGGGCTTTGCGGAGATAGAACATACAGATTCGGGACTGTCCGATTCCGCCTCCGACTGTGTACGGAAGTTTTCCGTTCAGTAATGCTTTCTGGAAATCCATCTCGGCGCGTTCTTCGCAGCCGGCTTCCTTTAACTGACGGCGGAGTGCATCTTCATCGACACGGATACCCATGGAAGAAAGCTCCAGTGCGATATCGAGTACCGGATAGTAGACGATGATATCACCGTTCAGTTCCCAGTCATCGTAGTCCGGTGCACGTCCGTCATGACGCTGTCCGGAGGCAAGGGTCTTACCGATCTGTTTGATGAATACGGCACCTTTGGCTTTGGCAAAGTGGTATTCACGTTCCTTTGGTGTCTTGTCAGGATACATGGTTTCCAGTTCCTGGGATGTGATGAAGCTGATTTCATCCGGAAGGAATTCTTCAATATAATTGTAACGGCGTGCCATGTAGGCTTCGGTTTCTTTGAGTGCACTGTATACTTTTCCTACGGTGTATTCCAGTGTCTCCATGTTGCGTTCTTCTTTGGAAATTACTTTTTCCCAGTCCCACTGGTCAACATAGATGGAATGGATGTTGTCAGTATCTTCATCTCGGCGGATAGCGCTCATATCAGTATAAAGTCCTTCTCCTGAATGAAAGCCGTAGCGCTTTAAGGCGTAACGTTTCCATTTTGCAAGAGAGTGGACGATCTCAACTTCGCGGTCTTCCTGTTCTTTGATGCCAAATGCAACCGGGCGTTCTACTCCGTTCAGGTTATCGTTCAGTCCGGATTCCGGGCGGACGAAAAGAGGAGCGGATACACGCGTCAGATGCAGAGATTTGGCAAGTGCGCGTTCAAAGTGGTCTTTTACTTCTTTGATAGCCACTTCAGTCTCGCGGATCGTAAGTGGAGAATGGTAATTCTCCGGTATCTGCAAATTGTTCATGATGTTCTTCCTTTCTTACTACTCACTATGTCTAGTTTAGTGAATTGACGTGGTGTTGTCAATCATATTTTCTTAAGAAACAACTTATGATTTTTTTAGAGAATCTCCATAGTAAGGTCACAGAACACGGCTATACTCTTAAAATAAAAAAGAAAAAGTCATAAATCAGAAAATAAGAACATATATTAAAGATGTCGGGGAAATGCCGGATGAGGCTTATACCAGAAGGCAGACAGACGAAAAAACTGTAGACAGGAGGTAACAAGATATGCAGAAAGAGAAGAATATCAGCACACAGGAAGTCATTTCCATGGAAGAATATCTAAATAAGAGACAGAAGATCAGAGAACAGGAGAAAAAACGATTCGGTGGCAGATTCGGCGAAGAGAAAAGCCCTGCCTGGATGATGGCAGAGCTTTATGTATGAGATGTTAATATTCACTGTGAAAGTCGTCATCATTCCTGTGGATCAGACGATAAACCAGGATGTAGGCGTAACTCATAACCGGCACAAGAATCGTGCAGGCAACAGATGCTTTCAGAAGTCCTAATGATCTGGATTTGTCGATAAATGCAAATACCAGAGTGCTGACGTACATCAGGAACAGAAGAATTGCACAGATAAGAGCTGCAAAACGCTTGAATTTTTTCATAACAACCACCTTCGTACTATACTTTATCTCTATTATATAGATAAAAAACAATTTCTACAAGAAAATGTTTTGCAAACAGTCGAAAAATGCTGTATGATATATGGAGTGATAAAGAATAAAAAGGAGAATTTACAGTATGAGTACATTATTAGAACAGTGGAGAGATACCGCTTACTCGAAAGAGATGGATAAAGCTTCTCTGCAGAAGTTCTGGGGAACCTATTTCCAGACTGAAAAAGAGATCTATGAAAAGCTGCTTGAGAATCCAGACGAAGAAGTAAAAGGAACTGTAAAGGAACTTGCTGAAAAATATGGCATTAATGTATTTACAATGACAGGATTCCTTGATGGAATCAACGACAGCCTGAAAGTGGCTAATCCAATTGAGACAATGGATGAGGACACTGAGGTAAGTCTTGCTTTTGATAAAGAACTGCTTTACAAGAATATGGTAGATGCAAAAGCTGACTGGCTGTATGAACTGCCACAGTGGGATAAGATCTTTACAGAAGAAAAGAAAAAAGTCCTTTACAAAGAACAGAAAAACGCACGTACAATCCACGTGGAAAAGAAAGTTTATCCAAACGATCCATGTCCGTGCGGAAGTGGTAAAAAATATAAAAAATGCTGTGGTAAGAACAAATAGGTTCTGATAGAAATTTTCAATACATTTTTTGAACGTGTTGACAAATGAAAATCCCATGGTATAATGTTAGCAAATGCGATGAAGAGAAGAGTAGAACGCAGGAAGAATCCCAGAGAGAGAGGTCTTAGGCTGAGAGCCTCTTATTACAGAAGCGTTTGAAGACCACCTCCGAGCGGCTGTAAAACAGTCCGGCTGGATACCGTTATCATCCACAAAGAGGTCCTGGAAATCAGGACAAGCGGGGTGGAACCGCGGGTATACAAAGTAACTCGTCCTCTGCAGCAGATATTTCTGTTGCAGAGGTTTTTTAGTTTACAGAAAGGATGATCTGATGGAAAGTATTTACGATTGTTTCAAGTTGAACAATGATATGAAAATCCCATGCGTTGGTTTTGGAACCTACAAAGCGGCAGAAGGGAATAACGTGGAGATTTTAAAGACTGCCATAGAAGCAGGATATCGCTATTTTGATACCGCATCCTTTTATCAGACCGAAGAGTTTGTAGGTCAGGCGATCCGTGAAAGCAATCTTCCAAGAGAGGATTTCTTCCTTGTATCCAAGATGTGGAAAGATGAAATGGGATATCAGCAGACAAAGGATGCATTAGAAAAGAGTCTGAAAAGACTTGGTACCGATTATCTGGACATCTATCTGATCCACTGGCCAAGACCGTCGGCTGACTGTGAGAACTGGAAAGAACTGGATCTTGAGACCTGGAGGGCGATGGAAGAACTTCAGAAAAAAGGGAAAATCCGGGGACTTGGACTCAGCAACTTCCTTCCGCACCATATTAAGAACATTCTGGAGAATGGAACTGTAAAACCAGTTGTCAATCAGCTGGAACTGCATCCGGGTTATATGCAGCAGGCAGCTGTGCAGTATTGTAAAGAGCATGGTATTCAGATGCAGGCATGGAGCCCGATCGGAAGACGGCGGATTCTGGAAGATGGACTGATCCTTGAACTTGCCGGAAAGTATCAGGTTTCACCGGCGCAGCTGTGTCTGAGATTCCTGCTTCAGAATGATATCATTCCGCTTCCGAAATCATCTTCGATGGAGCGGATGAAACAGAATATGGATCTGTTCCATTTTGAGATCAGCGAAGAGGATGTATCGAGACTGGCAACTATGCCACAGGCAGGATGGTCAGGAGAACATCCGGATCCGGAGCTTGCACAGAAAAATGTTGTATAATCAGAAATTATAAAATAAAGAGAGGAACAAAAAGACTATGAAAATCACATTAAAAGATGGATCAAGCAAAGAATATGCACAGAGCATGTCTGTAATTGATATTGCAAAAGATATCAGTGAAGGACTTGCAAGGGTTGCAACAGCAGGAGAAGTTGACGGAGAAGTTGTTGATTTAAGAACTGTGATCGACAAAGACTGTGAGCTGAACATTCTTACATTCAATGATGAAAAAGGAAAAGGTGCATTCCGTCACACAACATCCCACATTATGGCACAGGCGATCAAGAGACTGTACCCGGATACAAAGCTTGCAATCGGACCTTCTATTGAGGATGGATTCTATTACGATATCGATCGTGAGACTCCACTTGTAGCAGAAGATCTGGAAAAAATCGAAGCTGAGATGAAGAAGATCGTGAAGGAAGATCTTCCAATCAAGCAGTATACAATGCCAAGATCTGAGGCAATTGCATATTTCAAAGAAAAAGATGAACCATATAAAGTAGAACTGATTGAAGATCTTCCGGAAGATGCTGTGATCAGTTTCTATTCACAGGGAGAATTTACAGATCTTTGTGCAGGACCGCACCTGATGAGCACAAAACCGGTAAAAGCATTCAAACTTACAAGCCTTGCAGGAGCTTACTGGCGGGGAAGTGAAAAAAATAAGATGCTTCAGAGAGTTTATGGTACTTCTTATCCGAAGAAAGCAGAACTTGAAGAATATCTGCATATGATGGAAGAAGCAAAGAAGCGTGATCATAGAAAACTTGGAAAAGAACTTGGACTTTTCATGATGAGAGAAGAAGGACCAGGATTCCCATTCTTCCTTCCAAAAGGAATGGAACTGAAGAACCAGCTGCTTGATTACTGGAGAGAGATCCACAAAAAAGCAGGCTATGTGGAGATTTCCTCACCGATCATGTTAAGCCGTCATCTTTGGGAAACATCAGGACACTGGGATCACTACAAAGACAACATGTATACAACTGTGATCGATGATGAAGATTTTGCAATCAAACCGATGAACTGTCCGGGTGGAATTCTTGTATATGAATCAGAACCACGTTCTTATCGTGATCTTCCGATTCGTATGGGAGAACTTGGTCTGGTTCACCGTCACGAAAAATCAGGACAGCTCCATGGCCTGATGCGTGTAAGATGCTTCACACAGGATGATGCACATATCTTCATGACACCGGAACAGGTTCGTGATGAGATCAAAGGAGTTGTAAAACTGATTAATGAAGTTTACAGCCTCTTTGGATTTAAATACCATGTAGAGCTTTCTACAAGGCCGGAAGACAGCATGGGAAGTGATGAAGACTGGGATATGGCTACAGAAGCTCTTCGCGGAGCCTTGGATGATCTGGGACTTCCATATGTAGTAAATGAAGGAGATGGAGCGTTCTACGGACCGAAGATCGACTTCCATCTGGAAGACTCTATCGGAAGAACATGGCAGTGTGGAACCATCCAGCTTGATTTCCAGCTTCCGCTCAGATTTAACCTTGAATACACAGGAGCAGATGGTGAGAAGCATCGTCCGATCATGATCCACCGTGTAATCTTCGGATCGATCGAAAGATTTATCGGTATCCTGATCGAGCATTTTGCGGGAGCATTCCCGACATGGCTTGCACCGGTACAGGTTAAGGTACTTCCGATTTCAGACAAATATATGGATTATGCACAGAAGGTTCTGGATGAACTGAACAATTCAGGTGTTCGTGCAGAGATTGATACACGTGCAGAGAAGATCGGATACAAGATCCGTGAAGCACAGATGAAGAAGATCCCGTACATGCTGGTTGTCGGAGCAAAAGAAGAAGAGGACGGACTGGTATCTGTAAGAAGCCGTTTTGAAGGGGATGAAGGAAAGAAGACACTGGCTGACTTCCTTGCGGCAATCAAGATGGAGATCCAGGCCAAGACAGCAAGAGAAGTAAAAAAAGAAGACGACAAATAGAGATTTAAATAAAATCTGAATAAGAAATAAAATTTTCGGGCATAATGATACTGATTTTCAAAAAGGAGGTAACATTATGCCTGAATTAAAATGTACAGTACAGACATGTATGCACAACAAAGATTTTTATTGTGATCTGAACGCAATTACGGTGGGAGGAAAATCTGCACGGAAAGCTGCAGAGACAAGCTGTGACAGCTTTGAAGAAAGAAAAAGCGGAACCTACAGCAATGTGACCGGTGAGGCGGGTCCGACAAGCAAGATCGACTGCAAGGCCACGGAGTGCCAGTATAATAAGGAATGCCAGTGCCATGCAGGAAAGATCAGTGTGGAGGGCAGCCAGGCATGCAGCTGTGATGAGACGGAATGTGCAACTTTCAGTTGCGGATGTGCGTAGATGAGATTGATGGGTGTGGGAGAGTTTCTCCTGCACCCGTTTTTGTTTGTGAGGAAGGGACGAAGAAAATGGAAAACAAATCGATAGGACTTCATTGCACTAACCAAAAGAGAGTTGAATGATTTGGGAGGAGGACGGTTTCCACAGCCATCTTCGGGCTGTGGAGCTGCAAGTGGGAGCGTGATTCAGAAAAGACGGAGCAAGATTGAGAGAAAAGGTGTGAAAAGGATGGTTGGGAAGGTTGACGGGGGTGTTAGAAAGAAGGTATAATAAAAACTAGACTTTTGAAGAAAGACAGGGAAATTAAATGGAAAAAAAAGACAATGTAGAGAAAGAGGTTTCGGAGAAGCCGGAAGAGAAGAAATCGGCGGCGTATTATGAGAAGCGTCCGGAATTTGGTAACAGAGGACCATCAAAGATTTTGCTTCATTTCAGGAAGGGGCTTACCTTTTTTCTTGTAATTGCAGCTTGTGTGATCTTTTATTTTCTGTTACTCCGAATAGATGATATATCAGTAGGTGTCAGTAAAGTAATTGATGTGTTAAAGCCGATCCTATACGGAATGGTGATCGCATATTTGCTGAATCCAATCGTAAAGCAGATTGACCGGTGGCTGATTCCACAATTAAAAAAGAAAATGTCTCAGGAAAAGGCAAAGAAGGTTTCGCGTAGTGTCGGTGTTTTTGCAGCGCTGGTTATGCTGCTTGCTTTGATCCTGGCACTGTGCAATATGCTGATTCCGGAACTTTATAAAAGTATCCGTGACATGGTTCAGACTCTGCCGGGACAGATCAGTGATATGGTTACGAAGATCATAAGTATCCAGAAAGATACCAGTCCTGCCGGAGTCATGGCACGTAACCTGTTAGAAAAGGGATCGGATGCATTACAGAACTGGATCAAACAGGATCTTTTAACCAAAGTTAATGAAGTGATGTCAAACCTGACGGTTGGGATCATCAATTTTGTCAGTGAGATCCTGAATTTTCTGATTGGTCTTATTGTATCAGTCTATATTCTGTTCAGTAAGGAAACATTTTCTGCACAGAGTAAAAAGATCGTCTATGCAGTATTACGTACAGATCATGCCAATATGATCCTGCATCTGACAAAGAAAAGCAATGAGATTTTCGGTGGATTTATTATTGGAAAGATCATTGATTCCATGATTATCGGGGTGCTTTGCTTCTTTGGACTTACGCTCCTGAAGATGCCGTACATACTTTTGATCAGTGTAATCGTTGGTGTGACCAATGTCATTCCTTTCTTTGGACCGTATATCGGTGCTATTCCGAGTGCCGTTCTGATTTTGCTGAATGATCCGATCAAGGGCTTGTATTTCCTGATCTTCATTCTTGTGCTGCAGCAGCTTGATGGAAATGTGATCGGACCGAAGATTTTGGGCAATTCGACCGGATTATCTGCATTCTGGGTTGTATTTTCAATCCTGCTCGGAGGCGGTCTGTTTGGATTTGTAGGAATGATCATGGGCGTGCCTACATTTGCAGTAGTTTATTATATTATTACAATGCTGATCAATCATTTGCTGGAGAAGAAAAAGCTTCCGCTTCAGACTTCGGAGTATGGGGAAAAGAGTTATGTGGATGATAGCGGAAGATTTGTCAGAGAAAATCCGGAAGAAAATGATACAGCGGTAAAAAACGGGGAAAATAAAAAAGAGAGGAAGTAAGCAGAAATGCCAATTCGTGTACAGAATGACCTTCCGGTAAAAGAAATACTGGAAAAAGAAAATATATTTGTAATGGATGAGAACCGTGCGGTTCATCAGGACATTCGTCCGATCAAGATCGGACTTCTGAATCTTATGCCACTGAAAGAGGATACAGAACTTCAGCTTCTGCGCTCCCTTTCCAATACACCGCTGCAGGTTGACATTGTGTTTTTGGCAGTGAAAAATCATGTTTCAAAGAATACTTCAGCGAATCACCTGAACCGGTTTTATGAGAATTTTGAAAATGTAAAAGATCAGAAATTTGACGGATTTATCATAACCGGAGCACCGGTAGAGCAGATGCCTTTTGAAGAGGTGGATTACTGGGAAGAGCTTGTAGAGATCATGGAGTGGACAAAGACGCATGTTACTTCAACGATCCATCTCTGCTGGGGAGCACAGGCAGCACTTTATTATCATTATGGGATTAATAAAGTACAGCTGGACAAAAAGCTTTTCGGTATCTTTGAACATAAGGTTATGAACCGTAAGATTCCTCTGGTACGTGGATTTGATGATGTATTTTATGCACCGCATTCGAGACATACAGATGTGCCGATTGAGAAGATCCGTGCAGATGAGAGACTGATGATTCTGGCAGAGTCGGAAAAGGCAGGAGCATACCTTATCATGGCACAGGATGGAAGACAGATTTTTGTGATGGGACATCCGGAGTACGACCGGGTGACACTGGATCAGGAGTATAAGCGGGATCTGAGCAAAGGACTTCCGATTGAAATGCCGGAGAATTATTATCCAGACAATGACAGCACACAGAAGCCACTTCTTACATGGAGAGCACATGGTAACTGTATGTATGCAAACTGGCTGAATTACTATGTTTACCAGGCAACCCCGTATGATATGGTGGGGACACCGGATTTTCATTAGGATTCAGATAGAATTTCATATACCGATATCCTGAAAGGCATATTAGAAAGTACTATGTTTCAGAAGAGAAATCCTTTGCTATAATAGGAAAGCAAAAATAAGCGGGAGGAAAAATATGTTATTGGAGCAGAAAACAACTGATTTTTTGGAACAGCTCTCATCGTCAGCACCGATTCCGGGAGGTGGCGGTGCATCGGCAGCAGTCGGAGCGTTCGCATCAGCTTTGGGACTTATGGTTACAAATCTGACTGTCGGAAAAAAGAAATATGCGGATGTTGAAGAAGAAATTCTAGAGATAAGAGAAAAACTTGAGCAGAAGAAGCAGGATCTGGTCCGGATGGTAGATGAAGATGCCGAGGCTTTTGAACCACTGGCAAAGGCTTACAGAATGCCAAAAGAGACAGAGGAAGAACAGGCAGAGAAGGAAAAAGTTATGGAGGCCGCACTTAAAAATGCGGCAGAAGCACCACTGTGTATCATGAAAACAATTGTAGATACTATGGAGATGATCCGGGTGCTGGGGGAAAAAGGAAGCAGGCTTGCTGTCAGCGATGCAGGAGTTGCAATCCTCTTTGCACAGGCAGCCCTTGAAGGAGCTTCTCTTAATATTTTTATCAATACAAAGATGATGAAGGATCAGGAAGAAGCTGAAAGACTGAATTATCTGGCTGATCAACTGATTGCGACAGGCAAAGAACTGAAAGAGACAACTTATGATGCTGTACTTAAGGGTATCAGACCATAACAGATAAGACAGACAGGAGGAAGACATGAGCATACAGATGCGAGGAGCTGAAGTGGCAAAAGCCATGAAAGAAAAGTTGATCAGAGAAAGAGAAGAGTTGAATGCGGCGGGAGTAAATCCATGCCTTACGATCATTCGGGTAGGAGCGAAAGAAAATGATCTTGCCTACGAACGTGGAGCAAAAAAGAGAATGGAAATGATCGGAATCGAGTGCCGCATTGCGGAACTGCCAGAAGATATTTCACAGGAAGAATTTGAGGATGCTTTCTGTAAGATCAATAAAGATCCGGAGGTTCACGGGATTCTTTTGTTCCAGCCGCTTCCGGAGCAGCTCGATGTAGAGAAGATCAGACAGATGATCGACCCGGCAAAGGATATGGATGGAATGAGTCCTGTAAATCTTGCAAAAATATTCGAAGGTGACAGAACTGCTTATGCGCCTTGCACTTCTGAGGCAGTGATGCACATTATGAATCACTATGGAATTGAACTCCAGGGGAAAAGAGTGACCGTCATCGGAAGAAGCATGGTTGTTGGAAAACCGCTTTCCATGCTGATGCTTGGACAGAATGCAACTGTAACTATCTGCCATTCACGCACAAAAGATCTGGCGGACAGATGTCGCGAAGCAGAGATAATAGTAGCTGCGATCGGACGGGCAAACCATATCACCTCCGATATGATCGCCGAAGGAGCGGTGGTAGCGGATGTCGGAATCAACGTACTGGAAGACGGAACCCTCTGCGGAGATGTGGACTACGAAAATGTCCGGGAAAAAGTATCCCATATCACACCGGTTCCGGGAGGAGTAGGAAACGTCACAACCTCTGTACTCGCCTCTCACGTGCTGCGTGCCGCCCGTACAGGTCAGAACGAACCCGGACAACGCAGAGGGTAACACCGCCTCTCTGTCGAACACAATACAAATGGGCGAAGAACAGTTACAACCGGTAACCCAGAGCGCCCCGGAAGAGAAAAAATCCTATAGATTCAACTTGAATCTATAGGATTTTTTTCTCCTCCGGCTCCGGGGTGGCATAGACTACATTTATTTTTCGCCCATCTCTGGTGGAATCTTTTCTAACAACTGTCGGATATTATCACGGATCAGTCGTTTATAATTATCAGGAAGCGGTGTGATCATATCCAGGATCTCGGCATTGATCGGATCCTTTGAATGAATTGAATCATCCAGGTAGTCACAGATCAGATAATCAAATTTGACATCTAATGCTTCTGAAAAATTAAGCATGGTTGCAAAGGATGTTGCCTGGCTGCCATTTTCAATCCGGCTTATCGTTGTCTCGTCAAGATTTAGTTTTTCTGCTAGTGCTGCCTGTGTAAGACCGGCTTTGTGACGTGCCTGCCGAACGCGTATACCGAAATTCTTTTCCATGCTGTTTATCTCTCCTTCATAAAAGTAGTGTAGCATTTCAATTTGAAAAAAGAATGATATTATACGCAAGTTAACTTTACAAAAACGCCATGATAGAATATGATTAAAAAAAGGGGGGTAGAGAAATGGATTGGGAATCGTACAGAACAGATCTTGAGGCGATAAAGCTTGCGGTGAATGAATGTGAAAGACTTGGAGTGGATAAAGAAGAACTCCTCATAATCAGTATTTACCGTCTGTATGAATTTTATAAAACAGAAGACGACAGAGTCTATCTTCTGGGGGCATTATTGCATCTTAAGGCCTATCTTGAACTGGGGATGGAATATGAAAAGAACCGTAAAATCTTTTCATTGATTTTAGATAATTATGGAGTATGTTATCAGGATATTTTTCAGGGAGCGGAGGAAATAGAGTAGAAAAATCTGAAAAATTCCAAAAATCAGGTTGACAAACAGAGAATAAAGAGGTAATATATTAACCATAAATTGTAAAACCGTTGAGAAAGAGGAGTAGATTATCGAATGATATCACAGAGAGCAGCAGGCGGTGGGATTGCTGTATGGAGTTGATAATTGAATGGACTTTCGAGGACAGCCTGAAATCAGACAATTGAGAGTATGGTTTGTCGGGAACCAAACCCGTTATCAATAAGGGATGTATGTTAGTACATAAAAGAGGACAGGAAACTGTTAAAGTTGAGTGGTACCGCGTTAGTAGAAGATATTAGTCGCCTCAATCCGTAGAAGGATTGAGGCGTTTTTTATTTCATAGGAAATTCCGAAGGGACTTCCTAATAAATAAAAAGTCTCCGGCAGGATGTTACATATGTATTCCTGTTGTGGTACGGCGCGGAATCAAGAAACACCTTCTCTTGAAAGCTAACAAAGAAAATTATTTATCAAGAAGAGGAGAACAAAATTATGAAAAAGAGAACAATCGCAGTATTATTAACAATGGCAATGGCAGCAACAATGATGGCAGGATGTGGAAGCAAGTCGGATTCCAAGACAGCAGATGGAGAAAAGAGCTATACAATCGGTATTTCCCAGTTTGCAGAGCACGGATCTTTAGATAACTGCCGTGAAGGATTTTTAGAGGGACTGAAAGAAGAAGGTATCGAGGAAGGAAAGAATCTGAATGTTGAATACAAGAACTCGGCAGCAGATATGGGAACTGCATCACAGATCGCAAGCAGCTTTGTATCCGATAAAGTAGATCTGATCTGCGGAATCGCAACACCAAGTGCACAGACAGCATACAATGCTGCGATGGATACGGATATTTCGGTTATTTATACTGCAGTTACAGACCCGAAAGCAGCAGAGCTTGCAGATGATAAAGGGAACCCGGTTGGAGAAGTCACAGGAACCAGTGATAAACTTCCGATTGAAGCACAGCTGAAAATGATCCGTGAACTTCTTCCAGATGCGAAGAAGATTGGTATCCTCTATACAACAAGTGAGGCAAACAGCGTATCTGCAATTGCTGAATACAAAGAAAAAGTCGGTGACTATGGATTTGAACTTGTAGAAAAGGGAATTACAAATACATCAGAAATCGCACTTGCAACAGACGATCTTCTGTCACAGGTAGACTGCATCAGCAACCTGACAGATAATACGGTAGTAAGCTCGCTTGCAACCATTCTGGATAAGGCAAATGCAGCAAATATCCCGGTATTCGGAAGTGAGATCGAACAGGTGAAGCTTGGATGCCTGGCAGCAGAAGGTCTTGATTATGTAGCACTTGGCAAACAGACAGGTAAGATGGCAGCAAAGGTTCTCAAAGGAGAAAAGAAAGCATCTGAAATGCCATTTGAGACGATCACAGAAGCAGGACTTTACCTGAATACAAAAGTAGCAGAAAATCTTGGAATCACAGTGGAAGACGATCTGAAAAACAGCGCAGTAGAGACATACGATTCTATCAGCGAAAACTAAATTTGAATTAGAAAAGTGAGGAGCAATGCAATGAGCTTTGCAGTATCGATTTTGGAGCAGGGACTGATTTACGGAATCCTTGCATTGGGAATTTATATAACATACAAAATTCTGGATTTTCCAGATCTGACCGTAGATGGCAGCTTTCCATTAGGAGCTGCCATAACGGCGCTTATGATCACAAAAGGAGCGAACCCGTATCTGACCCTTCCGGCTGCATTTGCAGCAGGTGTGGCAGCCGGTATCTGTACCGGACTGATCCATGTCAAATGCAAGGTAAGAGATCTGCTTTCAGGTATCATTATGATGACAGCGCTCTGGACGATCAACCTTCGTGTGGCAGGAACAGCCAATGTACCATTGTTTTCTCAGAAGACAATCTTTAAAAATGATACACTGGATAAGCTGCTTCCGTCAGGATTTTCCGCTTACTCTACATTGCTCATCATTCTGATCATTGCGTTAATTGTGAAAATCATTCTCGACCTTTATCTGAATACCAAGTCCGGATACCTGCTCCGCGCAGTCGGAGATAACGATAAACTGGTAACTGCAATGGCAAAGGATGAAGGAAATGTGAAAATCCTGGGACTTGCGATCGCAAACGGGCTGTGTTCGCTTGCGGGATGTATTTTCTGTCAGGAAGAACGTGTATTTGAAATTTCCAGTGGTACAGGGGCGATGGTAATCGGTCTTGCAAGTGTTATCATCGGAACCAGTATTTTCAAAAAAATCAGTTTTGTAAAAACAACGACAGCTGTACTGATCGGTTCTATCATTTACAAGGCCTGTGTGGCAATCGCACTGAAGAACTTCGAACCGCAGGATATGAAGCTGATCACAGCCGTATTATTCCTGGTAATTCTGGTGCTTAGTATGGAGAGAAAGAAGAAGGTGAAGAAGAATGCTGGAGCTTAGAAATATCCACAAATATTATAATCCGGGTACAGTCAATGAGATGTGTCTTTTTGAGGACTTCAATCTGACGATCAATCAGGGCGAATTTGTATCCGTAGTAGGAAGTAACGGTTCCGGTAAAACTTCGATGCTGAATATCATCTGCGGAAGTATTCCGGTAGAATCCGGACAGATCCTGATCGATGGAAAAGATATCACAAGGGTAAAAGAATACAAGAGAAACCAGAAGATCGGACGCGTGTACCAGAATCCATCTATGGGAACCTGTCCGTCCATGACGATCTTGGAAAATATGTCTCTTGCGGACAATAAAGGAAGGTTCTACGGACTTGGACGGGGAACGAATAAGGCACGTATTGATTATTACAGAGAACAGCTCGCCCAGCTTGGTCTTGGACTGGAAGATAAGCTTCATGTCAAAGTCGGATCACTTTCCGGAGGACAGCGCCAGGCGATGGCACTGCTGATGTCTACGATGACACCAATCGAGTTTTTGATCCTGGATGAGCATACTGCTGCGCTGGATCCAAAGACAGCAGAACTGATCATGGAGCTGACCGATAAGATTGTAAAAGAAAAAAATCTGACAACGGTTATGGTCACACACAATCTCCGCTATGCAGTAGAATACGGTAATCGTCTGATCATGATGCATCAGGGACATTGTGTGATGGATAAGGCAGGAAAAGATAAAGAGGATACCTCGATCGATGAAATCCTGACGATGTTCAATGAAATCAGTATTGAGTGTGGAAACTAAAAAAATACAAGATTATGAATTAAAGAGATAAGCAGAAAAGGAAACAGTTTCGGCTTATCTCTTTTTGTATCTCCAAAGGTTTTGGAAAAATTATTCGAGGATTTTCAAAATGAAAGGCTATTGTCTGAATACAGAAGGAGAAGCCTGTCCGGTATAAAATGTCAATGGATTTTCAGGAATATGCCTGTAGAAGATTTGGTTGTCTGGCTGTCGGAAAATTGGTTATTTTCACAGATTGACGCTCTCGCTGTGATAGTGCTAAAATAGAGGAAAACGGTCAAGATATAGTATACATTTTAAATAGAATACAATATATTGTAGTTATCAGAAAGGAGAACAAGATGAGCTTAAACAATGTGAAAGTTGTAAAAAAAGACGGGACAAAAGAAGAATTTAACGTGCAAAAAGTCGTTGTGGCAGTCAATAAGTCTGCATATCGTGCACTGATCAAATTTTCACAGAAAGATATTGATTTTATCTGTCATTTTGTAGAAGAAAAGGTAGAAGAACTCGGAGTGCATGAGATCCGGATTCCGGAGATGCACAATATTGTAGAGGGAGCGCTTGAGAAAGTGAATCCGATCGTGGCAAAAAGTTACCGGGACTATCGGAATTACAAGCAGGATTTTGTGCAGATGCTTGACGAGGTTTATAAGAAAAGCCAGTCGATCATGTATATCGGGGACAAAGAGAACAGTAATACAGACAGTGCACTGGTATCGACCAAGCGAAGCCTGATCTTCAATGAGCTGAACAAAGAATTATATAAGAAATTTTTCCTGACGGTGGAAGAATTACAGGCAATCCGGGAAGGATATATTTATATCCATGATATGTCAGCCCGAAGAGATACGATGAATTGTTGTCTCTTTGATGTGAAAAGCGTACTGACCGGTGGATTTGAGATGGGAAATCTGTGGTACAATGAGCCAAAGACACTGGATACGGCATTTGATGTGATCGGAGATATCGTACTGAGTGCGGCAAGCCAGCAGTACGGAGGATTTACCGTGCCGAGCGTAGATGAGATCCTGGAGCCTTATGCGAAGCGTTCCCATGAAAATCATTTGAACAAATACAGAAGCCTCGGACTTTCAGAAGAAGTAGCACAGGAGATTGCCTGGAAGGATCTGGAAAAAGAGATGGAGCAGGGATTCCAGGGATGGGAGTATAAGTTCAACTCCGTATCCTCAAGCCGTGGAGACTATCCATTTATTACCATGACCAGCGGAACCGATATCAGCGAATACGGAAAGCTTGTCACAAAGACGATGCTGGAAGTAAGAGCAGGAGGACAGGGAAAGCCGGGACATAAAAAACCGGTACTTTTCCCGAAAATCGTGTTCCTTTATGATGAAAATTTACATGGACCTGGAAAGCCGGGAGAAGATCTTTTTGAAGCCGGAATTGAGTGCTCCAGAAAGACTATGTATCCGGACTGGCTCAGCCTTACCGGAAAAGGCTATGTGCCGAGTATTTACAAGCGCTACGGAAAAGTCATCAGTCCGATGGGATGCCGTGCATTCTTATCTCCATGGTATGAAAGAGGCGGTATGAATCCGGTGGACGAAAAGGATGAGCCGGTATTTGTCGGAAGGTTCAACATCGGTGCGGTCAGTCTCCATCTTCCGATGATCCTTGCCAAATCCAGACAGGAGAACCGAGATTTCTTTGAAGTACTGGATTATTACCTGGAACTGATCCGGAAGCTTCATATCCGTACTTACGAATACCTCGGAGAGCTGCGTGCTTCTACGAATCCGCTTGCCTACTGTGAGGGTGGTTTCTATGGCGGACATCTGAAGATCCATGACAAGATTAAACCGGTGCTGAAATCGGCAACCGCTTCCTTTGGAATTACAGCGCTCAATGAATTCCAGCAGCTTTATAATAAAAAGTCCCTGGTAGAGGATGGAGCATTTGCCATCAAGACCATGGAATATATCAACATGAAGGTCAATGAATTTAAAAAAGAAGACGGCTATCTGTATGCGATTTATGGAACACCGGCTGAGAATTTGTGTGGTGTGCAGGTGCAGCAGTTCCGTAAAAAATATGGAATCGTGGAAAATGTATCGGACAGGGCGTATGTGAGCAACAGTTTTCACTGCCATGTAACCGAGGATATTACACCGATCGAAAAGCAGGATCTGGAAAACCGTTTCTGGGATCTGTGTAACGGTGGAAAGATCCAGTATGTAAAATACCCGATCAATTATAACAAAGAGGCTATCAAATCACTGGTACGCCGTGCAATGGATATGGGATTTTATGAGGGTGTTAATCTGTCACTTGCCTACTGTGATGACTGCGGTCATGAAGAGCTGTCTATGGATGTGTGTCCGGTATGTGGAAGTAAGAATCTGACAAAGATTGACCGTATGAACGGATATCTGTCTTATTCGAGAGTCAAGGGAGATACCAGACTCAATGATGCCAAGATGGCAGAAATTGCGGAAAGGAAAAGTATGTAAATGCGTTACCATAATATAACAAAAGATGATATGCTCAACGGGGATGGCTTGCGGGTTGTCCTCTGGGTTGCAGGATGTGACCATTGCTGTAAGGAATGCCACAATCCGGTGACCTGGGATCCAAATGGTGGGCTTTTCTTCGATGAAAAGGCGAAGGCAGAGATTTTTGAAGAACTGGAGAAGGATTATATCAGTGGGATCACATTCAGTGGAGGCGACCCGCTGCATTCGGCAAATGCCTATGAGGTCATGATGCTGGCAAAAGAGATTAAAGAAAAATTTCCGTCAAAGACGATCTGGCTTTACACCGGTTATGAATGGAAAGATATCAAGAATATGGATATTGTAAATTATCTGGACGTTCTGGTGGACGGAGAATTCGAGGTTGAGAAGAAAGAACTGGATCTGCACTGGAAAGGCAGCGCGAACCAGATGGTCATTAACGTACCGGAGACATTAGGAAAAGGAGAAATTGTATTACATGAAGAGAATTGCTAAATTTCACAAAGTAAGTCTGGAACAGTTTATGGAAGGATGGAAGGATACCTTTGGTGAGCAGTATACAGAGGATCAGATCAAGGCTTTATATGAAGAAATCAAATTGCCGAAGCGTGCAACAGCAGGAAGTGCAGGATATGATTTCTATGCACCGGATGATTTTGTGATCGAGCCGGGAAAGACGATCAAGATCCCGACAGGGATCCGTGTGGAAATGGAAGAAAACTGGGTGCTCAAATGCTATCCGAGAAGCGGACTTGGATTCAAGTTCCGTCTGCAGCTGAATAATACGGTAGGAATTATTGACAGCGATTATTTCTATTCTGATAATGAAGGTCATATCTTTGCGAAACTGACGAATGATACCAATGAGAATAAAACGGTAGAGCTTGGAAAAGGGACAGGCTTTATGCAGGGGATTTTTGTTGAGTATGGAATTACTGTGGATGACGATGCGACAGCAGTCAGAAACGGGGGATTTGGAAGTACGACGAAGTAGGGGTGTAAAAAAGAGAGACTAAGGTATTATAGGTTGTATTGGCAACCGGGATTAAAAAATGGTGTCCAATTCCATTGTGCAAGGGCATTACGATGAACCTCTGAGAGCGAAAATTGTGTCAGCAAAGGCTTCCACAATTTTTGAGTTTCATCTCCATTGCAGAATAAGTGAATTGAACACTATTTTTTTGATCCCGGTTGCCGGATTTATTGTATTAGAGAGGCGTTTTTTTTACAAGGCTGGACTGATAACCGGTTGAGGAGATTTAGGTAGTGGTGGGAAGGGGGAGTTGTGGAAAGGTGAAGGTTATGTAGGTGTAGCCTGCAATTTTGTTGCAGGCTACAGGGGATTAGTTTAATTTTACGTTCAGGTAACTACGGCCGGAGAGGGTTTTGTTGAAGGTGATACAGAGGATGACGATGAGGCAGCCTGTGAGGAATCCTGGGAGGTTGAAGATAGCGGTGAGGATGAGGAGCAGGAGACGCATGAATTTTAATGCGTAGCCTAGTTCAAAGTTTGGCTGGGTGTAGTTGGCGATGGAAACGAATGCCATGTAGAGCATGATCTCGCTGTTGAACCAGCCGGATTCGACGGAGAATTCCCCCATGACGATACCGGCGATGACGCTGAGTGGTGTGCTGAGCATGCTGGGGGTGTTGAGGGCGGCGAGGCGGAGTCCGTCGATGGCAAGCTCCAGGATCAGGATCTGGAAGATCAGGGGGATGTTGACCGTATCTTCGATCAGAACGAAGCGGAAGATCTCCGGTATCCATGCCGGGTTCTGCATAAAGAGCAGAAAGAGTGGAACCATGAAGACAGTCAGCAGTGTGATCAGTACACGGGATATTTTCAGGTAGATTCCGGTGATTGGCGGAAAGTAGTAATCATTTGCCTCTTCGATCATATCAAAGATGGAGGTTGGCAGGATCAGTGCAGATGGGGAGGTATCAGTAAGGATGATCACTTTTCCTTCCATCAGGCAGGCGCAGGCTGTGTCTGGACGTTCGGTAAATTTATATTTTGGAAATGGATTGTACCATTTGCGCTGAAAGAGAGCTTCCGCAAGAGATTGCTGGCTCATTTTCAGATCCTGGGATTTGCTTTCTTCCAGTTTGTTCTGGATCGTGGTCAGAAGTTCGCGGTCTACACGGTCGGACATATAGCAGAGAGCTACGTCGGTGCGTGTGGAAGTGCCGGCTTCATACATTTCCATGATCAGATGCGGATCGCGGATCCGGCGGCGCATCAAGGCAGTATTGAATACGATTGTTTCCACAAAGCCATCACGGGAACCGCGCAGGGATTTGTCTTTATCGGGTTCCTCGATGCTGCGGGACGGGTAAGTACGGCAGTCGATGGCAATAGCGGCTTCATAGCCGTCAATAAAAAGACAGGTGACACCGGACAGAAGATTTTTGAAAATGCTGTCAAAGTCACCGAGAATATCAACTTCTACATAGGGGATGCAGCTTGTAGAAAAGGAAGTTGCATCCTCTGGCATATCATCGGCAGAAATATTGAGGAAGGAGTCCATAAGTTTCAGTATGATTTCATCTTTGGTGAAACCATCAATAAAATAAAAGGCACTATTTTGTCCGCCGATGATCAGAGTTCGTTCGATAATATCAAAGCTTTTTTTTACGGGAAGAGCCCGGTTCATATATTTTGTATTGTCGGTGAGGGAAGCACTGACAGTATGTTTTTCCATATTGAATCCTCCATTCAGAGATAATTTAAAGTTAAGAAAATCTGGAATCCCGGAAATATTTTACTGCCTGGATTCTGCATAGATTTAGCATTTCACAAAAAAAGGAAAATATACCGGATTATGACAAAAGTTATTAAGAAACTTAAGATTTTTTTAGCATGGGAAAAAGATTTTGCTATCTTGCGGAAAAGAGGGTATACTGTACATAATTATAAGTAATATATAAATCCCTAAAGGGATGAAGGAGGACACACTTATGAGTGAATATATGATCATGACAGACAGCACAGTGGATTTACCGAAGGAATACCTGACCGAGGAGCTTGGGGTTCCATATATTCCTCTTACTTATCTGATCGATGGACAGTCTTATGAGGATATGATTGGACTTACCGGGGAAGAATTTTTTGCAAAAGTCAGGGCAGGGTCGATGCCGACTACTTCTCAGATCAATCCGGAGCAGGCAAGAGAAGCACTGGAACCGTATCTGAAAGAGGGAAAGGATATTTTATATATTGCTTTTTCGTCAGGACTTAGCGGAACTTATAACAGTATCCGGATGGCAGCAGAAGAATTGCAGGAAGAGTATCCAGAGCAGAAGCTGATTATAATTGATTCGCTTTGTGCATGCATGGGTGAGGGACTTCTTGTGTACAAAGCTGTTCAGTTAAAGCGTGCAGGAAAGAGTCTGGAAGAAGTGGCTGCCTGGGTGGAGGAGAACAAGCTTCACATCATGCACAACGTTACGATTGATGATTTATTCCATTTACATAGAGGTGGAAGAGTATCAAAGGCTTCTGCGATCGTTGGAACGATGATCCAGATCAAGCCGATCATCCACATGGACGATCACGGCGAATTGAAGGTTATCGGAAAAGAGCGTGGAAGGAAAAAAGCACTGACGCATATCGTGGATATGGCAGTGAAGCAGTCCGAAGGTTGGGATAATGATATTGTGATGATCACACACGGTGACTGCAAAGAAGATGCGGAATTTGTGGCAAGACAGGTGGAGAAGAAGATGGGAGTCCACAATATTTTGATTAACTGCATTGGAACGGTGATTGGGTCACATACAGGTCCGGGGGTTGTGGCTGTGTTCTGTATGGGGAATAAGAGATAAGACTTTGTGAAGACGAGGCATACAAATGAAAGAATTACGGAGACAATTGAAAGAGCTACTGCAACAGGCGGGAGCAGATGCTGAAGTTTTAGAAGCTTTTAGTCAGGAAAATGCAGTGTTTCCATTTAGTGCGGAAAGCAGAATTTTGATGTATCTGATGAATGCTCAGGCAATTACATATGAACAGTATCAGGAAATATATGAAAGTTATATGAAAAGAAACCAATATCTGTATTTGTTTGAGATGGTACCAAGAACATTCGGAGAAACCTGGGGTGAGCAGCATATTTTAAAATTGTTTCCGGCTTTTGTAAAAGCGACAAAAGAGAATATGGTTTCGGTTTATCCTGATTTTGATGGAGAATTTGATCTGTGGATTCCTGAAATAAGAGTAGAAGTTAAAGCGTGTAGGGCAAATGATACAAAAGCGGGTGGAAGTCTTGTCAGCAGAGCGTATTTGCATTCAGAAGCAATTGCAAATGGGTTTAAGTATCATTATCAGCAGTTGAAGCCATCATGCTGTGATGTGTTTATCTGGATTGGTGTTTGCCGTGATGAGCTGATTTATTGGGTACTTACAAGTGAGGAACTTCAAAGAACAGGAAAGCTTGGATCTCAGCATAGGAATGAAAATACAGGAATTGCGGGAGCAGATGTATTTGAAGGCCAGGTTTTTATGACAGAAGAGGAGCTAAGACCATTTTGGGTTGCTGAAAAAGATGTCCTTAATGTCGTTAAGAAGAAAGGAAGATAAGAAAAAACCAGAGCAGACCTGGCAATCCTATTGTTGAATAGGGGAAGCCAGGAATATCTCTGGTTTTATGTTTGTCAGAACAGAAATTTGTTTTCTCCATCTACTGCATGCTTAATGATATCCTGCTCTTTAGAGGTAAGATTAAATAATTTAAAAATCAATTGGTCAAGTTGCTCGTAGGCAATTTGTGCTTCCTCAGGAGGCAGTCCGTTAATTAGTGGTTCGACAGCTTGGATGATACTGTTTTGCATGCCGGCATTAACATCCGGAATCGGAATATTTTCAATATGAGAACGCAATACCTTCACGGAGTGAAACTCCATTTTGTAAATAAACTGTGCAATTCTGGAATTAAGGATGGCAAGAATATATTTTATATGCAGTCCTTCAAGCTTGGGGATGACCACGTTGCAGCTATTCAAAGAAAGTGTTTGTTTATCATCATAAGCAAAGACAAGCTGGCTGCTGATAAAACGATACAAAAGCTTTTCTGGCGCACGGTACATTTCTATAGGTGCTACCTGCTGAAAATTCTGTGGGTTAAACACGATATAGTTTGAGTTCGGATTAGTATGGTACTTAAAGATATCGGAGCCTTTTAAAATAACTTCGTTATCTTTGTTTTTCACGGAAGAAATATATTTTTTATTATTTCCGGTTACGATTCCTAAAGCAAAATCGGCGTTTCCGGCAAGGAATTTTGTTTTAGGAATATGCCGAATTTTTTCAAGCAGCTGATATTCAGCATCCGTTGTATGAAAGCTGAAATATTCGGCTGAAATTTTACGGTTTGTCAGAATGGTTGTACAGTGACTACAGTCGGATACTTCCATTCCGACTGTCGAAAGTGGCTTTCCGGTGTGAATGAGCTGCAATATAATGCAGGGACACTGAACCTTATCAAAGGCATTTCCCAAAAAATTAAGATATCGGATGGAATTACTTTCCATAATGGCAGTACGGACCGGTGTATGTGCCTTTACATTAAGTATTGCCTCTGGAAGAATAAAAGAGAGTTGTCCGTTTATGGACAAATTACGTAGTGCTTTTTCAATAAACAAATCATAAGATTCTATATTTTTCCCGGAAGCAGTCCGATAGTTTTTGCGAAGCTTTTCCTTTTCCGACTCGGAAAATTCATATCCCCATGGCGGATTGCCGATGATATACTGGTAAGAAGCTTTTAAATCAGATGCAAGATAATCGGCTTCGGTTATATGCTCGTACAGAGTTTTGACAGAAAGAATGTCATATTTCAAAACCATGTTCAACCGGGTGATTTTTACACTGATTGTATCGGTGTCATTGCCATAAATCTGGTCAAAACGAACATGTGCTGGAAGCTGCAATAAAAAATTTCCAGTTCCACAGCAGGGATCCAGAATTCTGGCATCTGATGCAATATCCAGCTTCTCAATCAGCTTTTTGACGATTTTGGTAGGCGTATAGTAGGAGCCGGTTGCTTTGCGGCTGCCGATATTTTTACAGGAAATGTAAATGAGACCAAGAATATCTTCAGCAGGTTCGTATACATAATCAAAATCAAAAAGCGGAGAATATTTTTCACAGAAAAGCAGAGCATGCTCGGAATCTGCAATCAAAGCATAGATCAGTTCGTCGTATAGAGACAGGGTGATTTCTTTTTTTAAAAATCTGCTCAGCAACGCTTTTTCATGCTTGAAAGAAAGATCATATTTTTGGGCGAGCAAATGCAGGGCACAGTCAGCAATGAAATATTGAATCACATCCGATGAAAGAGCAATGGATTCATTGGTTACAATTCGGAGAATCTGCTGCAGTGGTTCGATATTCTGACAATTTTCAGAAACATAGGCGCTGTAAAGAGAATTTCCACAGACAAATTTCTTGTTACGTCTGCTTTTCAGTGATTGATTTTTGCCTGATTGCAATTCGGCTTTCAACTTTTCGGTATATTGTTTTGTAAAATAAGGCTTTCTTTTATCCGTATATTCAGGAATAAGTTTGCCAAGCTTGATCCAGTTGCGCCCGGTTGCGGTCGAAATGGAAAGTATATCACATAATTCTTTTAAAGAGAGATAATCGGAATCTTTCGGGGAATTCGTCATTCGCTCATCGGAAGGTTTGATGGCCGTGGCAGGGATCAACCAGATGCCGCTGACCATTTTGCAACCCTCAATCCGGTTGGTTTCGCAGAGTTTTTGTATGCGGCGTTCAGATAAATGGAATTTCTTCGAAGTTTCTTTTACAGAAATATAATCCATAGTCGTGCAGACTCCTTTTTTTGTATAATAATGATGTGAGTGTCAAAAGTAAATTTTGCCGCTCACTGGTGTAATCGGATTGCTCCATTGCGAAGCGATTCCTGCAATCCTCGAACACCTCAAACTCCCATAAAATGGCGTGTTCATATCATTTTATTTCGTTTTCAGTGTTCGGCGTGTCAATAAGTATCATATAATAAATATTATATACGGCGATACGAATGAAAGCAATATTAATTTAAAAGGATTCAAATTTGGACTGGACGATTGTTTGACTCATGCTGATTATTGGAAGGTGAATTGATGTAATGTCAAGAGATTTTTGAGTTACAGGTAAAAAAAGGAAAATTCCTTTTCTGATAAGAAATTTTCCTAAGTAAATGACATTAACTGTGAATAGTAACTAGTTTCGCTCTCATAATAAATTCTCCTTGAAATTTATTTGACAGTATGATTTATTCTGCTTATAATTATATACAAGCAATTTTTAAATTCAAGTACTAACAAAAAAGACAGGTACTATCTAAGGAGAAAGTGTTATGATAAAGAACTATATCGAAAATGCAAATTTTGAAGATACAGGATTTGCCTATACATTGTCCCTGATTTCCGGCAAACATAAGATGGTTATTCTATACTGTCTGATGGAGTTTGAAACGGTACGGTTCAATGAATTAAAACGGTATCTGAAAACTATTTCCGACAAAACGCTCAGTACCAATCTCAAAGAGCTGGAGAAAGACCGCCTGATTATCAGGACGGAATATCCGCAGATCCCGCCGAAGGTGGAGTACAGCCTTTCAGAAAGAGGGAAGTCATTGATGACTGTACTGGATCAACTTTGCATTTGGGGAGAAGAGAACAGATTGGTGAAATGATCAATTCTTATTTTGTGTGAAAAGAAGGTGTTATTATGTGGATGATATTTGCTGTTTTATCAGCGGTATTTGCTGCGTTAACCTCAATTCTTGCCAAGATAGGTATAGAAGGAGTGAATTCCAACCTGGCAACTGCAATCCGAACCATTGTTGTAGTAATCATGGCATGGGGCATGGTCTTTCTTACTCATGCGCAGAATGGACTGGCAGAAATCAGTAAGAAAAGCTGGATTTTTTTAATCTTATCTGGATTAGCAACAGGAGCTTCGTGGCTGTGCTATTATAAAGCTTTACAAATGGGGGATGCATCAAAGGTTGTACCAATAGATAAACTGAGTGTGGTAATCACACTTATATTGGCATTTGTGTTTTTACATGAACAGTTTACTACAAAATCACTCATTGGCTGTATTTTGATAGGAGCAGGTACATTGATAATGGTGTTATAAATTTTTAATTAAATCGGACAGATTTGGTGAAATAAAAAGGGTATATAATTCGATAGTTGGAGGATATATGAAAACTGTAATTATTAATGGAAGTTTTCGCCACCATCCAGAACTTCAATTTCTGCCATTTCTTCTGCGGTCAGTGTGAAATCGAAGAGGTCAAAGTTCTGCTGCATACGATCTTTGTGAACAGATTTCGGAATGATAACCACATCATTTTGAAGGAGGAAACGAAGGGCTGTCTGTGCAGCAGTTTTTCCGTATTTTTCATCAATCTTTGTCAGAACCGGATTGGTGAATATATCGTTGCGTCCTTCCGCAAATGGTCCCCATGCGAAGGTGACATTTTATGTCGAAGAATTGAGCTGAAAAGCCAGGATAAAGAGGTTATATATAATGAAATTAGTTAAGACTAATTAAAAGACGGCGTAATGTTAGAAAAAAGAAAGACGGTGTTTACTTATATCCGATATAATGTGGATCAGATTCAAAATATTTTTTATCCAATCAGATATGATCAGGATTGTATGATACTGGAACTGAAAGTAGATCATAAGCCGGAAGAGGCAATTGCGCAGATAAAAGAAAAAGAGTACGCTTTGCGGTTTCAGGGAAAAACAGCAGAAAGAAAGGAATATACAGGACACATTCTTGCTGTTGGAATCAGTTATAACAGCAAGACAAAGGAACATGAATGTAAGATTGAACAACTCTAAAAAAAGTGCAGTTTTATTACAGGATTCTAAAATTATTCATGCATCAGATTGCTATAATATTTCGTTTTGCTCGCTTATTTTATGGTATAGTGGCGGATATATGTACGGAATGAAGGAAATGGTTCATATGTCCAGAGTAGATATGTGGGGGAATGCCGCTGGGGATTTGTGATATACTGAGTTTGGCTTCTTTAACGGTGTATGATGACTATAAACTTCAAAAATAAAAAATGAATCAACGAGTCTAACATTTAATTAGGAAAAGGATTAGGAGATAAATAAATATGAAAAAAGTTCTGATACTTGGGTGTCCCGGTGCGGGGAAAAGTACATTTGCAAGAAAAATCAGAGACAAAACAGGACTTCCATTGTATTATCTTGATATGATCTGGCATAAGCCGGACAGGACAACGATAACAAAGCAGGAATTCGATGCAAAATTATCTGAGATTATAAAGCAGGAAGAATGGATTATCGATGGTAATTATGGAAGAACACTTGAAAGGCGTTTTGAAGAATGTGATACGGTATTCTTTTTAGATCTGCCAACAAATGTGTGTCTTGCGGGCGCGGAAGGGCGTATTGGAAGTGAAAGAGAAGATATGCCATGGCAGGAAGAAGAACTGTCAGCAGAATTCAGAGATTTTATTATCAATTTTTCAAGGGATGAAATACCGGAAATCAATGAGATGTTAAGAAAATATAAGAATAAAAATATTATTATATTCAAATCGCGGGAAGAGATAGATGCATGGAAATGAGTTCAGGATGCAGATCGACTTGATGCGCTTGGAGCAATCGGTATTGCGAGAGCATTTGCGTATGGAGGAAATCATAACCGGGAAATGTATAATCCTGATATTCTTCCAAGGATTGGGATGAATAAAGTACAATATCAAAATGGAACTACGACTTCGATCAATCATTTTTATGAAAAATTATTTTTACTGAAAGATTTAATGAATACGGATAGTGCCAGAAAAATTGCAGAAAGAAGAGAAAAATTCATGACGACATACATAGAAGAATTTATGCTTGAATGGAATTGTGAGGAAGAAATATGCTAGAGGTCAGATTTTATGACAAAATAGAAGATTCGCAATTAGATTTTGCTGTAATCATTGCCAGAACTGGCGAAAAATGGGTATTTTGCAAACACAAAGAAAGGGATACCTACGAAGTGCCTGGAGGACACAGAGAAGCAGGAGAGACCATTGAAGAAGCGGCAAATCGAGAATTAAAAGAAGAAACAGGAGCGGTGGACTTTAAGATCGAGCCAGTTTGCGTATATTCCGTAAAAGGGAAAACGAGAGTCAACAAAGATGAAGAAAAAGAGACCTTTGGAATGCTTTATGTGGCAGATATTTTTTCATTTGAAGAGATACATAGTGAAATTGAGAAAATTGTCATATGCGATGAACTGATAAAAGACTGGACATATCCTTTAATTCAGCCGAAGCTGATTGAAGAAGCGGCAAGAAGAGGGCACGTTTGATAATGTAGCTGCATGCAGATATGCGATCCTGTCTTACGATATAGGAAATCGGGATTCTTTTACAATGGAAGAATATTCCGTGGTAAATCTTTTTGCCTTGTAAATAATAAGAAATTGACGAAAATTACCGGGGGTATAATAAGCTTACGCTTTTATTTAAAGGTGAAGTGTAATGAACAGGGAGAAAAAGAGATGAAGAGAAAGAAAGTGCGAAGGAACAAAACGAGACAAACTATGAGTGGTATGTTGAAAATAATCCGCAGGAAGGAGATCTGGCAGGAGCCATTTATGAAGGAATCGCAGAATTCTTGAATGGACTGGATGATGCGGAGCGAGCAGAAGTTTTGTATGATGTTTATGCAGCAAATGTTTATCAGAATGGAAACGGAGAAGATGAACAGGGCAGAGTACTTCATAGGATGTTTGATCAGGTGATTATTGAGAATGTTTCTTTTAAATAAACAGTAAGAAGATAAAAGACAGGGAGTTGCCGCTTGTAACGACAAAAATCGTGAAGAGGTAACTCGCTGTTCGTTTTTTGCTTAACGGAAAAAATCTTACTTCAGCAGATAAGAAGAAATATCTGATTTTGGAGTAAAAGGAGGTAAGGAGGATATTTAACATGAGGCTTGCGATGATACAAATGTCAAATTCGGGAAGTGTAGAAAAGAATATGGAAAAAAGTCTGCATGCGATTGCAGAAGCAGCAGAAAAGGGAGCAGAGCTTGTGCTGTTCCCGGAAGTGCAGCTTACGGAATTTTTTCCGCAATATCTAGGAAGGGATGTAAGCAGTTATTCCGTATCTATAGAAGATGAGATTGTAAAAAAATTCTGTGATGCCTGCAAAAAGCATCAGATTATGGCAGTGCCAAACTTATATCTGCGGGAAGCAAATGGTACATACGATGCGAGTATTCTGATCGACCGCAGTGGAGAAGTCATAGGAATACAGAAAATGGTGCATGTTGCGCAGGTAGAGCAGTTTTATGAGCAGGATTATTATACCCCGTCAGATGATGGATTTCATGTCTTTAACACGGAATTCGGAAAGATCGGGATTGTGGTATGTTTTGACAGACATTACCCGGAAAGCATCCGGACGGAAAGCCTGCAGGAGGCAGATTTGATCTTGATCCCGACGGTGAATACCAAAGCAGAGCCTTCGGAAAAGTTTGAATGGGAGGTACGTGTACAGGCATTTCAGAACAGTGTGGCGATCGCAATGTGTAACCGTGTTGGGGTGGAAGGGGAGATGGATTTTGCTGGGGAGTCTATGGCTGTCGATGCAAATGGAGAGATTCTTGCCCGGGCAGATGACACAGAGCAGATTGTGTATGTGGATATTAACTTGGAGAAATCCGGGAAAGTGCGGGAGAAAAGACCTTATACTCGGCTTAGGAGAAAAGAGTTTTATGTATAATGTGGCGGAATCGTGTCAAAATATGATTGCTTGCATTAAAAAATGACACGATTGACACAATTGACACGATTGTATATAATATAAATATATTATATGATTTGAGGAGGGCATAAAATGATTTTTCGGGAAAGTGAAACAGTAGAGCTTAAAGAAGTAGTAGTTGATGACATAAAAAAAGAAATTATTGCCTTTGCAAATTGTAATGGTGGCAAGTTATATATTGGTGTACAGGATGATGGTACGGTAGTTGGTCTTGATAATCCAGATGGCACTGCATTGCAGATCAGTAATATGGTCAGAGATGCGATCAAACCGGATATCACAATGTTTTTACATTATGAGACATTAGAAGAAGATGGAAAAAAGATTGTTGTTGTAGATATTCAACGTGGAACGGATCGCCCTTATTATATTGCAAAAAAAGGAATGCGACCAGAAGGAGTCTATGTCAGACAGGGATATTCAGCTGTTCCTGCTACAGATGCGGCAATCCGCCAGATGATTAAAGAGACAGATGGAGATCGTTTTGAATCTATGCGTAGTCTGAATCAGGAACTGACTTTTGAAGTGGCAGAGAAAGAATTTCAGCTTCGTAAGGTTGAGTTTGGGATACAGCAGATGCGGACATTGAAACTGATTGATAAGGATGGACTTTACAGTAATCTTGCAATGCTTTTATCGGATCAGTGTGTACACACGATTAAAGTAGCTGTTTTTCAGGGAAAGGATCAGACGGTATTTAAAGACCGTAGAGAATTTTCAGGGGCATTGATGAAACAGATGAATGATGTCTACGATTATATTGATTTTCATAATCAGACACATGCAACAATTGAAAAGTTGCTGCGGATAGATGTCAGGGATTATCCTGAAATCGCTGTCAGAGAAGCATTGTTAAATTTGCTGGTTCACAGGGATTATGCGTTTAGTGCAAGTGCATTGATCAGTATTTATGAAGACCGGATGGAATTTATATCAATCGGAGGATTGATGCCTGGAATTGAGCTGGAGGATGTGATGGCAGGTATTTCTATATGCAGAAATCCGGATCTTGCAAATGTCTTTTACCGGTTGCATTTAATCGAAGCATATGGTACTGGAATCAGTAAGATTATAGGGGCTTACGCTGATATGGCAGAAAAACCTGTTATTGAGACGACGAGAAATACTTTTAAAATTGTATTACCGAATATCAATGTGCTATGTGAAAAAACAGATACGCCGGAGTCGGAAGTGAAGGATGAAAAGAATCCAGAAACGGATGAGGAGGATACACAGAAATTAAGCGATGAGGAAGAAAAAGTTCTGGAGTATGCCGAAAATTGTGAGGATTTTACAAAGAACGATGTTGTGAGTCTGCTTAAAGTAAGTGCATCAACTGCAGCAAGAGTGATAAGAGGACTTGTGGAAAAGAATTTCCTGAAACGGAATGGAAAAGCGAGAAGCACCTATTATACACTTCAAAAATATTAAAATAGAAACAATACGAGAGAACCTGTGGATGAAAAGCTTGCAGGTTCTCTTTTGGCTTTCATAGGAAATCTTGAGAAAATTTCTGTTAAGTAAAAGATACTACGTGCCAGGATGCATTCATTGTTGTATATATAAAATTTTAAAATGAGAAAAATTCTTCTTGCAATATACCCTGATGGGGTATATAATGACCCTCGTAAAGAGGAAAGATAAGAGGTGAGACGCATGGAAGAAAAGAAAGAATGTTGTCACTGTCATAAGACGAAAGAGCGTTCTGAAAAGGAATACAAGGACATGATCAACCGCCTGAACCGGATTGAAGGGCAGGTCAGAGGTGTGAAGCGTATGGTAGAAGAAGATGCGTACTGTCCGGATATTCTGATTCAGGTGTCGGCAATCAATGCGGCGCTCAACAGTTTTAATAAAGTCCTTCTGGCGAATCATATCCGTACCTGTGTGGCAGAGGATATCCGCGAGGGAAAAGATGAGACGATCGATGAGCTGGTTGTAACGCTTCAGAAACTGATGAAATAACAGGATTGTTATAGATTTTCAGGTGAAAAGCGCAGGAAAATTTTTACAATATAAAAATGGCAGATAAAGCCAAAAAGTGAGGTGGATTTTTGTGGAACAATATACAGTAACAGGAATGAGCTGTGCGGCATGCAGCAGCAGAGTGGAAAAGGCAGTATCGAAGGTATCGGGAGTTACCAGCTGTTCGGTCAGTCTTCTGACGAATTCCATGGGAGTAGAAGGGACCGCATCCCAGTCGGAGATCATTGCGGCTGTTGAGGCAGCAGGATACGGTGCTTCGGTAAAAGGAGCAGATGCAGGAGCCAAAAAGGGCGCAGCAATGGACGAGGATGCCCTGAAAGACAGGGAGACACCGATTATGAAGCGTCGTCTGATCGCATCACTGTGTTTTCTGATTCCACTGATGTACATTTCCATGGGTCATATGATGTGGAACTGGCCACTGCCGGGATTTCTGGCTGGCAATCATGTAGCAATGGGACTGATCCAGCTGTTATTTACCGGAATTATCATGGTGATCAACCAGAAGTTCTTCATCAATGGATTTAAGGGACTCCTTCATGGTGCACCGAACATGGATACTCTGGTTGCACTGGGATCAGGGGCATCCTTTGTATACAGCACCTATGCATTGTTTGCAATGACCGATGCACAGATGAAGATGGATATGGAAGGCGTCATGTCTTATATGCATGAGTTCTATTTTGAATCAGCAGCCATGATCTTGACGCTTATCACAGTCGGAAAGATGCTGGAAGCGCATTCCAAAGGAAAGACAACAGATGCATTAAAGAGTTTGATGAAGCTGGCTCCGAAGACAGCTGTTGTCCTGAAAAATGGTGTGGAGACAGAGGTTTCCATCGATCAGGTGAAAAAAGGCGATATCTTTGTAGTAAGACCGGGTGAAAATATACCGGTAGACGGTATCGTGCTGGAAGGAACCAGTGCAGTCAATGAAGCAGCACTTACCGGAGAGAGTATTCCGGTTGATAAAGCAGAAGGTGACAAGGTATCTGCTGCAACCATGAACCAGTCCGGTTTCCTCAAATGCGAGGCAACCAGAGTTGGGGAAGATACCACACTTTCACAGATCATTCAGATGGTCAGTGATGCGGCGGCAACCAAAGCACCGATCGCAAAGATTGCAGACCGTGTATCCGGGATATTTGTGCCGGCGGTTATTACGATTGCAGTGATTACAATTATCGTATGGTTGATCGCAGGTCAGAGTGTTGGATTCGCACTGGCAAGAGGTATTTCCGTACTCGTTATCAGTTGCCCTTGCGCACTGGGACTTGCCACACCGGTTGCCATTATGGTTGGTAACGGAATGGGCGCAAAGAACGGAATCATGTTCAAGACGGCGGTATCTCTGGAAGAGACCGGTAAAATGCAGATCGTAGCTTTGGACAAGACCGGAACCATCACAAGCGGGGAACCGAAAGTAACGGATATGATACCGGCAGAGGGTATCTCGGAGGAAGAACTTTTGGGATTTGCTTATGCACTGGAAAGAAAGAGCGAGCACCCACTGGCACATGCAATTTTGCAGGAAGCCCAAGAGCGCAGACTGGATGCGGAGGAAGTAGAAGACTTCCAGGCAGTACTTGGAAACGGACTTTCCGCAGTTCTTGCAGGAAAGACGATTTATGGTGGAAATAAGAAATTTATCCAGACAAAGACTTCTGTGGATGCAGGAACGCTGAAAAAGGCAGAAGATCTGGCGGCAGAAGGAAAGACGCCTTTGTTCTTTGCGAAAGAAGATCAGCTGATCGGAATCATTGCGGTAGCAGACGTCATCAAAGAGGACAGTCCAAAGGCAGTCAAAGAACTGCAGAATATGGGAATCCATGTGGTAATGCTGACCGGTGACAATGAGAGAACCGCAAAAGCGATCGGACGTCAGGCGGGTGTAGATGAAGTCATCGCAGACGTTCTTCCGGACGGAAAAGAAGCCGTTATCCGGAAATTAAAGAAAAAAGGAAAAGTTGCCATGGTTGGTGACGGAATCAATGACGCGCCGGCACTTACCAGAGCCGATATGGGAATTGCGATTGGTGCAGGAACCGATATCGCGATCGATGCAGCAGACGTTGTTCTGATGAAAAGCCGTTTAAGTGATGTACCGGCAGCCATTCGTATGAGTAAAGCAACTTTAAGAAATATCCATGAGAACCTGTTCTGGGCATTCTTCTACAATGTGATCGGAATCCCGCTTGCAGCAGGTATCTGGTATCCAATCTCCGGATGGAAATTAAATCCGATGTTTGGCGCAGCAGCTATGAGTCTTTCAAGCTTCTGTGTCGTAACCAATGCACTTCGTCTGAACTGGTTTAAAATGTATGATGCCAGCAAAGATAAGAAGATAAAGTCAAAAGTCAAAGAAATAGAGGAGGAAAAGACAATGACAAAAACAATGAAAATCGAAGGTATGATGTGTGGACACTGTGAGGCAACCGTAAAGAAAACTCTGGAAGCAATCGAAGGAGTAGAGGCGGCAGAAGTAAGCCATGAAAATGGAACAGCGGTAGTAACACTTGCGGCAGAAGTAGCTGATGAGGTACTGAAAAAAGCTGTTGAAGACAAAGATTACAAGGTGACAGGGATTGAGTAGGTTTAAGTCTGAAAAATAAAGATTGTTAGAAATTACAATACTATAAAGAAGAAAAACATGGAGAAAACCATTATTTTGATTGATTTATTATGAAAAAAACAATCAAAATAATGGTTCATAAAAAAATAAAAAAAGTGTTGACACCATATAAAATCTGTGGTAAATTATAACTTGCGTAAAGCGAACAACAAAGAAGAGTATCCACTCTCACCTTAGCGCAATCGGGCGACTAACGGTTTGATATTGAATTTATAATACCGAATATAAGTATTGTATGCAATAGATAGTGGATAGTCTGCAGCTATTCACTATTTTTTATTTATTGGAGGTGCACAACAATTAGCGATTTAATGATTAACGAACAAATCCGCGACAGAGAGGTACGCGTGGTTAGCGAGAGTGGGGAACAGTTAGGAATAATGTCAGCAAGAGAGGCTATGAAGCTGGCACAGGAAGCGGAACTGGATCTGGTTAAAATCGCTCCGACAGCGAAACCGCCGGTTTGTAAGATTATCGATTATGGTAAGTACAGATACGAACAGGCAAGAAAAGAAAAAGAAGCAAAGAAAAAACAGAGAACTGTCGAGGTTAAGGAAGTGCGTCTTTCACCAAATATTGACACCAACGACCTGAACACGAAGATGAATAATGCTAGAAAATTTATCTCAAAAGGAAATAAAGTAAAGGTTACACTTCGTTTCCGTGGTAGAGAGATGGCTCATATGCAGCAGAGTAAACATATTCTTGACGATTTTGCTGAGAAGATGAAAGATGTTGCTGTCATTGAAAAGCCGGCAAAACTTGAAGGCAGAATCCTGAGCATGGTTTTAACTGAAAAACGTTAAAAATAAATTATCTATATTAAGGAGGAAAACATCATGCCAAAAATTAAAACAAATAGAGCTGCTGCAAAGCGCTTCAAAACAACAGCTACAGGTAAACTTAAAAGAAACAAAGCTTACAAGAGCCATATCTTAACAAAGAAGTCTACTAAGAGAAAAAGAAATCTTAGACAGTCAACTATCACAGATTCTACAAATGTAAAGAACATGAAGAAAGTTTTACCATATCTCTAAGATTTGGCAGGAAAGATAGAAGGAGGATTAAGTAATGGCAAGAATTAAAGGCGGAATGAACGCTAAGAAGAAACACAATAGAACTTTAAAACTGGCTAAAGGATACAGAGGAGCTCGCTCTAAACAGTACAGAGTTGCAAAACAGTCTGTAATGAGAGCCCTTACATCAGCATACGCAGGAAGAAAGCAGAAAAAACGTCAGATGCGTCAGCTTTGGATCGCTCGTATCAACGCAGCTGCAAGAATGAATGGTCTTTCTTACAGCAAGCTTATGCACGGACTTAAAGTTGCCGGTGTAGATATGAACAGAAAGATGCTCGCTGAAATGGCAGTTAATGATGCAGCTGGATTCGCAGCTGTAGCTGAAGTTGCTAAAAAGGCACTTGCATAATTAAATCAGACGATTTCGTATAGAGTTTGAGAGAAGAGGGAAAACCTTGTGGAGAGAATCCGCAAGGTTTTTTTACGTGGATTGTTGTTATAACAACAGAATAGAATGCGGTTGTAAGCTAAAATAAGTTGGTAAAGTTAAAGGAATACAAATTTTTCGAATAGGAGGATATAAAGGAATATGATTCGTAGAATTATTCAGATAGATGAGGAGAAGTGTAACGGGTGTGGAGCTTGTGCAAAGGCCTGCCATGAGGGGGCTATTTCTATGGTAAATGGGAAAGCAAAGCTGATGAGAGATGATTATTGCGACGGGCTGGGAGACTGTTTGCCGAATTGTCCGGTGGATGCCATTCATTTTGTAGAGCGTGAGGCGGCGGCTTATGATGCGGAGGCTGTGAAGCAGAATATGCTTAAAAAGCAGCAGGAAGAGGCTGCAAAGCAGAATGCGGGAGAAGGACCGAAAGCACCGGTAAAACCATTTGCAGGGGGATGTCCTGGATCCCGTATGCGTATGATGAACAGAGGGGGAAGTACGCAGAATGCGGAGAGCGAAGAGAAAGGCAGGGAGACGGCGAAAAGTGTGAATAAGAGTATGCTTTCCCAGTGGCCGGTACAGATTAAGCTTGCACCGGTAAATGCACCGTATTTTGACGGGGCGAAGCTTCTGATCGCCGCAGACTGCAGTGCCTATGCTTATGGAGATTTTCATAATCGTTTTATTAAAGGGCATGTGACTTTGATCGGATGTCCAAAGCTGGATAATGTGGATTATTCGGAGAAGCTGACGGAGATTATTAAGAATAATAATATTAAGAGTGTGACGATTGTGCGGATGGAAGTACCTTGTTGTGGCGGACTTGAGCTGGCGGCTAAGAAAGCGCTTCAGGAAAGCGGTAAATTTATTCCGTGGCAGGTCGTGACCTTATCGCTTGACGGACAGATCCTTGATGAATAATATCAGTAAAGTAATTTCATTACGGAAAACAGCATATGAAATATGTTGCGGTAAATTTGTAGAGTCTGCAAAAGGGCAAAGAAAAAGGCTGAAAAGTTATAAACTTTTCGGCCTTTTCTGACGCATTTACTAATGTGTTCGTACATATTCTTTGATTGCGTTAAAGCTTTCTCTGCTGATCACGTGCTCCATCTGGCAGGCATCATCTGTAGCGATTTCTTCTGGGACACCGAGTTCGATCAGCCATTTTGAAATAAATTCATGCCGTTCATAGATCATGTTCGCGATCTCTTTTCCTGAATCGGTCAGATAGATAAAACCTGCATCTGTTACGGTAATATGATTCTCCTGACGAAGTTTCTTCATGGCGATACTGACGCTTGATTTTTTGAAACCAAGTTCATTTGCGATATCTACGGAGCGTACGACAGGTAATTTTTTACTTAACATCAATATTGCTTCAAGATAATTTTCGGATGATTCATTTTTAGCCATTTATTCCGGTCACCTCACTATTCATTCTTATACCTTATAGGATACCATGGATTGTATTTTTTTTCAAATAATATTGTTCTGTAAATGCGCTTTTTGTGCAAAAGTAGAAGTTATAACTATTAAAAGTAAGCATTAAACAGTAAAAATGAGAAAGGAAAAACAAAGGTTTTTTAAAACTTAAAAAAACACTTGACAACGCACAAATGTTAGCATATACTAACTATTGAACCGAAGTTGGTAATGAAAAAAATTATCATTCGAAATTCCAAATACGCAAAAGAACAGGAGGTAGGGATTATGCCTTTAACGATGGCGAATATTGGTGAAGTAAATGAGATCAAGAGAATTGGTGGAAATGAAGAAACAAGGCGATTCCTTGCGAATCTCGGATTTGTAGCAGGTGCAGAGATTACAGTTGTTTCTGCAATCGGTGGTAACGTGATCGTGAACATCAAGGATTCACGTGTTGCGGTTAATTCTGATATGGCGCGGCATATTATGATCTAGCCTCTGGCTGGTCGGCGGGTCCGCTGTATATATATTCTGTATTACGAAGCTTAAAGGAAAGGAGATATACAACAATGACTTTAGGTGATGCAAAGGTTGGAAGCACTGTTGTTGTGACCAAGATTGAAGGAGACGGAGCTTACAAACGCCGTATTATGGACATGGGCATAACAAAAGGAAGCGAGCTGTACATCAGAAAAGTTGCGCCTCTCGGCGATCCTGTTGAGATTACTGTAAGAGGATATGAACTTACAGTAAGAAAGGATGATGCACAGTGTGTGCAGGTAAAATAGCATATACATAATTATGCATGAGAGTAGTACAACAAGGAGGTAAAAAGGAATGGCAATTAAAATTGCACTTGCCGGAAACCCGAACTGCGGTAAAACTACCATGTTTAACGCACTCACAGGAGCCAACCAGTATGTTGGTAACTGGCCAGGGGTTACTGTAGAGAAAAAAGAGGGTAAATTAAAAAGTAAAAAGACAAAGGAAGAAGTTATCGTAACTGACCTTCCGGGTATCTATTCAATGTCTCCATATACACTGGAAGAGGTTGTCAGCCGTGATTATGTGCTGAAAGAAAATCCGGATGTGATCATTGATCTGGTGGATGCAACCAATATTGAACGTAACCTGTATCTGACAACTCAGCTGATCGAGACAGGTGTTCCGGTTGTTATTGCGCTGAATATGGCAGATCTTCTTGCGAAGAGAGGAATTAAGATTGATGTGAAGAGACTTTCAATGTTACTCGACTGTCCGATCATCGAGACATCTGCGCTGAAAGGTGAAGGACTTGACAAACTGATTGATGAAGCAGTAAAAGTTGCTAAGAAGTCAGAAATCGATCTTCCGAAAGATATCTTCTCGGCAGAACTGGAAGGTGCTGTGGCAGAAGTTAAGAGTGTTCTTCCGGATTCTGTTTCAGAAGAGAAGAAGAGATGGTACGCTGTTAAATTCCTTGAGAACGACAGCAAGGTAGTAGAGAGCATGAAACTTTCCGGTGCGGCAGCCCAGACGGTGGAAGCACAGAGAAAAGCTCTTGAAAAGAAACATGACGATGATATGGAAAGTATTGTAACAGACGAACGTTACAAATTCATCCAGAAGATTGTTTCAACAACTGTTCAGAAGGGAAAAGAAAAACTTACAACTTCTGACAAGATCGACCGTATCGTTACCAACCGGTTCCTCGGAATCCCGATCTTTATGCTGGTAATGTGGATCGTATATTATGTTTCTGTAACGACAGTCGGTACCTTTGTAACAGATTGGACAAATGATGTATTTGTAGTAGCAATTCAGGATGCAGCAACAAGCGCACTTTCAGCGATTGGTGCCGGTGACATGGTTATGGGACTTGTTGTTGATGGTATCATCGGTGGCCTTGGAGCCGTTCTTGGTTTCGTTCCACAGATGGCGATTCTGTTCCTTTTCTTGTCTATCCTTGAAGACTGTGGATACATGGTTCGTATCGCATTCGTCATGGACCGTGTGTTCAGACATTTCGGACTTTCGGGAAAGAGCTTTATCCCGCTTCTGATTTCATCAGGCTGCGGTATTCCTGGAATCATGGCTTCTAAGACTATTGAACAGGATAATGACAGACGTCTTACAATTATGACAGCAACTTTTATCCCGTGTGGAGCTAAGCTTCCGGTTATCGCTTTGATGGGTGGTGTTATTTCCGGTGAAGTAGCAGGATATCAGGAAAGTTCATTTATCGCACCGCTTATGTATTTCATTGGAATTGTTGCAGTACTTGTGGCTGCGATCATTCTGAAGAAGACAAAACCGTTCTCAGGAAAACCGGCACCGTTCGTAATGGAACTTCCACAGTACCATATTCCACAGGCTAAGACAGTTCTCCTTCATGTATGGGAAAGACTGAAAGGCTTCATCATCAAAGCCGGAACAATCCTGTTCCTTGCCTGCGTCGTAATGTGGTTCCTTGGCGGATTCGGATTTGTAGACGGAAGCTTTGGCATGGTAGAAGACAGCGCAGACAGTCTTATGGCAATGATTGGTGGCGTGATCGCACCGCTCTTTGCACCACTTGGATTTGGCGAGTGGCAGCCGGTAGCAGCTTCTATCTCTGGATTTACAGCAAAAGAAGCAATTGTTTCAACAATGGGTGTACTTGCAAATGTATCTGGTGATACAGAAGATGCAGTGAACGTAGCAGCTGGTGTTGCATCTTGGTTCCCAAGCTCAATTGCAGCATTTACATTCCTGATGTTCAACCTTCTTGATTCTCCTTGCCTTGCAGCAATTGCTACAATGGCACAGCAGATGCAGTCAAGAAAATGGTTCTGGTTCGCAATTCTCTTCCAGAACATCTTCGCTTACATCGTATGCCTCTGTGTATATCAGATCGGTTCATTCGTAACAGGCGGAGCATTCGGAGTTGGTACAGCAGTTGGATTCCTTTTCCTTATCGTAATCCTTTTCATGCTGTTCAGACCAGATCCGTATAAAAATCAGAAAGTTTATTCAAAACGTTCTGTAAACGCATAAGATTTATAAGAACTTTAAGGCGGAAGCCGGATGCAGAAGCCTGTGTCCGGCTTCCAGTGTAAAAGAAAGAACAGGTGAAGGTTTATGATCGCTAATATTGTGATACTCGCACTGATTGCAGGATATTGTATTTTTCTGATCCGTAAAGGATATAAAAACCATAAAGAAGGGAAACCTGTCGGATGCGCGGGCTGTAGCGGAAATTGCAGTTCCTGCAGCGGATGCAGCAGTAAGACCGCACCGAAGAAGGAAGACTGAAAGGCGGGAAGAATATGGGAAATTCATCAGGCTCTATGTTCTATGCTTTCGGTGCAATCCTGATCATTTATCTCGTAGGAGTCAGTATTTATCAATTGGTCTTGTGGATAAAGAAATGGCGTGAACGCCGGAAGGATGAGGAATAACATGGTTGATGCAATTATTATTCTGATCGTGATCGTACTTCTTATTTTTGCATTAAAGGGTACGCTGAAACATTTTAAAGGGGAAAGTCCTTGCTGTGGTGGCGGATCCGAAACGATCGTGACAGACATTGAAGATAAGATGCTGGATAACCCGGCAATCGGTAAAAAGACAGTGAAGATTTCCGGTATGCATTGTGAGCATTGTGTAAAATGTGTAACGGAAGCGATCAACAAAATCGAAGGTGCATCTGCAAAGGTGAATCTCAAAAAAGAAGAAGCGGTTGTAAGCTATGACAGAGAAATCGATGATGATGATCTGAAAAAAGCTGTCGAGGAAGCAGGATTTAAGGTAGTTGATATCAGAGCCTAACAGGTGACAGCATGGAAAGGGGCTATCATGGACGCGAAAGAAAGAATAATCGAGCAGCTGAAAAGAAGTGGCTGCAGGGTTACGAAGCAGCGGCTCATGCTGATCGATATTATTTTGGAAGGAAAATGTAATTGCTGCAAGGAAATTTATTATCAGGCGTCTCAGAAGGATCCGAGTATCGGACCGGCGACGGTATACCGTATGGTCAATACGCTGGAACAGATCGGAGCAATCAGTCGCAAGAATATGTACCGTATTTCGGATAAGGGCTGTAAAATGGAATACATGATCGAGCTGGAGGACGGAACAGTTCTTGATCTTCCGGAGGATAAATGGACGGCAGTGATCAAATCTGGTCTGGATGCCTGTGGATTTTCGGGTGGACAGAATGTGAGAAACATCACACTCAAAGAAGCATAATATTGTAAAAAAACGTTCTGAAACGGAACGGTTCGGATATGGAGGCAGGTACCGTGGTTGTATCTGTCTCTTTAAGATACCGGGAAATGAGTTTCTTCTATATAAATATGGATATAGATAACTGTGAAAAGTTGTGTAAAAATTAAGGTGAAAATAGCGAATTCGTGTCAGATATAATGAAAAAAAGTTTGACAAAACTGATTTTACGCAAAAGTGAGAAAATTTATCAGAAGCAAAAAAAGACTGGAAATTTTCAGATTCGTGTCATATAATAGGCGTTAATGAAAAAACAGGAGGTACATAGATATGTTTGATATTACTAAAGTAAATTGGAAAAAGGTTGGAATTTTTGCATCAGGAGTTCTTTTTGGAACAGCTGGAATCAAAGCGCTTTCAAGCAAGGATGCTAAGAACGTGTACACAAATTGCACAGCAGCAGTTCTTCGCGCAAAAGACTGTGTTATGAAAACAGCTACAAATATCCAGGAAAATGCAGAGGATATTTACGCTGAAGCTAAGAACATCAACGAAGAAAGAGCTGCTGAAATGGAAGAATTTTCTGATGCAGATACAGCAGCAGAGGCTGAAGAAGCTGAAAATACAGAGTTCAACGAAGTAACAGAGTAAGAGGCGCACTGAACGTGAAGTTTACAATTAAACATGAAATGAAAGGCCGGATGAGAGTCCGGCTTTCTCAAAAAAGAATGACATATGAACAGGCTGATATATTACAGTATTATCTGCTCTGCAATGAATCAGTCAAATTAGCAAAGGTATATGACAGAACCTGTGATGCAGTCATTAATTATACCGGCGACAAAAAAGAGGTAATCCGTCTTCTGCAGGAATTTCACTATCAGACAGTGGAAGTTCCGGCAGACGTACTTGCAACTTCCGGTCGTGAAGTGAATGCGCAGTATCAGGAAAAGCTGTTCAATAAAGTAGTATTTCATTATGCAAGAAAATGGTTCCTTCCGTATCCACTGAATGCATGCTATACATCGGTCATGTCACTGAAGTATATCTGGAAGGGAATCAAGTGTCTGTGGGCACGCAAAATTGAGGTTCCGGTGCTGGATGCGACTGCAATCGGTGTATCCGTTGCACGTGGGGATTTCAGTACAGCCGGATCCGTCATGTTCCTGCTTGGAATCGGTGAGATTCTGGAAGAGTGGACACATAAGAAATCCGTAGATGACCTGGCAAGGACCATGTCTCTGAACGTAAGTAAGGTATGGCTGAAGACAGAAGATCAGGAAGTTCTGGTTCCTGCATCCAAGATAAAAGCTGGAGACCGAATTGTGATTCGTATGGGAACTGTGATTCCGTTTGACGGCGATATCGTGGATGGTGAAGCGATGATCAATCAGGCATCTCTTACCGGAGAGTCAGTGTCTGTCCGCAAGACGGTTGGAAGCTATGCATATGCAGGAACGGTGGTCGAAGAAGGTGAGATCACAGTCGGAGTCAAACAGGTAAGCGGAAACAGCCGCTTTGATAAGATCGTTACGATGATTGAAGAATCTGAGAAGTTAAAATCAGGAGTAGAAAGCAAGGCAGAACATCTTGCAGACAGGCTTGTACCGTATTCACTTGGTGGAACAGCTCTTACCTATCTGCTGACGAGAAATGTCACAAAGGCCCTTTCAATCCTGATGGTAGATTTTTCGTGTGCCCTTAAGCTTTCAATGCCGATTTCGGTGCTGTCTGCAATTCGTGAAGCAAACCTTTACAATATTACCGTAAAGGGCGGAAAGTATCTGGAAGCTGTGGCAGAGGCAGATACGATCGTATTTGACAAGACTGGTACACTTACAAAAGCAACACCTACCGTGGTGGATGTGGTTCCCTTTGATGGAAGAACACCGGATGAACTGCTCCGTATTGCAGCGTGTCTGGAAGAACATTTTCCACATTCTATGGCAAAAGCAGTAGTAAATGCAGCAAAAGAGAAAAATCTGGATCATGAGGAAATGCATTCCAAGGTAGAGTATGTGGTTGCACATGGCATTTCTACAACGATTGATGATAGAAATGTAATTATCGGAAGCTCTCATTTTGTATTTGAAGATGAAAAATGTACAATTCCGGAAGGAAAACAGGAGTTATTTGACAGTCTTCCGGAAGAATATTCACATCTGTATCTTGCAATCGAGAATCAGCTTGCAGGAGTGATCTGTATTGAAGATCCATTGAGAGAAGAGGCGAAGACAGTAGTTGCCGAGCTCAAGAAAACAGGATTTGGAAAGATTGTTATGATGACAGGTGACAGCGACCGTACAGCTTCGGCGATCGCAAAGCGTGTCGGTGTAGATGAATATTATTCAGAAGTACTGCCGGAAGATAAGGCTGCGTTTGTAGAAAAAGAAAAAGCAGCCGGAAGAAAAGTTATTATGATCGGCGATGGTATCAATGATTCTCCGGCGCTTTCTGCGGCAGATGTGGGAATTGCGATCAGCAATGGCGCAGAGATTGCGCGTGAGATTGCAGATATTACGGTAGGCGCAGATGATCTTGGACAGATCGTGACCTTAAGACGTCTCAGCAATAAGCTGATGAAGAGAATTCAAAGTAATTACCGCTTTATCGTTGGATTCAATTCCGGTCTGATCGTACTTGGAGTAACCGGTGTGATTCAGCCGACGACATCAGCACTTTTACACAATACTTCAACCCTGGCAATTGGGCTGAAGAGTATGAAGAATCTTCTGTAAGGCAGAACAATGTAATGATAGCTCTAAACGTGGGGGGTGATTCTCTGAATCATGCCCCATTGCTGGATTAAGAGGCAAAATAGCGTTACTGTTCACTCCCGTGTCAATCACTACGCTGATTGGCACGGAGGATGCACGTTTTATCTTGAATGGCATCTCGCCCATCGCCAAAGGCGATTTAAAATGGCGAGATGCGTTGCTGGTCGCAGGTACTGTGAACAGTAACAAAATAGCAGATAGTATCTAAAAGGATAAGATTGACAAATGAAGGGATAATCCATACAATGATAAATAGATTGATAAAAGGGAGGAAGAAAAAAGCGTGAAAATTGATCTGTTTTCAATAGGAAAGTTTACGATACATGGATATGGACTGATGATCGCAATCGGTATCCTTTGTTGTGTGGCAATGGCTTCTTATCGCGCAAAAAAGAATGGACTGGATCCGGAAGCAATTGTGGATATTGGAATTTATGGTGTAATCGGCGGTTTTTTAGGTGCAAAAATTCTATATGTGATCGTGGAGTTTAAGACATTTATCAGGGATCCGAAGACGGTACTCGGTTCAGAAGGGTTTGTCGTATATGGTGGAATTATTGCCGGTTTTCTGACAGCAATTGTATATTGCAGAATCAAGAAGCTTTATTTTCTGGAATATTTTGATCTCGCTGTGGCAAGTATTTCGATGGCACAGGGATTTGGAAGAATCGGATGTTTTCTTGCAGGATGCTGCTATGGAAGGGAGACAACCTCCAGATTTGGTGTGATCTTCCCGGAAGGCGGGCTTGCTCCGGCAGGTGTAAAACTGATTCCTACACAGCTTATTTCGTCTGCAGGCGATTTCCTGATCATGATCGTGTTACTTCTATATTATAGAAAGAATAAAAAAGACGGTACACCGGGAAGTGTAGGTTTTCTGTATATGCTGCTGTATGGTGTAGGAAGATTCCTTGTTGAGTTTTTAAGAAATGATAACAGAGGGGGAGTTGGGATGTTCTCAACCTCCCAGTGGATCTCCATGGTGATCGTAGCAGGTGGAATTGTATTGTATCTGGTAAATAAAAAAAGGCATAAAAGGTAAGGAAGCAGAAGATGGAGCCAGATTCGTCCAGTGGACGAATGCCCTGCGCCGACGTAGCGAAGCGAAGACCTGAACCATGGGTTTAAGCTGTACGTTGGTATAAAAAAAGAATTTCTAACAAAAACGGAGAATTTGAAAAATGAAGGAAGCGGAAGATGGGGCCAGGTTCGTCCAGTGGACGAATGTCCTGCGCCGACCGTAGCGGAGCGAAGACCTGAACCATGGGTTTAAGCTGTACGTTGGTATAAAAAAAGAATTTCTAACAAAAACGGAGAATTTGAAAAATGAAGGAAGCGGAAGATGGGGCGCAATTCGTCCAGTGGACGAATGCCCTGCGCCGACCGTAGCGAAGCGAAGACCTGAACCATGGGTTCAGGTCACGCTTCGCTACTATAAAAAGGAACCTCTGATAAAATCAGAGGTTCCTTTTTATAATGCGGAAGATGGGACTTGAACCCACACAAGCGCAATGCTTACAAGATCCTTAGTCTTGCTCGTCTGCCAGTTCCGACACTTCCGCACAAACAATATTTAATTACCGGATTCGGATAAATCCGAATGCGGAAGATGGGACTTGAACCCACACAGGCGCAATGCCTACAAGATCCTTAGTCTTGCTCGTCTGCCAGTTCCGACACTTCCGCATATCACTCAGTGAGCTTTATTTTTTAACTGCTCGCCGCTGACAAAAGCTATAATACTATATTCCAAACACAAAGTCAACAAAAATTTAAAAGAAATTTTAATTCGCAATATATTACGAAAAATATCGAAAAGATAAATAATTCAATAATTTTACAAATCCACTTTCTTATTATGAGAAAATATAGTAATATGATATATAATTGTATGCGTTAATTGCGCGTTTTATCAATGGATTTGGGGATAATAAGAGCAGAAACTGGTGAAATGGAGGCATTTTATGGATAAAAATATAAAAATGAAGGATATAAAAGAACTGGGAGAGCAGCTTGGAGAACTGCAAAGAGTGTGCAGGGAGAAAAAAATCCCGGTGATGATCGCGTTTGAGGGTTATGGAGCAGCAGGAAAAGGACTTCAGATTGGCAATCTGATCCAGGCACTCGATCCAAGAGGCTTTAAAGTATATGCGGTAAAAAATGAAACGGAAGAGGAATGGATGCATCCTTTTATGTGGCGTTTCTGGACGAAGATCCCGGAAAAGGGAAGAATTGCGATTTTTGATACCAGCTGGTACCGGAGAGTTATGATTGAACGTTTTGAAGGAAAAACACCGGAAAAAGAGCTAGAAAAGGATTTTGCATCGATCCGTGCGTTTGAAAAACAGCTGACGGATGATGGAATGGTGATCATCAAACTGTTTTTAAAGATTGACTGGAAAGAACAGAAAAAGCGCTTTGAGAAACTGCTTGCTTCCAAGGATACTGCATGGCGGGTAAGCAAAGGCGATCTGAAGCGGAACCATGATTTTAAAGAGTATAAAGCAATCAATGAAGAGATGCTGCGGAAAACGGATGCAGATTACGCACCGTGGACAGTGATCAATGCTACAAAGAAGAAAGAAGCCAAAGTGGCTGTTTATCAGGCGGTGATCCAGGCAATGGAAGAAGCAGTCGCAAGAAAGGAACTGGAAGAAAAAGGCAGTCTGGAAAAGAAAACGGAAATGAAAAGGGAAACAGCAGAATCCATTCTGGCAAAGACGGATCTTTCCAAATCCATGCCAAAAGAGGTTTATGAGGAACGCTTAAAAGAGCTTCAGAAAAAGATGGAACATCTGCATGGAGAGCTTTATCGCAGGAGAATCCCGGTTGTCCTTGGCTTTGAGGGGTGGGATGCCGGAGGAAAAGGCGGTGCGATCAAACGTCTGACTTCACATATGGATCCGAGGGGATATGTGGTGAATCCGACAGCGTCACCGAGTGATACAGAGAAAGCACATCATTATCTGTGGCGTTTCTGGCGTGCAATGCCGAAAGCCGGTCATATTGCGATATTTGACAGAACCTGGTACGGAAGAGTGATGGTAGAGAGGATTGAAGGATTTTGCACCGAAAAAGAATGGAAGAGAGCTTATGGGGAAATCAATGCCATGGAGCAGGATCTGGTAAATGCAGGAGCAATCGTGCTGAAATTCTGGATGCAGATTGACAAGGATGAGCAGGCGAGAAGGTTTAAAGCCAGACAGGAAAATCCGAAAAAACAGTGGAAGATCACCGATGAAGACTGGAGAAACCGGGAAAAATGGGATCAGTATGAGGTGGCGGTAGAAGAAATGCTGGAAAAGACTTCTATGCCACATGCACCGTGGATCGTAGTGGAAGGAAATGATAAATACTATGCACGTATTAAAGTTCTGGAATGCGTGACAGAAGCAATCGAGAAACGACTGAAAGAAGAGAGAAAATAAAAAATGACAATCAGGGAACAGATGGAAGAAAGAGAAAAGGAATATCTAAGCCCCTGTGCCACATTAAGCATGGCTTCCCGGGGGAGAAAGAGAAATGAGCCACAGTGTGACATCCGACCGGTTTTTCAGAGGGACAGAGATCGGATCCTGCACAGTAAGGCATTCCGGCGCATGAAGCAGAAGACGCAGGTGTTTCTCCTACCAATCGGAGACCATTACAGGACACGGCTAACGCATACGCTGGAAGTATCACAGAACGCCCGGACGATCGGAAAGGCGCTCAGGCTGAACGAAGATCTGGTGGAGGCAATTGCACTGGGGCATGATCTTGGACATACTCCGTTTGGACATGCAGGAGAGAGAGCTCTGAACAATGTGTGTCCGTGTGGATTTAAACACAATGAACAAAGTGTCCGTGTAGTAGAGGTGTTGGAGAAACAGGGGGAGGGATTGAACCTGACCTGGGAAGTGATCGATGGAATCCGCAACCACAAAAGTGCGGGAATGCCTGCGACACTGGAAGGGCAGATCGTCAGACTGTCTGATAAGATTGCTTATGTGAACCATGATATTGATGACGCAGTAAGGGCGGGGATCATGAATGAAGAGGAACTGCCCAAAGAGCTGCGAAAAGTTCTGGGCAACAGTAAAAGAGAGCGTTTGAACACACTTACCCATGATGTGATCGTAAACAGCATGGACAAACCGAAGATCTGCATGTCAGAGGAAGTCCGTGAAGCATTGATGGAGCTGCGGGCATATATGTTTACCCATGTTTATGAGAATCCACTTGCAAAGGGCGAAGAGGACAAAGCAATCCGAATGGTCGAAGATCTGTATTCTTATTATGAAACGCACATGGAAAAGATGCCGGAGCAGTATCTGAAACAGCTGCAGAAGGGGGAAATGCCGGAGATCGCAGTGTGTGATTACATAGCAGGAATGACGGATAATTTTGCCGTAAAAAAGTTTGAAGAAATTTTTATTCCACAATCTTGGAAATTTTAAAGGAAATAAAAAAGTTTTGTCGAATATATATTATGTAGGGGTTGCGCAAGGTGCGCGAACCCTGCCAGGAAGGTGTAGGACATAATGTATTATTCAGATGAGATTATAGAAGAAGTAAGATCGAAAAATGATATCGTAGATGTGATTTCCGGATATGTGAAGCTGAAGAAGCAGGGAAGTTCGTATTTTGGACTTTGTCCGTTTCACAGTGAGAAATCTCCTTCTTTTTCTGTGAGCAGGGATAAGCAGATGTATTACTGCTTTGGCTGCGGAGCGGGAGGAAATGTATTTACCTTCATTATGGAGTATGAGAATTATTCTTTTGTAGAAGCACTCAAGTTTCTGGCACAGCGTGCCGGCGTGGAGCTTCCGCAAGAGGAATATTCAAAAGAAGCGAAAGAAAGAGCAGATACGAGAAGTGCGCTGCTTGAGATGAACAAGCTGGCGGCCAAGTATTATTATGCGCAGCTGAAGACGGAGGGCGGAAGGCAGGCAAGAGAATACCTGCAGAACCGTCAGTTGAGCCAGGAGACGATCACCGCATTTGGACTTGGATATTCCAGCAAATACAGTGATGATCTGTTTCGATACCTGAAGATGAAGGGTTATAGTGAAGAGATGATCATCAAAGCCGGTCTGGTAAATGTCGATGAAAAGCACGGAGTTTACGACAAATTCTGGAACCGTGTCATGTTTCCGATTATGGATGTGAATAACCGTGTGATCGGATTCGGCGGGCGTGTGATGGGTGACGGGAAGCCAAAGTACCTGAACTCACCGGAGACTCTGATCTTTGATAAGAGCCGGAATCTGTACGGACTTCACCGGGCGAGAACATCAAGAAAGCCGTATTTTATTGTATGTGAAGGCTATATGGATGTAATTTCGCTCCATCAGGCGGGATTTACCAATGCAGTTGCATCACTTGGAACTGCACTTACAGCAGGACATGCAGCATTGATCAAACGGTATGTGAATGAAGTCTATCTGACCTATGACAGTGATGAAGCCGGAACTAAAGCGGCACTCCGGGCAGATCCGATCCTTCGGGAGGCCGGTGTGACGACCCGCGTGATCCGGATGGAACCGTACAAGGATCCGGATGAATTCATCAAGAATCTTGGAGCTGAGGCATTTGAAGAGCGGATCAGGAAAGCAAGGAACAGCTTTATGTTCGGTCTTGAGATGCTGGAAAAAGGTTATGACCTGAATGCACCGGAAGGAAAGACGGAATTCCTCAGAGAGGCGGCGAGAAGGCTGGCACGTTTTGAAGAAGAAATTGAACGTGACAATTACATAGAAGCGGTGGCAAAGACTTATCACGTCGGCTACGAAGAACTTAAGAAGCTGGTTGTCAAGGTAGCAGTTCAGAGCGGAATGGCAGCTCCGGCCACAAAGCCGAGACAGACGATCCGCCAGGAAACGCCAAAAGAGGATGGTCATATCCGGTCACAGAAGATTCTGCTTACCTGGCTGATCGACAGGGAAGAGCTGTTTGATCAGGTAAGCCGTTATGTTACGCCGGAGGATTTTACGGTGGAGCTGTACCGGAAAGTTGCTGAACTTCTGTATGAACAGCATGCAAAAGGAGAACTGAATCCTGCGCAGATCATGAATTATTTTACAGAGGAAGAGGAACACCGCGCGGTGGCAGCACTTTTCAATACGAGAATCAAAGAGCTGACGACTGCGGGAGAGCAGGAAAAAGCGATCAAGGAGACGATTCTACGGGTAAAGGAGTACAGTATCGAAACCGCAACCCGGAATCTGGATCCGACAGACATTCAGGGGCTGCAAAGGCTTATGAATGCGAAGAAGGCAGTGCAGGACCTTCATAAACTGCATATTTCCATTAATTAGGGATAGAATATAAACAAGCGATGAGAGGAAGGACACTACATGGAAGAGAACGTAGTAAAGTTTCAGGAAAAATTAAAAAATCTGGTTGCCCTTGCGAAGAAAAAGAAGAACATTCTTGAAATCCAGGAAATCAATGATGCATTCCGGGATATGGAGCTGGAACCGACACAGATGGACAAGGTATTTGAGTACCTGGAGGCCAATGGGATCGATGTGCTTCAGATGAATGATGACTCCAATGTGGATGATGATGATCTGGAGATCATGCTTTCGGATGAAGACGAAGTGGATATGGAGAAGATCGACCTGTCTGTTCCGGACGGAATCAGCATCGAAGATCCGGTTCGTATGTATCTGAAGGAGATCGGTAAGGTTCCGCTTCTTTCAGCAGAAGAAGAGATCGAGCTGGCAAAGAGAATGGCAGATGGTGATGAAGAAGCGAAAAAGCGTCTTGCAGAAGCCAACCTGCGACTGGTAGTCAGCATTGCAAAGCGTTATGTGGGACGTGGTATGCTGTTTCTGGATCTTATACAGGAAGGAAACCTTGGACTTATCAAAGCGGTAGAGAAGTTTGATTATCAGAAGGGATTTAAGTTCAGTACCTATGCAACATGGTGGATCCGTCAGGCAATCACACGTGCGATTGCTGATCAGGCGAGAACCATCCGTATACCGGTTCATATGGTAGAGACGATCAACAAACTGATCCGTGTATCCAGACAGTTACTGCAGGAGCTTGGACGTGAACCTACGCCGGAAGAGATCGCTGCAGAGTTGGACATGCCGGTAGACCGTGTGCGTGAAATCTTAAAGATTTCCCAGGAACCGGTTTCTCTTGAGACTCCGATCGGTGAGGAAGAGGACAGCCACCTGGGCGACTTTATCCAGGATGACAATGTACCTGTTCCGGCAGAAGCAGCAGCGCAGACACTTCTGAAAGAACAGCTGGATGAAGTTTTAAGTACACTGACAGAGAGAGAGCAGAAGGTTCTCCGCCTGCGTTTTGGTATGAGTGATGGAAGAGCACGTACACTGGAAGAGGTCGGAAAAGAGTTCGATGTCACCCGTGAGCGTATCCGTCAGATCGAAGCAAAAGCACTCCGCAAGCTTCGTCATCCAAGCCGCAGCAGAAAATTAAGAGATTATTTGGATTAAGAAGATGGCTGAATTATCAAAAAGATTACAGGCAGTGGCGGATCTTGTCACACCGGGAATGCGTCTTGCGGATGTGGGAACAGATCACGCTTACATCCCAATCTATCTGACACAGAACGGGCTGGTTCCATCCGCAATTGCCATGGATATTAACAAAGGACCATTAGAGAGAGCGGATACACATATCCTTGAACATGGACTGGATGGGAAGATCGCTACCCGTCTTTCTGATGGTCTGGTGAATTTGAAAATGGAAGAAGCTGACACAATGATCGCCGCCGGAATGGGCGGCGGTCTTGTCATACACATTTTGAATGAGGATCCGGCAAAAACCAGAAGCTTAAAGGAACTGGTCCTGCAGCCGCAGTCAGAGCTTGCGAAAGTCCGCCGTTATCTGGAAGAACATAGATTTCGTATCGTTGCAGAGGACATGGTGGAAGAGGATGGCAAATACTATCCGATGATGAAGGTGATCCCGACAGAGCAGAAAGGTCTTTATGCGGAAGGTGTTCCGGCAGCAGAAGAAGAGCTTGAATATGGAAAATATTTATTAGAGAAGGCTCACCCGGTGATGGGAGAATATCTGAAAAAGGAACTGTCTGTGAATCAGGGCGTGTATGAAAAGCTTCGGGTGCAGGAGAGTGAACGCACGAAGGAGAGAAGTGCAGAGGTTCTGCATATGATAAAGAGAGCAGAAGACCTGCTTGACCGGTATTTTTAGGAGGAAAATGATGATTTGCAGAGAAATTATAAAAGAAATAGAAGCACGTTTTCCAAAGCACTATGCTATGGAGTGGGATAATGTAGGACTGCAGGTCGGAAGAAGCGATAAAGAAGTAAAGCGGATCTATCTTGCACTGGATGCGACGGATGAAGTGATCGAAGAAGCAGCAGACTGGGGCGCAGATATGCTGATCACACATCATCCGATGATCTTTAAAGCAATGAAAAAGATCAATGACGAGGATTTTATTGGCAGAAGAGTACTGAAGTTGATCAGGGATGACATTTCTTACTATGCGATGCATACCAATTATGATGTAATGGGAATGGCAGAGCTTGCTGGGAAGGTACTTGAACTGAGTGAACCGGAGGTTCTGGAAGTGACGGGAAGCATGCATTCAGAATCCGGTGAAGTTCCGGTTGGAATCGGAAGAGTTGCTGATCTGGCACAGCCGATGGATTTAAAATCCTGTGCGGAAATGGTAAAAAAAGCATTTGATCTTCCGAATGTGAAAATATTTGGAGAGCCGGATATGCAGGTACATCGCCTTGGTGTTTTTCCGGGCTCCGGGAAGAGCGCAATTTCCGTATCTTTGGAAAAAGGTGTGGATGTACTGGTGACAGGTGACATTGATCACCATGAGGGGATTGATGCGGTTGCGCAAAAAATGGCAGTAATTGATGCCGGACACTATGGCGTGGAGCATATCTTTATTGCAGATATGGAACATTTTTGCCGGGAGAAATTTCCAGAGGCAGAGATCCGGACAGCAAAGATCCGGCAGCCATTCTGGGTTTTGACGTAAGGTGTTTGGGAGCGGGGAGAAAACAGACAGATTTGTCAAAGCGCCGTAAGGCAGAAAGAAGGCGGTAAATATGGAACAGCAGATGTACAAAGTACAGATTGACGGGGAAGAGAGAAGTTTTCCGGCAGGAACCACATATCTGCAGATTGCCGGGGAATATCAGGAAAGATACCCACATGATATTGTTCTTGTATATGTAAATGGAAAGCTTCAGGAGCTTGGAAAGAAGCTGAAAAAGGACTGTGCGCTCCATTTTGTGACGACAGGCGAGACCATTGGAAATCTTACCTATCGCCGTGGTGTAAGTTTTCTGCTGGTGAAGGCAGTATATGATACAATCGGACACGATAAGATAGAACAGGTGAGAATCCATTTTTCTGTAGATAAAGGGTATTATTGTACAATAAAAGGAGATCAGAAGCCGGATCAGGAACTGCTTGCAAGGATTGAAGAACGGATGCATGAAATGGCAGATATGGATCTTTCAATCCGGAAGAGATCGGTTCATACCGATGAAGCGGTTGAAATGTTCCGCAAGTACGGTATGAAGGATAAAGAGCGTTTGTTCCGGTATCGCAGAGTGTCTACTGTCAATATTTACAGTATCAATGAATTTGAGGACTACTATTACGGCTATATGGTTCCGTCAACCGGCTATCTAAAATATTTTAAATTATATTTATATGATGAGGGATTTGTAGTGCAGATGCCGGAGGCAGCTGAACCGGAAAAGATACCTCCGTTTCAGCCTCAGAATAAGCTGTTCCATGTGCTGAAAGAGTCTACGCGTGGCGGTGATATGCTTGGAATTGAGACGGTAGGGGCACTGAATGATTATGTGACAGGCGGCAGCGCCAATCCAAAGGAACTGCTTCTGGTACAGGAGGCAATGCAGGAGAAAAAAATTGCGCAGATCGCAGAGCAGATTGCAGGAAATCCGCAGAAGAAGTTTGTTTTGATCGCCGGTCCTTCTTCGTCAGGAAAGACTACATTTTCCAGACGGCTTTCCATCCAGCTCCGGGTAAGCGGTCTGGTCCCGCATCCGATTTCGGTGGATGATTACTTTAAGAACCGTGTGGATACACCGCTGGACGCAGAAGGAAAGCCGAATTATGAGTGTCTGGAAGCGCTGGATGTGGAACTTTTTAACCACGATCTGAAAAAGCTGCTTGCAGGCGAACGGATTGAACTTCCGACGTTCAATTTCAAGACCGGAAAACGGGAATATAACGGACATCATATGCAGCTTGGCGAGCAGGATATTCTGGTGATCGAAGGCATTCACTGTCTGAATGATGCGCTGACTCATGATCTGCCAAAAGAAAATAAATTCAAGATCTATATCAGTGCACTGACCCAGCTGAATATCGATGAGCATAACCGGATCGCATCAACAGATGGACGTCTGATCCGCCGGATGGTGCGTGATGCAAGAACCAGAGGTACTTCGGCAAAGCAGACGATCGCTATGTGGCAGTCGGTGCGAAGAGGGGAAGAGAACAATATTTTCCCGTATCAGGAAGACGCGGATGTGATGTTCAATTCAGCTCTTCTTTATGAGCTGGCAGTTCTGAAAGCTTATGCAGAACCGATCCTGTTCGGAATTGAGAAGGACTGCGCTGAATATCAGGAAGCGAAGAGACTGCTCAAATTCCTGGATTATTTTGTGGGGATCGGAAGTGAGTATGTTCCGCAGAATTCGATTTTGAGGGAATTTATTGGAGGCGGATGTTTCGATTTGTAGAATGTTGAAGCTGGTCACATGGTAAGAGAGCGATATAGATTATAGAGGCAGTTTGAATCTGTTCCGCTGTTTTTTTAGTGTGATTTGTCGTCAGAAATAAGAAATAAACAGAAGAAGAGCTTCTGGGAGAATGAATATCTTTGTTCTCTCAGAAGCTCTTCTTCTGTTTGACCGGAAAATACATATGGAAAATTCTTCCATAAAAAGAGTATTATGTGCCGGGGATGGGAATCACTTAAATATATTTATCAGAGTAACATATCTTCAGGCACAGGCGCTGTGAAATGCATTTCTTCTCCTGTGATTGGATGCCGGAAACGCAGATGATGTGAGTGCAGTGCCTGACGGCTGATATGGCTGTAATCCGGATTATAGAGAAAATCTCCCGGAAGCGGATGACCGATGTAATTCATATGCACCCGGATCTGATGAGTGCGTCCGGTATCCAGCTTTAAGGCAACCAGAGAGTAGACCGGATCTGTATTTGTGATGGAAAGCCTGCGGTAATGGGTGCAGGCATATTCACCATGTTTAAAATCAACCATGCGCTCGATGGTAGAACCCTCTTTTCTGGCAATTGGAGCAGTGATGATTCCGTCTTCCGGGACGATTCCCGTGGCAAGTGCCAGATATTCCCGGTGGATTTCCCGGCGTGCCATCATGGCAGAGAGGAGAGAGGCACTGTAAAGATGCCGGGCAATGATCAGAAGACCGGTGGTATCCCGGTCAAGCCGGTTAATGCAGCGGTAGACAAAAGGCTCGCCTTTCTCTTTGAAATACCATGCACAGGCATTGGCAAGTGTGTTGTCATAATTTCCCTGGGAAGGGTGAATTGGCATTCCGGCAGGTTTATTGATGACCAGCAGGTCCGGATCTTCATATACGATCGAAAGAGGCAGATCTGACGGAACAATATTTTCGGAGAATTTTGTTTCGGTAATCCGGATAGCAAGCTGGTCGCCGGGAGTAAGAAGGGTGCGTGCCAGTACTGGTTCCCCGTTCAGACGGATTCCTTCCGGATCTTCTTTGATTGCCCGGATCAGAGAAGAAGAATATCCATGAGCTTTTAAAAACTCATGGATATTGGAAGTTTTCTGTTCGGTTATTGTATAATTCAGAATTCTTTCCCACATTACTTTGATTTCACTTCCCGCCATAATTCATTGTAGACAGCATCGTTTTTATCTCCAAGGAATTTGAAGGTCTCACATCCGGAGAGCTCGCTTGCATCCGGGAATGCAATCTTGCTGTTGCGGATGGACTCGTCTTCAATCAGTTCCCGTGCTGCTTCATTTGGAGTCGAGTAGGTGATGTACTCAAAGTTCTTCAGTGCGATGTCCGGACGGCAGAGGAAGTTGATGAACTTTTCTGCATTTTCCTTATGCTCTGCATTCTTCGGAATTACCCAGGAGTCGATCCAGATATTGGATCCTTCTTTCGGGATCACGTATTCCAGGTTTGGATTTTCTTTCTGTGTGTAAATGGCTTCACCGGAGTAAATAACACCGATGGCTGCTTCGTTTCCGATCATCTTGTCACGCACCTGGTCAACGACGTATGCCTGAACCAGTGGTTTCTGTCTGATCAGAAGATTCTTCGCTTCGTTCAGCTCGTCCAGGTCGGTTGAGTTCAGGGAATATCCAAGATATTTTAAGGTAACACCGAATGCATCGCGGACGCTGTCCTGCATCAGAATGCTGTCCTTGTACTTTGGATCCCAGAGAACAGACCAGGAATCAATTGGTTCGTCTACCATGGTTTTGTTGTAAAGGATCCCGACAGTTCCCCAGCAATAAGGAACAGAGTATTTATTTTCTGGATCAAATGCTTTGGACTGATCCATGTAAGTCTGTCCAATATTTTTGATATTCGGAATATTATCCCAGTTGATCTCGGCGAGGAGATCATTCTCGATCATACGCTGGATCATATAGTCAGAAGGGCAGACCACATCGTAGGAAATGGCGCCGGACTGCACCTTCGGGTACATGATCTCATTGGTTTCGTATTCTTCATAAACTACCTGGATACCGGTTTCTTCTTCAAAGATATCCAGAACATCCGGATCCAGATATTCGCCCCAGTTGTAGACAATTACCTTTTCGGAGCCAGAAATCTTTGTCTTTGAATTGTAGAAAAATCCTCCGGCTGTAATGACGATCACGAGCAGTGCCGGTACGACACGTGTTACGACGAGACGCATCGTGTGGCGTGCACGGGATGGCTTGCGGATCGTGCCGTCTTTTTCGTGAACTTCTTTTTCCGGTTTTAAATTGATCAGGAAGAGAAGGAAGAGCACCGTTACAAACATGATCGTTGAGAGTGCGTAAATTTCCGGACGGATTCCTTTTCGTACTTCACTGTAAATTTTGGTGGACAGGGTATCGATTCCAGGTCCTTTGGTAAAGTGGGTGATCACAAAATCATCCAGCGACATGGTAAATGCAAGCAGGAAACCGGAAAGAATTCCTGGAAGGATATCCGGAAATACGACTTTGAAAAAAGCGTAGATCGGGGAAGCACCCAGATCTAGTGCGGCTTCATAGGTTCGCCGGTTGGTCTGCTTTAGTTTTGGCATGACGCTTAAAATGACGTATGGGATATTAAAGGTTATATGTGCAATCAGGATTGTCGAAAATCCCATGGTCATACGGAATGCGATGAACAGCAGCATCATAGATACACCAGTCACAATATCTGCGTTCAGCATCGGAATGTTGGTGACACCCAGCATAAAGGTACGGAACTTGCGGTTCATACTCTGGATTCCAATGGAAGCCAAAGTTCCGATCACGGTTGCAATCAGCGCAGAAAGAAGTGCGATGATCAGGGTGTTGTATAAGGTGCTCATGATCGCTTCATCCTGGAAAAGGGATACATACCATTTTCCGGTAAATCCGCCCCATTTGGCACGGGTTCTGGAACTGTTAAAGGACAGAACCATCAGTGTCATGATCGGAGCATAGAGGAAGATCACGATCAGCAGTAAATATAAATTCTGTAATTTCTTTTTCATTAGAATGCTGTGCCCTCCCCGTCTTTATCGTATTTGGCGATCAGAGCCATACTTGCAATGATGAAGATCATCAGGACAAGTGAAAGTCCACTTCCTACATGCCAGTTGCTTCCCTGTTGGAATTCCTGTTCGATGACATTTCCGATCAGAAGGATCTTGCTTCCACCGAGGAGGTTGGAAATGACGAAGGTTGTAAGTGCAGGTACAAATACCATAGTGATTCCACTGATGATACCCGGAACACTAAGCGGAAGGATGATCTTGGTAAATGTCTGGATATTTCCGGCACCGAGATCTCTGGCTGCGGAAATAACATCTTTGTCAATCTTTACAAGTACATTGTAAATCGGCAGCACCATGAACGGCAGGAAGTTGTAGACCATACCGAGGATGATCGCTGTCGGTGTGTTGATAATGTTCCATGAAGGCAGCCCGAAGAAATGGAGAACGGAGTTGATGACACCGTTTTTCTCCAGGAGGTTCTGCCATGCAAGAGTTCTGAGCAGAAAGTTCATCCACATCGGAAGGATGAAAACAAGTACTACGAAGCTGGACTGGTTTACATTTCTTCCGACGAGGATCATTGCCAGAGGATAGGCAAGGATCAGGCAGATCACTGTGCTGACAAATGCAAGCAGAAGTGCAAGCCCCAGAGCCTTTAAATTCTCAGGTGTTGTGATTTTGGCAAGGTTCATCCAAGTGAATTTTCCGTCATTGTCAGTCAGACCATAATAGAAGATCATGATCAGAGGAATGATAATGAAAGAAACTGCCCAGAAAAGGTATGGCCCTGCCAGGAGGCGTTTGCTATTCTTCAATTCCTACAGCCTCCTCATCTTCAGATTCCGGTTTTTTCATGATCTGAATATCAAACGGGTCAACATGGATTCCAACCTCAGTGCCAACCGGGAACATATCGGTGCTGTGTACCAGCCATTCATAGTTGTTGGCAAGGACTTCCATTTCATAGTGGACTCCTTTGAAAATCAGATGGGTAACGACACCCTTTAATGTGCCTTCTTCTGGTTTTACAAGATCGATGTCCTCCGGACGGATGACCGCATCGACCGGTTTGTTGGTTCCGAATCCGGTATCCACACACGGGAATTCGGCACCGACAATATTGACCAGCTTATCGCGTACCATGATGGCATTGAAAATGTTGCTATCGCCAATGAAGTCGGCTACGAAAGCATTTTCCGGCTCGTTGTAGATATCTTCCGGTGTACCGATCTGCTGGATGTATCCCTGATTCATGACAACAATCGTGTCAGACATGGTGAGGGCTTCTTCCTGATCGTGGGTAACGTAGATAAATGTAATTCCCAGCTCATTTTTTAAACGGATCAGTTCATACTGCATGTCCTGGCGGAGCTTTAAATCCAGGGCACCGAGAGGTTCATCCAGAAGAAGAACTTTTGGTTCATTTACAATGGCGCGGGCGATGGCAATACGCTGCTGTTGACCACCACTTAAAGAATCCGGATAACGGTTCTGGTAACCTTCCAGATTGACCAGTTTTAATGCATAATGAATCTTATCATCGATGTAAGATTTTGATTTTCCTTTGATCTTCAGACCAAAAGCAATATTTTCAGCAATGGTCATATGGGTGAAAAGCGCATATTTCTGGAAAACAGTGTTGAGCTGTCGTTTATTCGGTGCAAGGGATGTAATGTCCTTTCCATCGAAAATTACTTTTCCGGAGTCCGGATTTTCGAATCCGCCGAGGATACGCAGAAGCGTTGTCTTTCCGCAGCCGCTAGGTCCTAAAAGTGTGAGAAATTCATTTTCTCTGATATAAAGGTTCAGGTCGTCCAGAACCAGATTGTCTCCATATGATTTGGAAACACCAACAATGTCAATCAGTTTGTTTGGCATATGTATAATCCTCCTGTGTACTTAAAAACTTGGGGGAGTGCTGACCCAGATCAGGCGTGCCCCGGAAGAAGACGATGCTTCTATATAATGCTTTGCGCGGGGAGTAAAATAAAAGGATTCTCCCTTTTTAGCTTTGTAGACCTTATTGCCTACGTGGATTTTGACGGAACCCTGAAGCACATATCCGAATTCCTCACCTTCGTGTGGAAGATCCGGGTAGGTTGCACCGCCCGGAGCCAGGGTAAGACGGATCGGTTCCATCATATTGCGCTGGGCATTCGGAATGATCCATTCAATCGTATTCTTCAGATCAGTATCCTTTTTTTCAAAATAATCCTCATCACCGAAGACAACCTGTTCTTCCTCGTCATCGCTGAAAAATTCATTCAGATTGGTGCCGAGACACTGCAAAATATCAACCAGTGTGGCGATAGAAGGAGAAGTAAGATCCCGTTCCAGCTGGGAAATGAATCCCTTCGAAAGCTCACTCCGGTCTGCAAGTTCTTCCTGGGTAAGATTTTTCGCAATACGGAGCTCCCTTACTTTCTGTCCGATGTTCATAAATAGCTCCTTTCTGTAAATTGTTTGTAAAAATAAAAATAAACCTAGAGTTTAGTATTTCTATACACACGACAAGGTTTATTATACTATAGTTTATAGAAAAAGCAACCGTTTTATAAGGAAAATAGAGGTTTTTTTGAAAAATAAAAAGCGGGTAAGAAATGACTAATTTTAGTTTAGATTATCTTCAGATCGCTTTTGAAAAATTGCATGAAAAAATCCTCCGAATCGAAAGAAAATTCGAGGGATTTTAGCTGATTACCGGAAAGTTTTGATTTGTCGATTCCATATGTTTGGAAGCGACAAATGATAAGATACTAATGAGGGTGTGGGAAGTTGATTCCTACATCCTTTTTTAGTGCGTAAAAAATGATTGAATGTTATAATAGAAGCAGATTGGAGGAGAATTAATGCTAACCACACCATTAGGAGATATTGAAATATATGTAGATGACAACAAGGTTGAATATATGGAAAAGAGTATTAGAGTGTCAGACAAACTATGTCCTGACGTTAGTGGGAGATATGCCATTAAAATTGATTTTATCCCAGATGGAAAAATACATACAATCTCTTGTAAAATAAAGGGACATGTTTCATCTAAAAAGGATGGAATAGAACCAGGAGAGCGATTAGAATTGAAATCGTTTTACAAAGACAATACTAAATTGTCAATAGGCATGGAAGGCGAATCAGGATATTATGCGGATGGTATGTGCATCTCAGATATATATGATTACGATAACGAGTATATGGAAGACGGTGTTTTATATTTGGTTATGAAAGAAACTAAGACAATAAAGTATGTATTTGGTATTGCATGGATTGAAAATGTTACAACAGAAAACGACGTGCAGACATGGTATGGAGCAGATCCAACATTATTTTGACAAGAAAGAAGGATAATTGTTATGGGAAAACCATTTAAAGATAAATTGAAAAATGTAGGAGATTTTATTAGTGGAACTATTGCAGAGGTAGAAAAACAGGCAAAAGATAGTGAGGTGCTTGAGAAGATTTCTAAAGGGACGAAAGATGGTCTTGTGTTTGTATCAAACGGAGTAAAGGACGGAGCTGAAAAGATTACAAATGGAGCAAAAACAAGTGCTGATACGATAAAAAATGTAGTGGCTGAACATAAAAAACAGGGCATACAAGACAATAACAAAGAAAAGCAGGGAAGTCTTGATGACCAACTTCATGATGCAGTAAACAGGTATAATGCGGCATATGCAGAGTTTGAGAATAACGGCTCAGCGATTCTTAGACAGCGAGAACGATCTGTGGACTTACTGGAAAATGTTGAAAACTTAGTAAACAGTATTGCAAATCATCCAAAGAATTTTGATGCAGATTTCAAGGAGATCCAACTTTATAAAAAAGAATTCAAAGATGTATGTGATTATGCAACACAAGAACTCGATGCAGCAAAGAAATCCATGGCAGGTGTAGGTGCAGGAGTAGCCGGCGGTATGGCTGTAGCCAGCTTGGCTCCGAGTGCAGCTATGTGGGTAGCAACTACATTTGGTACAGCTTCTACAGGAACTGCTATATCAACATTGTCAGGTGCAGCCGCTACTAATGCAGCTTTAGCATGGCTTGGAGGTGGCGCAGCCGCTGCCGGGGGAGGTGGAATGGTATCTGGAACTGCATTTTTGGCAATGGCCGGTCCAGTAGGCTGGACAATTGGAGGAGCTACATTATTAGCATCAATTGTTCTGTTTGCAAATAAAAAAATCAAACTTGGTAAAGAAAAAAAAGAAGAGATTGAGGCAGTATTACACAATGTTGAATTAGTTAGTGAAGTTAATGTCAAAATGAAGTCATTATTAGATAAGACGGACAAATTAAGAAGTATGTTGAATGATCAGTACGGAAATTGTATGACTTATTATGGAAAGAACTTTATAGAAATAGCAGATGAAGGGCAAATGTTATTGGGAACACTTGTGAACAATGCAAAATCTTTAGCAGCAACGCTTGGTGAAACTGTGGAGGAATAAAGTAAATGATAGAAGCTAAAAAGATGATTAAAAGTGGGCAAGAACAAGCTGTTGCTTCATGGATTAATTACCTGAATCAGGTGCGATTAGACAGATTGATGGAAGTATTGCAGAAAGAAGAATTAAATCTGAACGAAGCGATGTCTACCATTGGTGAAACACTTAAAACTATTAGCAGAGATATCGTGAATAATGGAAAAGGACGAGGCGGTCAATATGGAATGCACGGATTTATTGCTGAAGTTGCAGAATGTGGTATTGGAAATGCCAGAGAACAGATAGAAGGAAAAGCACCAATATACGAATGGATTAATGATAATGGGCCTGAAGATTTGAGAAGGGGAGCAACACTAATCCAGCAGAAATTTGTAAACGGAGGTGGGCATTTATCACTACAGGCAATTCGTATGCATTTAAATGCTTATCCTGATTTCCTTGATAATGGCGGAGTATATCAGATTCCGGAAGACCATTACGAGAAAATCAAGTGGCTGCTTTCGATTTCAGAAAAAGAAGCAAATAAAATGCCGACTTCAACAGGCGATTTTTCTCTGAAACAGTGGAGGGAAGTACATGAATTTTTTAAAAATGGTGATATTCCATTAGATAAAGTAGAACCGTCTAAATTAAAATATTCTGAAGTCCAGAAAGGCACATATGAACAAACTTTTTCAAAAGAAAAGGATAGTTTAAGAAAACGAAATCAGGAAAGAAAAGAACAGGCATATAATAAAAGTAAACCTACGTTATCTGAGGGAGCGAAAGCAACAGCAGCCGCAGCTGCAATTGAAGGTGCTATGGCGTTGTGCCTGGGAATAGCTGAAAAAAGAAAGTCTGGTAAGAAATTCAATGCTTTTGATGAGGAAGATTGGAAAGAGATTGCAGCTACTACAGGAAAGGGAACCTTGAAAGGTAGTATACGAGGAGCATCTATTTATACATTGACAAATTTTACTGCAACTCCGGCAGCTGTAGCAAGCGCAATAGTAACAGCAACATTTGGTATTGCGGAACAGGCATATCAATTAAAGCAGGGAAATGTAAATGAACAGAGATTTATTGAGAATACAGAAATGTTATGTTTAGATGCTTCAGTTAGTGCACTTTCTTCATTTGCAGGTCAAATATTGATTCCAGTTCCTGTACTTGGTGCAGTGATTGGCAATACTGTAGGAACTATGATGTATCAAATCGCAAAAGATAATCTGTCAGCCAGAGAACAGAAGATATTTGAAGAATATGCAGAAGCAGTACGTCAGCTGGATGTTTCATTACAGGATCAGTATCAGGAATTTGTTGATGAAATTGGTAAGGATACGAAGCTGTTCATGGAATTATTACACAGGGCATTTGCACCAGACATTCGTGTAGCCTTTGAAGGTTCTATTGATTTGGCAAAATCATGTGGCGTACCAGTAGACGAGATATTAGATAGCAAAGAAAAAATAGCATCATATTTTATGGATTAAAAGAAGGCGTAATATGCACGCAATAATAAGACAAGGCAATGGAAAATATTATATTTCATCGGTATTCGGCTATTATAGTGATGTAAAATCAGAAGATGACTATCAGCGTTATCTTGAAAGAATCCATAGCACATACTATGTAGTATTCAATGAAGAAAAAACGAAATTGATAAAATGGTTTAAGATACAGCCCGATACAGAATATTTAATAAAACAGGTACTGATCATAGATTCTGATGAGAGTGGGTGGATTATAAACGAACAAGATGACACGGGTGGTGTAGAATTCCTTCCAAGAGAACTGGCAGACAAAATTATTTCAGAAGGAGTTGTTCCTGATGATATTATGCAGCAATGTATAAAATTTGAAGAATCTTATACATATGAAGAGTATCGTGAGATTAAAACGAAAAAAGATATTGAAGACTTTGATTGGGCAACCGGAAATTTTCATGATGCATGTATTGAAGAACAAAAAATATCAGATGGTGGAGAACTGTATCTGAGGTTCACCGGGATATGGGGATGTCAAGTTGAAATTTGGTTTTGGGATGACTTGGAGTATTGTACGGACAGCAGAAATCCAGAATACTGGGATCCATATTGGTCATGTTCTACGCTACTATTATTCGATGGATATGTGTATTTTGTAGATGAAGAACTCGAAGTGAATGAAATTACAGATGAATACTGCTGGTTTAAAGCCAGACATATGAAATACCACATTATTCCAAATTAAATGAGATATGCAGGCGATAATTCCAAGGTAGTCATGCGTAAAGAAAATATCAGAAATGCCTTTAACTCACCAATGCGTCCATTTGTGCTTGCCACAACGTCTATTGGTCAGGAGGGTCTGGATTTTCATAATTATTGCTGTGTGATTATGCACTGGAATCTTCCAAGTAATCCCATAGATTTGGAACAAAGAGAAGGCAGGAAGAATTTCTGGAGTATTTATTCAAGGACACAAGCGGATTGAAGAAACTGTTTATCGACTTGAGTCCATTTTCAAAGGGGAAAGAAGGTTGATATGATGAGAGTACTTTTTTGTAACATAGCGTGGATGAAGGAGTATCGAGGAAATGAAGATGGAAAGGATATTCCGTTAAATGGTGGAAGTTTTGTTGACGAGACAGGAGACGCACATGAAAAATACAATTTTACGCCGGTGAATATGGAGGGTAGGGAAGGGTTATATTGTCTGGGGTTCTTCGAGACAAAATCACATAATGGTAAAGATGTCAATCAAATGCGAATTGAGAATATTGCGGGGTGTGAGCTATTAAAAAAAGAAGAATCAGTAGATGATGTGCTTGTTGTGTATTGTGCAAAACATCCAGCACATAAGTTTACGACGGTCGTGGGATGGTATAAACATGCTACAGTTTTCAGACATTATCAAGAGGCAGTGTTTGCTCCGGAAGATATACAATATTACAATGCAATTGCAAATTCGTCTGATTGTGTTCTACTTCCTGCGGGCATCAGATCAAGAAAGGTTCAGTGGGAAGTCCCAAGAAAATCAAATGGTTGGGCTTATGGATTTGGACGGGCAAATGTATGGTATGCCAGTGAAGAGGATAGCAGGTTGCAAGATTATCTTGCAAGATTAGAAAAACAAATTAACGAATATGATGGCGAAAATTGGATTGAAAAGTATGCTGAGTAGGTGTTAAACAAAGGATAGAACGAGGGTCATTAACAGTTAAAGATAAATTATAAAATCATATAAGTAAATATTGAGTTTTATAAGATATTAGACTAGAATATTATTGAAAGGAGTTGATACTTTGAG